>DASTJB010000199.1:0-2420 GCA_035717005.1 Candidatus Angelobacter sp.
GCTGCGGGTGGGAACGGCGGATTTTAACTGAGAATTAATCCCGAGCGAAGCGAGAGAACCCTAGGTTGATCGCAGGCGGTTTGGAGCGCAGCGACAGAATCAAAAGATCCGCGTTCATCCGCGTAAATCCGCGGTAAGAACTATTTCTTTCCCGCCACTTCCAGCCGTGCGTTCGCCCGTTGCAGCGCCGCCTGCGCGTCCTTGTTGCCTTCAGGCCCGGCCTTTAGCAGCTCGGCTTCGGCTTTTTTCTTCGCGGCTTCAGCGCGCGCCGTATCGATCTCTTCCGCTTTCTCCGCGGTCTCGGCCAGAATGGTGACTTTGTTCTGCAGCACCTCGGCAAAGCCCCAGGCTACCGCCAGCCGCTTGGTGTCTGCTCCGGTGCGGTAGCTGATCTCGCCCACGGCCAGCTCGGTGATGAGCGGCGCGTGGCCCGGCAGCACGCCGATGTAGCCGGTCTTGCCCGGGATCTCGATGTACTCGGCCGTCTCGTTCACCACCAGCCGCTCCGGCGTGACTACTTCGAGCTGAATTGTGTTGCTCTCTGCCATGTGCGTTTACGCTGCGGCTCCGGCTTTCATCTTCTCGGCCGCTTCCAGCACCTCGTCGATGGCGCCCTTCATGTAGAAGGCCTGCTCGGGAACGTCATCGTGCTTGCCTTCGATGATCTCCTTGAAGCTGCGCACGGTGTCGGCGATCTTCACATAGCGTCCCTTCATGCCCGTAAACTGCTCGGCCACGTGGAACGGCTGGGAGAGGAACTTCTGCACTTTCCGGGCGCGGGCGACCGTTAGCTTGTCTTCCTCGCTCAATTCTTCCAGGCCCAGGATGGCGATGATGTCCTGCAGGTCGGCGTAGCGCTGCAAAATGCGCTTTACGCCCTGTGCCACGTCATAGTGCTCCTGCCCCACGATGTGCGGATCGAGAATGCGCGAGGTGGAAGCCAGCGGATCGACCGCCGGATAAATTCCGATCGCGGTCAGCGGGCGCGAGAGCACCGTGGTCGCATCCAGGTGGGCGAAGGTTGTGGCCGGCGCTGGATCGGTGAGGTCGTCGGCCGGCACGTAGATGGCCTGCACGGAGGTGATCGATCCGCGCTTGGTGGAGGTAATGCGCTCCTGCAACTCGCCCATCTCGGTGGCCAGGTTCGGCTGATATCCCACGGCGGAAGGCATGCGGCCCAGCAGGGCGGAAACTTCTGATCCCGCCTGGGTGAAGCGGAAGATGTTGTCGATAAAGAGCAGCGTGTCCGCGCCTTCGTCGTCACGGAAATATTCGGCCACGGTCAGCCCAGTCAGCGCCACGCGCAGGCGTGCTCCCGGAGGCTCGGTCATCTGACCGTAAATCAACGCAGCCTTCGACTCTTCCGGAACTCCCGGCTTGATCACGCCGGACTCGCTCATCTCCAGCCACAGGTCGTTGCCTTCGCGGGTGCGCTCGCCCACGCCGGCAAAAACCGAGTAGCCGCCGTGCTGCTTGGCTACGTTGTTGATGAGCTCCATGATCACAACGGTCTTGCCTACGCCTGCGCCGCCGAACAGCCCGATCTTTCCGCCCTTGAGAAATGGCTGGATCAGGTCCACGACTTTCACGCCGGTCTCAAACATCTCCGCCTTGGTCGATTGCTCGTCGAAGGCCGGCGCCGGACGATGGATGGGCAGCTTCTTTGTGGCCGTAATGGGGCCAAGCTGGTCCACCGACTCGCCGATTACGTTCATCACGCGCCCCAGCGTGCCTTTGCCCACCGGCACAGAGATCGGCCCGCCCTGGTCAATAGCCTTCATGCCGCGCACCATGCCGTCAGTGGCCTGCATGGCGACCGTACGCACGCGGCTCTCCCCCAGATGCTGCTGCACTTCCAGCACTACATCGACAGGGTCGGGCACTTTGAATCCTTCGCTGGTTACGCGTAACGCCTGGTAAATCGGCGGCAGGTTCCCGGGTGTAAATTCCACGTCAACCGCGGGACCCGCGATCTGTATCACCTTGCCAACATTTTCAGTAGCCATAATCTCTTTTCCAGCAATTAGCCATTAGCAACCAGCAATTAGCCTTTGTGTCTTCGCTGCCTGCATGCTTTGCTAAAGGCCAAATTTTTTTCTTTCCGGTCTCCGATGAATCACTCTGCGTTCATCCGCGAAATCCGCGGCCAGGAACTCTTGCTTTTTCCGATCACCCGATCACCAGATGCTTTATTGCGCCGCCGCGGCTCCGCTCACGATCTCGATGATCTCCTTGGTGATCTTTGCCTGGCGCACGCGGTTCATCTGCAGCGTGAGCGCGTCAATCATGTCCGATGCATTGTTCGTCGCCGAATCCATGGCGGTCATGCGGGCTGCGTGCTCGGCCGCCTCCGACTCCAGCATCGCGCGATAGAGCTGTACCGCAATGTAGCGCGGCAGCAGGTTGCGGAAGAGCCTCTC
>DASTJB010000200.1:0-28485 GCA_035717005.1 Candidatus Angelobacter sp.
GGGACTTCCACTTTCAGGCTGCTGGCTTTGATCTTGAGAAGATAAAATTTGTGGACGTTGGGGCCTATGGTGCGGCTGCTGATCTGTTCAATTACCCCTACACCGTGGTTCGGATAAACTACTTTGTCACCAATTTGAAAGTTCAATTGACCATTCATGAAACACCCTGGATGGGACACTCGCGGGGGAACATCGACAGAAAACATTATAAACTTTTTGTCCATTTTTGGCAATATTCATGGGCTTTTTCGCATATCGGAACGAAAAATAATTCAGCTTGGAAGGGCCAGGCCCGGGTTAACGTATTCACCCGGAAAGGTTTATAATTGCGTTTTTGAGTCCCACCGAATCCCGGCCAAGGAGTATTCTTTCTCGAGCACATGCCCGAACACATCAAAAGGAAGCTGGAAGAAGAGATTCGCGCCCTGGAGCATGAATTGGCCCATGAGCTTCCCAAAGAGATCAAAAAAGCCGTCGCCATGGGCGACCTGAGCGAAAATGCCGAATACCACATGGCCAAGCAGCGTCAGGAATTCGTCAACGCGCGCCTCGGCCAGCTCAAGAAGCGGGCGGGCGAACTGGCGCTGGTGAACCTGAGCAACATTCCCAAAGACCGCGTTGCTTTCGGTTCCAAGGTGACGGTTTTCGATAATCACAAAGAAGAAGAGATTGTTTACACATTGGTAACCAGCGAGGAATCGGACGTTTCCAAGGGGTTGATTTCCACCACCTCGCCCATCGGCCGCGGGTTGATGGGAAAGAAGGTCGGCGATACCGCCACGGTGGTGACGCCGAACGGCAAACGCGAACTTGAGGTCCTGCAACTGGTGACCATCCACGACGAGGCTTCATGACCTGGACCGGAGCGTTTGGACGCGCCTGCCGCGTGCTGCTGCACGCGATTGTCCGCGGTCTCGCGCTGACCCGCATTTCGCCCAACGTACTTACCTTCCTCGGTCTGGTCATTAACGCCATTGCGGCGGTGCTCTTCGGCTACGCCAACCCGCAGAATTACTCGCGCATGTTTCTCTATGCCGGGCTGGTGATCATCGGCGCCGGCATCTTTGACATGGTGGACGGACGCGTGGCCCGGGCCACCGGCCAGGTCACAACCTTCGGCGCGTTTTTTGATTCCGTCATCGACCGCTATAGCGACGTGGTGCTTTTCTTCGGCTTGTTGGTTTACTACGCTCGCGGCAACCACTTTTTCTACCTCGTGCTGGTGGCCTTCGTGATGGTCAGCTCCGTCATGGTGAGCTACACGCGTGCGCGCGCTGAGTCGCTGATCGGCTCCTGCAAGGTTGGCTTCATGGAGCGGCCGGAGCGCGTGGTGCTGGTCATCATCGGGGCGCTGTTCGCACGCTGGGGCGCCATGGCGCCGGTGCTCTGGGTACTGGCCGTGCTGTCGACGATCACGATCATTCACCGCATCGCCTACACGTACCAGCAAACGCGCATTATCGATCTCAAGGCCGCCGCTGAGGCAGCGGCCGCGGCCGCAGCGCAACAGCAGGAGGTCGCCTCGGCGCGCGAGACCCACAAGCCGCAGCCGGGCAAGGGCCCGCAGCAGATTCCGTCGTTCAATTAGCTTTTACATCTTCATTGAGGCCAGCTACCATGAGCCGACGCTCGAGCGTAGTTCTTTTTGCACTGGGAGTCCTTACCCTGAGTTCCACGACCATCGTCGCCGCTACAGGTCCCGTACGCGTCGAACAGGGTTTGATCAACGGCACTACCGGCGGGTCGCCCGAAGTAAGGGTCTATCGCGGCGTTCCCTATGCTGCGTCGCCCGTAGGCGATCTCCGCTGGAAGGCGCCTCAGCCTGCGGCGCCATGGCAGGGCGTGCGCCAGGCCACGGAACTTCCGAATGCCTGCTGGCAGACGCCTTATCCCGCTGCGGCTGCAATCTACCAGGCCAAGCTGCCCGCCATGAGCGAAGATTGCCTCTACCTGAACATCTTCACCGCGGCCAAATCGGCCAATGATCGACTGCCCGTGATGGTGTGGATCCACGGCGGCGGCTTTACACGCGGTTACAGCGGATCGGAGGCCTACAACGGCGAGAACCTGGCGCGCAAAGGCGCGGTGGTTGTGACCATCAACTACCGTCTCGGGATTTTCGGCTTCTTCGCGCATCCCGCCCTGAGCGCCGAATCCGGACATCATGCCTCCGGCAACTACGCGCTGCTCGACCAGATTGCCGCGCTCGAATGGGTGAAGAAGAACATTGCGGCCTTCGGGGGCGATTCGGACCGCGTGACCATATTCGGTGAATCAGCAGGATCATGGTCAGTGAATGCACTCATGGCCAGTCCGCTGGCCAAAGGGCTGTTCCATCGCGCCATCGGCGAAAGCGGCGCCTCGTTCGCGCCCATGAAGTCTCTGGCTGAGGCGGAGGGGGAAGGCGAGAAGCTGGCTTCTTCGTTGTTATCGGGCGCCGGGTCGAAAGACGGTGCGCCCGCTGTCCCCGCGAAAGACGTGTTGAAGACGCTGCGCGCAAAATCCGCAGAAGAAATCCTAAAAGCCGCCGAGACTGACACAGTGAGGCCAATGGTCGATGGCTGGGTGGTACCGCAGGACATTGCCACAATTTTTGCCCAGGGCAAGCAGAACGACGTGCCGCTGATTGCCGGGTACAACGCCGATGAAGGCACTACGCTCGCGCCCCAGGCGGCAAATCTGAAGGCCGCTTTATTCACAGCGGGTGTCTATCAGCGTTACGGCGCGGAGGCCGGCCAGATGCTCAAGATTTATCCTGCCGCTAGCGACGAACAGGCTGTAAAGTCGTTTTACTCCGCCTATCGCGACCAGGTCTTTGGCTGGGAGATGCGTAGCTGGGCGCGCGCGGCCACGAAGACCGGCCATCAGCCCGCGTATCTCTACTACTTCAGCCGCCGCCCTCCGGGGCCGCAGAGCGAGCGCCTGCGCGCCTTTCACGCGTCGGAAATTCCCTACGTCTTCGGAACGTTCTTCTGGCCGTTCCCGTGGGAAGTCGCCGACCACAAACTCAGCGACGCCATGATGAGCTATTGGGTGAACTTCGCTGCCACCGGCAATCCCAATGGTAATGGCCTTCCCAAATGGCCGGCCTACAACGCTGCGGAAGACCAATCGCTCGAGTTAGGCGACCAGATCGCCGTCCGCGCCAGGGTCAACAAGGCTGGATTGGATTTCTACGATAGTTATTATCAGGCGCTGGCTGAGTCAAAGAAGGGTAGCGCGGCAGGGTCAGCGAAGTGAGTTTTGAATCCCGAGCGAAGCAAGGGATCGCTATCGCCTGAAAATGATCTTCGCGTAAATTCATTCCTCCGCAGTTCTTCCTAAGGGTAGTGATCCCTCGCTCCCCTCGGGACTTCGGGATGCCTGCTACTTACTCATCGCGACTTCCGCTCGCTCGTTCTCTCTTCCGCTGCTTGCTTTCGCCCCGTCGATCACCAGCTTCGCGATCCGCTCACGATGGAACGTTGCGTCGCCCAGCATTGTTTCTGAGGCCTTGGCCCGGCGATAGTACAGATGAAGATCGTTCTCCCAGGTGAAGCCCATTCCGCCGTGCACCTGTATCCCGCGATTGCCCACTGTCCGGCTGGCATCACTGGCGTACATTTTGGCAATGGAGACAGCTTTTGCGGCATCCGGCGCATTTTCCTGGAGGGCCCATGACGCATAGTAGGCGGCCGAGCGCGAGCTCTCGGTCTCAAGGTACATGTCGGCGCACAGATGCTGTACCGCCTGAAAGATGCCGATGGGCTTGCCAAACTGTTTGCGCGTCTTGGCGTAGGCCACGGTGGCTTCCAACACGCGCTGCATGCCGCCGGTCATCTCCGCGGCCAGCGCGGCGGCTGCGATGTCCAGCGCGCGGCCGAGGTCGCCACTGCCCGCCAGCCTTTCCGCCGGCGTATTCTTGAATTCGATGGAATAGATCTTGCGCGTCAGGTCCATACCTTTCATGGGCTCCATCCGCATTCCCGGAGCGTTTGCCTCGACCACAAACACGCCGTTGCGGGCGGCAACCGCGATGAAGTTCGCTGCTGCGGCGTCGGTCACAAACAGCTTGGTTCCGCTCAGGCGATCACCTGCCGACGAAAGCTGGATGTGGCTGGGATTCCAGCTTCCATCTTTCTCGACCAGGGCGACGGTTGAGCGAGCTTGTCCTGCGGCAATCGGGCCCAGGTATTTCTTCAGTTGAGCCGCCGTTCCCAGCGCATCAATCACCGGCGCGGCCAGCGCGACTGTCGAGAACAATGGCCCGGGCAGCAGCGCGTAACCCGCCTCTTCCATCACCAGGATCAGCTCGACCGTGCCCAGGCCCATGCCCCCGCACTCTTCCGGCACGGTAATGGCGGTAAAGCCCTGCTCCGCCAGCTTGGACCAGAGCGCCGCGTCGAAGGCAGTGTCGGTCTCCATCAACTTGCGCACGGCCGCGATGGGACATTCTCCGGCGAAGAATTTGCGCGCGGTGTCTTTCAGAATCTGCTGGCTTTCACTCAATCCGAATTGCATGATGTCTCTCCTGCTCTGGCTAAGGGCCAAGAGCTAACGGCTGTTTTTCTAGTAGCTCTTCGGCAGTCCCAGCACAAAATGCCCGATGATGTTGCGCTGAATTTCTGACGTGCCCGCCTCAATCGTGTTGCCGCGCGAGCGCAAATATCCGTAAGCCCACATGCCGTTGTCGATAGCGTGATCATCGCCGGCCTCAAGCTGACCATGCGGCCCCAGCAGTTCCTGTGCAATCTGCTGGAAGCGCTGGTTCAGTTCGCTCCAGAAGATTTTCTGGATCGAGCCTTCCGGCCCAGGCACGCCCGTGGCGCTGATGCGGCTGAAGGCGCGCATCTGGTTGGCGCGCATGATCTCGATTTCGGCGTAACATTGCGCCAGCTTCTGCCGGATGATGGGATCTTCGGCCGCTGTACCGCCGTTTCGTTTCGTGCTCTTCGCCAAGTCGATCAGCCGCTCCATGTTGCGGCGATAAGTAATCTGCAATCCCGCGCCAAAGGTCCCACGCTCGTGCATCAGCGTGCCCATGGCCACGTTCCAGCCTTCATTGACTTTTCCCACCACGTTCTCCGCCGGCACGCGCACGTCGTGGAAGAAGAGTTCGTTGAATTCGGTTTCGCCGGTCATCTGGCGCAGCGGGCGGACTTCCACGCCGGGCGTTTTCATGTCCAACAGCAGGACTGTGAGCCCTTTGTGTTTGGGCACGTTGGGGTCGGTGCGGACCACCAGCTCGCACCAGTCGGCGGCCCAGCCATAGCTGTTCCAGACTTTCTGCCCGTTGACGATGTAGTGATCGCCCTGAAGCGCGGCCTCGCAGCGGACGTTGGCCAGGTCAGAGCCGGCATCGGGCTCGGAAAAGCCCTGGCACCAGATCTCTTCAGCACTGAGGATCTTCGCCAGGTAGCGTTTCTTCTGCGCTTCGGTGCCGAAGGCGATAATCGTCGGCCCGATAATGCCCAGACCGAGCACATTGGCCAGCGGCGGCGCCTGGGCCAGCGCCATCTCCTGCCAGAAGATGACCTGCTCCATCAGGCTGGCGCCGCGGCCGCCGTAGGCTTTGGGCCAGGAAATTCCGGCCCACCCGCCTTCGTAGAGCTTGCGTTGCCAGCGCTTGAGATAGTTGAAACGCGCCTCCATGGGCTCTTCGCGGCGCTCATCCCAATCATCGGGAACGTTGGCCGCGAGCCAGGCGCGCAGCTCGTCGCGGAACTTGAGTTCTTCGGGGCTGAGATTCAGGTCCATGGGGCCTCCTGCCACAGCCGTTCGGGATACCGACTGAACGGCCATTCATTTTTCGCCACAAGTGTACAACTTTTATCCTGTCCCTGCGCTCCAAACCGCCGACGATTCTCCTACAACAACGATTGTTCTGCTCCTGAGGCAGCGGGCTCGGCCCGCAAACCGGCCTCGCCCGCAAGGAGATTTCCTGGAAGCTGATCGGCTCAGGCCTGATTAATACTTCGCACTGCGCGAGTGGCCAGGTGGATCGGTCTTCACCATGTGAACTATCGGCAGTGTGATCCCGCTTTGCAGGGACAATTCGATCCGCTCCTGAGCGACATACCCCCGTTCGCGAAAAAACTTTTCCCCGGTGAGCGTTGCGCCCATTTCAAAACGGGTGAAGCCCGCTTCGCGAGCGGCATTCTCGCAAGCATCGAGAATGGCGCTGGCCACGCCGCAGCGCGCCCAGTCGGGATGAACGAAGAAGGCCCGCACTTTGGCGGCGTCGGTCTTTGAATCAAGCAGGTCATCCTGGCGCTCCCGCCATTGATCGCCGCCATAGAGCGTCTTGCGCTTGCTCCAGCCGCCGCAGCCCGCAAGCACCAGACTGGCGCCTGCGCGGCGATCGCTGGAAACACCGGGGGAAGCGGCTTCCGCAACGAAGTACGTGCCGTCAGCGATAAGCTGGCTATCGACGCCAAAGACGGTCTGGAGGGCTGCCTCCATTTGCGGTGCCGAGTAGTCTTGGGCCTGCAGCTTGCGTACGGAAGCTTCAATCAGCTTGCCCAGCACAGGAAGGTCCGCCGGGGTGGCGAGTCGGGTCACGATGTCGAATGGCATCACCGGTTCTGATTCTAGTGCAAATAAGAAAGCGGCCTGACGGCCGCTTCTTCAAGGGATGTTGCTCCATCTATTTTGGGCCGCCCATCGCAGCCAAAAAGCTCTTCACCTCTTCAGCGTGTTGGCCGTTCGGTTCCAGCTGGAGATATTTGTTGCAGGCGGCTTTGGCCTCATCAACCTTGGCAGCGCTGTAGGTGACGCCGCAGAGATTGTAGGCAGCCAGACCGGAACCGGGATCAACCTGAGTGGCCTTCTTGAGCGCAGCGATTGCTTCCTCCTGCTTCTGCAACTTCAGATCGGCATTGGCCTGCGAGGTCAGCATGCGGACAAGGCCACCTTTGGCCGATGCGGGAGTCAGCGCGGGAATCTTGTCATTGGCCCGTACAGAGCCGGAAGCCACTTCTTCCGCGGCTTTGATTCCCTTGTCGTAGCTCTCGGCAGCATCCTGGAACTTGCTCTGTTTGCTCTGGGCTTCGCCCAGGAACATGTAAAAATCCCAGCGCGAGCTGTCCGGAGCAGCGGCGATCAGTTGCTTCAACGTGCTCTCAGCCTTGGGCCAGTCCTGTGCCTGGCGGGCCGATTCGGAATCCTTGATCAGTGAGTTCAGGCCGGCAATTTTCTTGTTGTCGGCTTCGATTTTGGCGATCTCCTCTTTGCTCAGCTTGGGACCGGCCAGATCGCCTGCAGCCACTCCGCCTTTGGGAACATCGATGGTCATGAAAGCGTTGGCTCCGGTGCCGCCCTGCTCACTGCCGATGGTGGTCGATTGTTTGAAGAGCTTTTCCCCCTTCTCACCCAGGACCTCGACGGTGAAGTTTCCGCGGGGGATGCCCACCATGCTGAAGGCGCCACTCTTGTCCGTCTTGGTCTTGTAGCTCTTTCCGTTGTCGATATTGGTGAGAACCACCTGCGCGTTGGCCAGAGGCTGGCCTTCCTGCGTCACGCGGCCCTCCACGGGCACGCCTACGGACTGCGCGCACACCGCAAGCGACGTGAGCATGAGTGCTATTAAGACCAAAGTAATTTGGTTCTTCTTCATTTTCCTTCATCCCTCCCGAGCAGCGTATTCGCGGCTGCGTTGATCATCAGCCCTGTAGATCATCGGCAAGAAAAAAGGGCGGAACGGCCGCCCTTCCTTTACGCCGGAGCGACCGTTACTTTTTCTTCTTTTCCTTGTAGGTAGTCTCGATCTTCGCGCCGATATAAGCCAACATCTGCTTCACATCGTTGGCGTGTGGACCGTCTGGAGCAAGCTCCAGGTATTTGTTGAGCGCTTCCGCCGTGCCCGGAGGCGCGGTGAGCTTCCCCTCTTTATCCTGCTTGCTGTCAGCCATCATGAGCGAGCCTTTGATGTAATACGCGTCGGCCCGGTTCGGATCGGCGGCAATGGCTTTGTCGCACGCGGCCAGCGCGCCCTGAGTATTGCCCGAGTTGTACTGCGTGGCGCACAGGTTGAAGTATGCCGTCCCTGGATTAGGGTCCATGGCCGCGGCCTTGGTGTATGCGTCTACCGCTTTGTCATTCTGCTTCAACTTCAGATAGGCGTTGCCCTCGTTGGTGAGCATCTGGGCCACGCCGGCCTTGGCTTTGGCCGGATCAGCCTTCGGGTCCGCTTTGGTGGCATTTTCCGCCAGCGGAATGGCTTTCTCGTAGGTGGCTACAGCATCGTCATACTTCCCCAGGCTGAGTTCGGCGTTGCCCAGCGCCTGTTGATATTCCCAGCGATTCGGGTTCATGGTGACCAGCTGGTGAAGAATAGGCTCCGCCGCTTCCCAGTTTTTGGTCTGCAGCGCGGGATTCAACTGCTGGATCAGCGCATTTTCGTTCAGGGCCTTTTCCCGTTCAGCCTTGAGCTTGGCCATTTCAGCGTCGCTGATTTTGGGCCCGCTGCCGGATCCGACGTCAACGGAGAGATCATCTGGAGCGCCGCTTTGACCCTTTACCGCGCCCTGGTTGCCGGTGATTGAAACCTTGCGCTTCAGCAGTTTTTCGCCGCTGCCATCCGCAATCTCCTGTTCATATTCCCCGAAAGCAATACCCACTGCGGAGAAGTTCCCGTCTTTGTCGGCTTTGAACTTGTAACTCCTGCCGGTCGCAGTGTTGGTAATCGTAATCTGCGCATTGGCCACGGGCTTGCCCTGGCTGGTGATCCGGCCCACGACCTTGCCTGAAGTTGCCTGCGACCAGCCCAACCCGGCTGCCAGCGTCAGCAGCAGCGCTGCCATCACTCCATAAATTGTTCTCGTCTTCATTGGTGTCGAACCCTCCGGCTTCAAACTCTTATTCTATCTTTCCTGGCCCGCGGCCAGCGGCATGTACGGGACGGGATCATGCGCCTCGGCTTCAGCAAAGGCTCGCTGCCGCAGTACGCAGCTCTCGCATACTCCGCAAGCCCTATCTTCGCGGCTGTAGCAGGACCAGGTCAAATCGAACGGGGCCCCCAGCTCCAGTCCCAGCTCCACGATCTCCGCTTTGCGCATCCTGATCAGCGGCGCGACGATCTCGATCCGGCCTTCGCGCGTTCCTGCCTTGATCACTTGGTTGAACGCGTCATAATACGCGGGCCGGCAATCGGGATAGCCCGAGCTGTCCTGCTCCACCGCGCCGATATAAACCTTTTCTGCGCCCAGCACCTCCGCCCAGCTCACAGCTGCGGCCAGGAAATGCGCATTGCGGAACGGAACATACGTCACTGGGATCTTCGCCCCAATCTGCTCGCCGGCTGCCGGAACACTGATGTCTCGGTCCGTAAGCGCCGATCCGCCGATGATGCTGAGCGTGTCATTCTTAAGCGCGAGCCGCCGTTTTATCTTCAGCCGGTCACAAATCCGCTCGAAAGCCCAGCGCTCGCGATCTTCTGTTCTTTGGCCGTAGCTGACGTGCAGCGCGGCCGTTTCGCTGTCACGGACCGCAAGCGCAGCGCACACGCACGAATCCATCCCCCCGCTCAGGAGCACCACCGATCGCGGTTTTTCTAAAGACACAGCAACCACTTGTTTTTGGACCGTATTTCGTTTGAGATGAGCCGCCAACCTGAATAGCTGCTCACCCCACTTATTTAATTATCGCAAAACTTTCGTGCTCGAGCAGTGTTACGCGTCACTTTGGCAGCGTGATCTTCACCCCTGACCAGCGTCTCGCCCTTAGGGTCGGAAGGAGCTCCAATTTCGCGTTCACCGCAGAAGCGAGAACACCTCATACGCCCTTGGTGGCCGGCTCCCAGATGAATTTGTGGATCTGCAAACTCAGACGCACATTCAAGCCGTCTTCCAGGATCCATTCCGAGAGCAGCCGAGGATCCAGCAGGCAGTTGGAGCTGTCACGCTGTGACGTCGGCTGCTTCGAAAACGCCGGCGAGAACAGCACGCCCCCTGCCTTCTTTTCTAACTGATGTTCGCGGGTAAAGTTGCGCGCAAATTCATAGTCGGCCCGGTCAGTCAGCACGAATTTCACTTCGTCCCGAGCGGTGAGCGCTCCAAGGTTGCTCAACCGGAACGAGCCGCCTTCGCCGGAGCCCGGGCACTTTACGTCCACGATCTTGTGCACCGCCGCCGGGACCTTCTCCAGCGGACGTTCGCCGCTCGTCTCCAGCAGCAGCGTGTAACCGCGGGCGATCAGGCGCTCCATCAGCGGCAGAAGTTCGCGCTCCTGCAACATGGGCTCGCCGCCGGTGATCTCCACTAATCCACCGTTGGCAAGCCTTGCGATCTCCGCTTCAACCTCTTCGCTCGGCATTTTTCTCCCGCCGGTAAACGTGTATTCGCTGTCACACCAGACGCAACGCAGATTGCATGCCGCCAGGCGCACGAAGATACACGGTATCCCAGCGAAGGACGACTCGCCCTGGATCGATCGATAGATTTCTATGATCTGCATTCAACGAGCTGCATTCAAACGATCTGCATTGAAAACGCTCTGCATTTGAAGGTTGCCGGCCCGGGGACCGCTGTGCCGGGGCCTTATTCTGAATATCGCGCCGTGGTCGTGTCCGTCTCCCAGATGGTTACATCCTTCACCGTGACGCGCCCGGTGGTCAGCGACTGCAAACGGCTGTTCGCCTGGTCATAGAAGTATTTCGCCAGGTTCTCGGCTGATGGATTCAACTCGGTAAAGGGCACAATGTCATTGAGCATCTGATGGTCAAGGCGGTCGATGATCCCTTTCATGACCTCTTTCAGGTCCTTGAAGTCCAGCAGCAGGCCGGCTTTATCGAGGGCGGCGCCGCGCAACGTGACCCGCACCTTGTAATTGTGCCCGTGCGGGTTCTCGCATTTCCCCTTGTAGTTGCGCAGATAGTGCCCCGCGGCAAATGAGTCTTCAACCGTAACCTCGTACATCCGTTCCCCTTTTTTTGGGACCGATGTTGTCCGTTTGCGCCAAGCCGGACATCCCAATCTTCTATTGTAAATCGCCGCCAATCGTACGAGCGAGGGGGCGTGTCCTAAACGCACCATGGTGGGCTTTTCTGACACGTTGCTCAAGTTTGAAGCCCGACAGCATTTACCTCTTGATCACGGTTCGAATCACGGCCTCAACTGCATGCTCTTCCTCATTGCACTCAAAATGCGGCGTTTATCGCTTAGATGAGAAAAGTCTCATTCTCGCTCAGCTCGCGACCGGCCTGGGGCTCCGGCAAATGGCGAGTGGGCCACCAGTTGCTACTCGAAAGTTTGGAAGCAAAGAGCGGTGCGCGGACCGTTCTTAGCTGGGGGGAAGAGAGCATGAGTGGAGTTCCAAAATCCATCGATGCAGCGGAGTGTGCCGACCGCGCCGGAAGGCATGCTTTTGGGCTGAATGACGCTAAAGCTGTGGCGGCGTTGCGCCAACTGGCCGACGACATTGAGGCAGGCCGGGTCGCGCTCCACAGTGTTACCACCTCGTCGCACGCTACGCACGACGAATTTGCCGTTCGGGAAATCGTCATCGAAGTCCTTGAAGATTGCGCCAGCGCGGGCCCGCAGGTGATCAGGCGATAGGGCCCTTCAATCCCCGGAGGCGGGCGTAAAGAACTGCTGCACGTCCGCCAGATCTTTTGTCTTCCTGTAGGCGGGCAAACTGTCCATAAAAATCTTTCCGTAGCGCTGTTTGAGCACGCGATTATCGAGAAGCGCCAGCACGCCGCGGTCTTTCACCGAGCGAATCAGCCGGCCGAACCCCTGCTTCAGCGCGATCACCGCCGCGGGGACCTGGTAATCGAAAAACGCATTGCCGCCGTCGGCATTGATGGCGTTAATT
Organism: Candidatus Angelobacter sp.; assembly: GCA_035717005.1. GTDB lineage: Bacteria > Acidobacteriota > Terriglobia > Terriglobales > Acidobacteriaceae > Angelobacter. The sequence continues at coordinate 11,791 of DASTJB010000200.1, forward strand.
CGCGCTGCCACGACGGGATCGTTCGGCACGGCGAAGGGCAGCCGGTCAATGATGACGCAGCTGAGTTGTTCCCCCTGCACATCGACGCCCTGCCAGAACGATGCGGTAGCGAACAGCACCGCGTTCGGAGTGAGGCGAAACTCTTCCAGCAGCGCGTTCTTGGGCGCGGTACCCTGAAGCAGCATGGGAAAGGGCAGTTCGCCCAGCAGGCGATCGTGGATGTCATGCATCTGCGCGTAGCTGGTAAACAGGCAGAAGGCGCGGCCTTCGGTGATCTCCAGCAGACGGCGGATCTTTTCTGCTGCGTTGCGTGCAAACGCCGGCGCACGCGGATCGGGCATGTCGGGCGGCACGTAGAGAATCGCTTGGCGGCGATAATCAAAATGCGAGTTCACCACCAGTTCGCGGGCGTGCTCCATGCCTACTCGACGGCGAATGTATTCGAAGCTGCCGGCTGAGGGCGCGCCGGCAACAGCCAGCGTGGCCGAAGTGAGCACCGCGGTTTCAACATTTTCAAACAGCGTCTGCTTCAGAATCTGTGAGACATCGATAGGCGTGGCTTGCAGGATGATGTGGTTCTGCCCGCCGCGGGTGCGGCGACTCTCACCGCGGTATTCCAGCCAGAAAACCGTGTTCTTGTCCCGCGACTCCATAATGAAGCCGAGCTGCGCCTGCAGCTCGCCGCACCGGCGCAGGAAATTGAATACCTCTTCCGGCTTCTGCGCCAGCAGCTCAAGCTCAGCCACCACACGCTTGAGCGACTGCATCACCGAGTCGTAGTCGTCGCCATGCTTTTCGAGAAACTCGTCGCGCGCGGCAAATGCAGAGCGGCCTTCGCCGGGCGGCAGCAGCCCAAAGAAGAAACGCGAACGCTCGCGCAGCCGCGCCAGCGCCTGAATTACTCCGGGCGAGATTGCCTTCTTCTGCTGCAACGTGGTCTCGATGTCGCGTGCCAGCTCTTCAAAGCGCAGGTTGCTTACGCTCACGCCAAAATAGCTGCCGGCCACGTCTTCCAGTTCATGCGCCTCGTCGAAGATCACCGCGCTGAAGTCCGGGAGCACGCCGGCATCGGGACCGCCGGTCTGGCGCAGGGCCAGGTCGGCAAAAAAGAGATGGTGGTTGACGATGATAATGTCGCTTTCGGCGGCGCGGCGATGCATCTCCGTGATGAAGCAGCGCTCCCACTGCGGACATTTGGTTCCGGTGCACCGCTCAGTGCGCGCGTCAAGTTTCGGCCAGAGCTGCGTGCTCTCGGGCAGGCCTTTCAGTTCGGCGCGGTCGCCGGTTGCGGTGCTCGTTTCCCATTCGGCGATCTGCCGGTACTGCTCGATCTCCTCCAGCCCGTTCAGCACCGGCTGGCTGGTGAGGTCATAAAGCTTCTGGCGGCACAGGTAATTGTTGCGCCCTTTCATGTAGCAGACGCGCAGCTTGCCCAGAAGCTGCTCAAGGAACGGGATGTCTTTGAAGAAGAGCTGTTCCTGAAGGTTCTTGGTACCGGTGGAGATGATGACCCGCTTCCCGCTACGGATTACCGGAAGAAGATAGGCCAGCGTCTTTCCCGTTCCGGTCCCGGCTTCGACGATGAGATGTCTTTTTTCATTCAGGGCCCGCTCTACGGCTTCGGCCATCTGGAGCTGCCCGCGCCGGAACTCATAATTCGGATGGGCCTGGGCCAGCAGGCCTCCGGGAGCGAAGAACTGATGGAGTGTTGGCAGTTCCCGGGTGGCTGCAGCAGCGGTTTCCGAATGAGAAAAGGAGGCCATGGCGGGCTTTGTGGTTTATAGTGTATTCGATTTTTAATCGCATACCAATGAAACTCTCTCTTGCGCGCCTTTTGGCGTATGGCGGTCTCGTAGCAGTGGCAGTGTCGGCGATGTTGGCCTGGAGTCCTCGCAAGATTGTCGCGGCCGCCGGCCCCACGCCTTCAGCGGCACAGGCGTCCCCGACTCCGGCCGCTACTGCGAAAGATCGCACCAAACTGAAAGACTGGAAAACGGCCGAGGAATTCGATTTTGACTGGCAGGGAAAAGGCGCGCCAAGTCATTTCAAAATCGAACAGAGCCAGGAGGAACAGGTTGGGCGGCTCACCATCCGCAGCCAGGGCCAGCCCGATTTCGTGCTCGACCATGACGATGTGTGGGACGAGTTCAAGAATGACTTCACGCCGGAGGAAAAATTTCTCAGCCGCTACAGGAACCTCGGCCCCTCGAAGTACGCCTACATCCTTGCGCCTTCCAACTCAGGCCAGATGAGGCCGCTGATCTTCATGGTGACACCGCAGTACGGCAGCGATCCCGGCACGCTGTTTGTGCTGGGTCTTGATGCCGCAAGCCGCCCGAAAGTGCTTTTGAAGACCACGTTCCACATCACTGAGTTTCGCGATCTGGATAACGACGGCGTCGCCGAGATCGCAGGCCAGCCATGTTTCTCTCAAGGCTGGGGGCACGACTTTCTCACCTACGATCCATTTCACGTCTATCAACTCGCAAGCGCTCCCCAGCCGGAGTTCAAATTGGCCCTGGAGCTCACGGAAAAATACAACCGCGAGCACTACTACGGCTGGGCCGGTCCCGATTGCAGTGAGGAACTGGCAGTTGTGCTGCACCCTCCGGGAGGCGGCAAGCCGGTGATCGTGAAATCGGAAGACGCCAAAAAGATTTTCACAAAAAAGAAGTGAGCGCGCCGGGCCCGAGGAAATTGTTTTCACAAAAGGGAGAGCGGAAGACTCCGCACACGTGTCGGTGACGACGATCACAGCTTGCGCAATTTTCGAGATTGAGGATGAGGCATGGGGTGACAGTACAGCCCCAGAAAGAAGGATGCATATGACGATTCACATTGACCAATTTGAAGTGATGTATTCTTCCAATACATTCGTCCCCCGCATTTGGCTGCTCAATTCGGGCAAATTCATCGGACAGCTCATTTTCCTGCCTGATGGCAAGCTGCTGCCGGTGGACAACAAAGTGAAAGACCAGGTGAACCTCTACTTCCATCTGGAAGATTTCCCCAATGTCCGCGACCTGCTGGAGACGGAAAAGAACACCTTCCTGCTCTTCAACGGATCCGGCCCGGGCTTTGAGAATGGAATCCTGACCTCCCAGGAGCCGGTGGGCATGGGCGTGGAAATCACCAAGGCCGTGGCGGCGTAAGCCGGCCGGCTGATCGCTGGAGTCTTCCGGTCCATCTTGCCGGCCGGACCAGCTACTCAAATCAATCGCCAAGCTAAGGAATGATGCGGCGCACACTGGCGGCAAGGAAAAGCTCGCGCTGCGTCAGCCAAAATCGAGATCGGGCCGTCCCAACCCGAGGTCCGGGGGATGGCCCGGTCTCATTGTTTTTGTCCATCAGTTTTTCCTCGTCGCGCCCTCGGGCGTGGCCGCTTCCCAATTTCGTGCGATGCGATTGTTTATGATGGTTGAGGAACATCGAGATGACCTGGTTGGCGAATACAACAAGCAGAAAAGTTCCGCTGGTGGCGATTGTGGGCCGGCCGAACGTGGGCAAATCCACGCTCTTCAACCGGCTGATCGGGTCGCGGCGCGCCATTGTGGGCGACGAGCCGGGCATCACGCGCGACCGCCTTTATGGCGAGACCACGTGGAACGGACGCAGGTTGCGCATCGTCGACACCGGCGGCATCATTCCGCACGACAAGGACTTCATTCCTGCAGAGATCTTTCGCCAGGCGCGGATGGCGCTGGACGAAGCCGCTGCGATCGTGCTTGTTGTCGATGTGCGCACGGAACTGGCTGCCCCCGACTATGAGCTGGCGCGGCTGCTGCGCAGGGTCGGCAAGCCGTTGTTCCTTGCGGTCAACAAAGTCGACACTCCGAAGCTGGAAGCCGAAGCGGAAAATTTTCGCACCCTCGGCTTTGAGAATGTTTTTCCGGTTTCCGCCGAGCACGGAACCGGTTCAGCAGAGCTGCTGGACGCCATCCTGGACGTAATTCCGTCTTCTGCCGAAGAAGCGGCTGAGCGCGCAGAATCAGCCATAGAAGAGGAGTCTGAGCAGACTGGCGGCGACGCGGAAGACCCCGGAGAAGGCGGCCGCAAGGTGCGCACGCCGAGGGTGGAAACACGCGTTGCGATCATCGGCCACCCGAATGTGGGCAAGTCGACGCTGCTGAACGCGCTGACCGGAACTTCACGCGCGATCGTTTCGCCAGTTGCCGGCACTACGCGCGACGCGGTGGACGAGGTGATTGAAAAGAACGGCAACAAATACCGTTTTATCGATACCGCGGGGATCCGGCGCAAGGGAAAGACGCGGCTCATGGCGGAGAAGCTCTCGGTCGTCATGGCGCGCAAGCATCTTGAGGCAGCCGACGTCGCGCTGCTGGTGATTGATGCCGTGGAAGGCGTGAGCGGCCTTGATGCGACCATTGGTGGTTACGCGCATGAGAGCGGCCGGTCCGTGGTGATTGTGGTGAACAAGTGGGACCTGGTCAATTCGGGGCGTACGGACGGACGACCGGGCGCTGATCGCACGATTTACGAGAAGCAGGTGCGGCGGGCGTTGAAGTTCCTGGATTATGCGCCCGTCGTTTTTGTCTCGGCTGCGACCGGGAAGGGCCTGGAGAAGATTTTCAGTGCGCTGGAGCTGGTGTCGGCGGAGCGGCGGAAGCGGATTGGCACCTCGCAGATGAACAAGTTTCTGGAGTCGGTGGACTTTGAGCGGGCCGGCGTGCCGCACCGCCAGGAAGTGAGGGTCTTTTACATGACGCAGGCGCAGGCCTCGCCGCCGACCTTCATTCTCTTTACCGACAAAGACGTGAAGCTGCATTTTTCCTACGAGCGTTTTCTGGAAAACCAGATCCGCAAGCGCTTTGGCTTTGTGGGCACGCCCATCTGGATCAAGAATCGTGCGCGCAGCAAAGTGGAGCTTCCAAAGAAGACCAGGCGGAGGGGCTAACTCTAATTATTCTGTCGCTGCGCTCCAAACCGCTTCAAACGCGTTTGTCGTGGTTACTTCAAATAGCCCTGTTGCATGCCGCTCGGCGCGTGGCCGGCCTCGCGGCTAAGTTGTAATTCATCCGGCCTGAGCCTCGGTGCCCGCCATCTGCGGAACCGGCGCTGTTGGCGTTGGTTGCGGCCAGAGCAGCGCGCCCAGCTTGGGATATCGGCCGCCGAAGAAGTAGAAGGCATACGCGGCGAAGAAGACGCTGACCGGCGCGGTGAGCAGCATGTAAATGCAGCAGATGCCCGCGGCCGCAACCAATCCGGCGATCACGAAGATGGGAATGGCGGCGGCCAGGCTGGTCATCTTTAGTACCAGTACTCCGATCCCTGCCAGAATTCCAGCGGGAATTCCTACGAGAAAGAACCCCGGAATTACGGCCACGGTCCCGGCCACCAGCAGCGCAATGCTTGCCCCGATCGCCAGCAGCAGCTTCATGCCCAGATATCCCGCCCAGGCGCCGGGCTCGGAGACAATCACCCGCCAGAGCGCAGACCACGAGTCGCCGAGGGTAAGGTTGTCGAGCGCCATGATGGGCATGATGAAGTCTTTCATCAGCGTGGAGATGATGGCAAAGACCAGCGACGCCAGGATGGCGCCCAGGGCAATGGCCGCAACCATTTTCAACAGTACGTACATGGAGCCGTCGCCGCTGAGTGCACCGCTCTTATACGCATTCCAGAGCGGCACCCCGATGATCGTCAGGATGACTGCGAGCTGCACCAGCCGGAAGACCAGCCAGAAACCGAAGAAGCGATTGGCCTGGGAGACATACATCCGCCAGCCCCGCCCGACGACTGGCTGCTGCGTGATGACGGAATCGAACAGGATGAAACGGAAGCGGCTGAAGAGATAGAGGAAGATCAGAGAGAGCGCCAGGCCGACGATCATGGCGATCATGATCGCGTGAACGTAATCAGCCACGTGGATGGAGCGGAAGATATGCCCGAGCTCCTCAATGGGATTGCGGGTGCCGCCGCCGGAGGGTGTCGAAGGCACGCGCGTGATCGGGCCGCGGAAGTTGAAATTACCGCCGCCGGCCACCACGCCTCCACCCAGCAGCCCAATGAACCCCATTTTGAGCCAGGTGCTCAGACGGAAAGACTTGAACAACATGGCGCTGACCCGCGACATGGCGGGAGAAACGGCGTTAACGGCGGACAGACGGTTCATAGCGGCTCCCCGTAGCTGGTGTTGCGGCGCTCAAGTTGTGGTCGAGCCACGATGCTAGCTTCTCCAGCGCGGTTTCACAAACGATTTTGTGCCGCGTTTTCTTGTCGCGCACTCTACTCCGCGTGGCTTCGTCGAGTTGCGGCAGAAGATCGAAAGTGATGTTCGCCGGCTGAAAGCTTTTTACCTCAGCGTGGCAGATGTAATGCACCAGCGATCCCAAAGCAGTCTCTCGCGGCGGCGGACTGGGAACGAGCCCCTGGGCAAGCAGTGCAACATTGATTCCCGCAAGCATCCCCATGGCGATCGACTCCGTGTAGCCTTCCACGCCGGAAATCTGCCCACTGAAGAATACGTTGGGATGCCGCTTTAAGTTCAATGTTTCCGTAAGTAGCGTGGGCGCATTGATATAGGTGTTGCGATGGATCTGCCCGTAGCGCAGAAACCTGGCATTTTCCAGGCCGGGAATCAGGCGCAGCACGCGCGCCTGGTCACCAAATTTCAGGTGGTTCTGGAAGCCCACCAGGTTGTAGGAATCGGCGCGCAGGTTTTCCTGCCGGAGCTGCACGACAGCATACGGCCACTTGCCGGTGCGCGGATCGTCGAGGCCGACGGGCTTCATCGGGCCAAAGCGCAGGGTGTCGCGGCCGCGGCGCGCGATCTCCTCGATGGGCAGACAGCCTTCGAAATAATTCAGGTTTTCCCAGTCGTGACCTTCGACTGATTCGGCAGCAATCAATGCATCATAGAAGCGGTCATACTCCTCGCGGGTGAATGGGCAATTGATGTAGTCCGCGGTCCCTTTGCCGTAGCGTGCAGCCAGGTAGACCTTGTTCATGTCAATGGAGTCGGCTTCGACGATCGGGCTGATGGAGTCGTAAAAGAAAAGGTGGCCGCTGCCGCTGAGGCGGGCGATCTCGCGCGAGAGCGCGTCTGAGGTCAGAGGCCCGGTTGCCACGACGGTGAGGCCGTCGTCTTCGGGGATGGTTGTGACCTCTTCGCGGATGATCCTGATTTTCGGTTCGGCGGAGATCGCTTCCGTGACGCGAGCCGCAAATGTTTGGCGGTCAACGGCGAGCGCGTGCCCGGCGGGGACGCTTGTCTCGCGGGCGACTTCGAGCAGGAGCGAGCCGGCCCGGCGCATTTCTTCCTTGAGCAGCCAGGGTGCGGTGAATTCGCTTTCTGACTTGAGCGAATTGGAGCAGACGAGTTCGGCGAACTTGTCTGTCTGGTGCGCCGGCGTGGACTTTACCGGCCGCATCTCGTAGAGCTCGACCCCGACTCCGCGCCGGGCGCACTGCCATGCGGCTTCACAGCCGGCCAGACCGCCGCCGATGATTTTGATGCGCACCGTCACTTCGTTTTTGTCGCTCCTGGATGTTCGGCCGCGGGCCGATCGGCCAGTCTATTGAGCGGCTCGCCGCGCAGCAGCATGGTCTCCCAGTCGCCGAGCAGCTCAGCGCCGAGCGCGTTGTAAAACTCGATGGCCGGCGTGTTCCACTCCAGGACCATCCAGCGGAGTCCGTAGAGATTTTCCTCAAGCGCGATTGCAGCGAGCTTCTTGAGCAGCGCTTTACCGATGCCATGCCCACGCATCTCCGGCAGAACGAACAAATCTTCCAGATACAGACCGGGCTGGCCGCGCCAGGTGGAGTAGTTGTAATGGAAGAAGGCGAAGCCTGCCGGCTCCCCGTCCCACTCGGCGATCAGGCAGCGGTATTTTGGCTGCGGACCAAAGCCGTCGCGGATGAGATCTTCTTCGGTCGCGATCACGTCGTTAGGCGCACGCTCATACTCGGCGAGGCCGTGAATGAAGCGCAGCATGAGCGAGGCGTCAGCCGGAGTGGCAGGGCGGATGGAGAGCATGGTTCATTATCGCAAAGGAAGCCGCGCGCTGGCAGCTAGGCTGTGGCCTTGAACTGCCGCAAGGCTTCGTCTTCCGCGGCGTAGTCGAACTGATACAGCGGATGCTGCGGCGGATTGGCGCGCTCCCATGGAATCGTCCGTTGGAACGCCTCTTCTCTTGGCAGCGTCTCACGATAGCCAAGCTCCTGCCTGATGCGTTCTGACCGCACCACCAGATGCTGCGCCGTGTTGCCGGGCAAGAGCAGGTGTTTGGGCGTGCGGTCATGCGGGAGCACGACGAACTCGCCGCTCCAGCCGGCAGCGGCGGCGATTTTACGTGCCCAGTCGAGCTCGGAGAACGCCTCGCCTTCGCATACGTTATAGATCCGCCCTGCGGCGTGCGCAGACGTTGCGGCCAGCACGATTGCAGAAGCCACGTCCTCTACGTAGCCACGCGGCGTGCGCAGCGCCGCAACGTCCTGGGCGAAGACGATCTGGCGGCGTTTGTCGTCAATGCGCTTGAGCACCGGATGGAAGCGGTGCAGCGGATCGCCGGGGCCGTAAATCATCGGCAGGCGTAGAACCGTGCCGGGTAGAGCGGGGTCGCTCAGCACAGCGCGCTCCACCAGGATTTTCTCGTAGTCTTCATTGATCCAGGGGTACACCTGCTGCACTCTCTTCAGGACCTCGGGCGGATACGGGATGTGTCTGGTGCGGACGGCGGAGGCTTCGTCGATGGGCAACTCCTCCAAGCCGCTCTCAAAGCCATAAAAAGCGCCCCAGGCACGATAGACGTCCATGCTGCTCAACGCCACTACGCGGCCAGTGAGGCCGCGGAACGTGTTCATCAGCTGCGTTGCCTGAGGCGCAGAGCTGAGGACGAAGTCGACGACGACGTCGCATTTTTCGCGCGCGAACCGGTCGCGATACTCAGGCAGCCGGTTGCGGTCGCCAATGATCTGGGCAACATCTTCCGGAAGAAGCCGGTTCCCACGATGAAAAACCGTAACACTGTGACCGGAGCGTTGAAGCCGGCGAACAGTGAAGGGGCCAATAAATCCCGTGCCGCCGATGAGAAGGACTTTCATAGGATTGCCAAAATTGCCAAAATCGCCGGAATCTGAACTGCTCCAAACGCAGTTATCAATTGTGGCATTTTTTTGCCAGTTTCGGCGATTCGGGCCTTCGGATGACCGGCAAACCAAAGTCGCGATCAAAATTGCTTTTCCGACCGGTGCTGATCGGGATATAGTCAGATGCATTCCCATGAAAAAATCTTTTGCAATCTTTTGTTTATTGCTGGCGGCGCTCGTGCCGGCATCGGCACAGGATGAACGCATCCGTTCTTTCGATGCGCGGATCACGGTGAGCAGGGACGGCAGCATGCTGGTGAAGGAGACCATTGCTGTTGTCTCCGCCGGTGAAAGCATACGCCACGGCATCTACCGTGAATTTCCCACGCGGTACCGCGACTACAAGGGCAATCGCATCAAAGTGATGTTTGAGATTGTGGGTGTGCGGCGCGACGGCCACTCCGAGCCTTACCACACTGAGGACCTGGAGAACGGAGTGCGGGTGTATTTCGGCAGCTCCAGCTACGATCTTCCGCCGGGCGATCACGCCTATGAGTTTGAGTACCGCACCAACCGGCAGCTGGGCTTCTATTCCGATCATGACGAGCTCTACTGGAACGTGACCGGCAACGGCTGGAAGTTTCCCATTGACGCAGCCACAGCCACCGTGGTCCTTCCGGCTGACGTGCGCCGTCAGATAAAGGACGTTGAAGCTTATACCGGCTATCAGGGCGAGAAAGGGCAGGCCTACACGGCGAAGCGCGACGAGGATGGTAATCCGACGTTCCGCGCTGAAGGCCTGGCGCCCAACCAGGGGCTGACGATCGTGGTGGAGTGGCCGAAAGGGCTGATCTCGGAACCAACGGCGGCGCAGAAGAGGGCCTGGTTTATCGCTGACAACAAGCCGGAGGTCCTGGGCGTGGGCGGGATCCTGGTCGTCCTCATCTATTACCTGGTTGTCTGGGCGAAGGTGGGACGCGACCCGAAGCACGGAACCATCATGCCGCTGTACGAGCCGCCGGACGGGATGTCACCGGCGGCCATGCGGTTTCTGGAGCGCATGGGTTTTGACGAAATGGCGTTTACGTGCGCGATCATCGGGCTGGCGGCCAAGGGGTACCTCAGGATTGAGCAGGACGAATCGAAGACCTACAAACTGATACGCAAAGGCAAAGCGCCGAATGAGAGCGGCCTTTCCGCCGACGAGAAGGCGCTGGCCAAGATCCTGTTTGAAGATAGCGGCACGCTGGTGCTGACGAATGAGAAGCACACGCTGCTGGAGCGGGCGCGCAAGGCGCTGGAGAACACGCTGCATGCCACAACGGAGATAGGTTTTTTTGTCACCAATGGCAAGTATCTCTGGCCCGGCGTCCTACTGTCTCTGGCCGCGTTTGCCGCCATGGTGATCACGCGCGGAGGCGCAGAACTGGCGGTGGCGCTCTTCATGTCGGTCTGGCTCACGGGCTGGAGTTTTGGCGTGTACGCGCTTTTGAGCAGCGTGATCCGGGCGTGGCGCAGCGTGCGGGCGGCGGGCGTGGCGGGCGCCGGTCAAGCCGGCTTCCTGACGTTGTTCAGCATTCCCTTCGTGATTGGCGAATGCGTGGGAATCGGCGTTCTGGTCTGGTCTTGCGGGCTGATTGCGACCGGAGTCATTGCTGCTGCCGTTTGCATCAGCGTTCTTTTTCATCATCTGCTGAAGGCGCCGACTTTGGCGGGCCGGGCTCTCATGGATCGCGTTGAGGGCTTCAAGATGTTCCTGACGGCGGTGGACGCCGACCGCATGCAGACCATGGCGCCGCCTCCGAACAAAACGCCGGAGCTGTTTGAACGCTTCCTGCCGTATGCGCTGGCTCTGGGCGTGGAGCAGGCCTGGGCCAACCAGTTTACTGAGGTCCTGGCACAGGCCGCCGCGGCGCCGGGCGGTTCGGGGCGAGGCTATTCGCCTTCGTGGTACACCGGTGTGGGTGTGGCTGCGTTTTCCGCGGTCGCTTTCACCTCCAGCTTCAGCAGCTCGTTTTCGAGCGCGGTGTCGTCATCGTCCAGTGCTCCCGGATCGTCGTCGGGCGGGGGCGGTGGAGGTTCGTCGGGCGGCGGCGGAGGTGGGGGCGGAGGCGGAGGGTGGTAGGAAACCGGTATTTGGTATTTAGTACTTGGTACGTGGCCTTGCCTGGAAAGACCCATGCAGCTCGGGACGACCAATATGGTGGCGTCTTAAGGCCAAATGCCAAGTACCGGTACTTTAAGCACCGCCTGGCGACTAAATAATGATGCGCTCGTCGCCGACGCGACGCGTTACACGCTGCTGATCGAGGTATTCGAGCAGCGGGATGGCGTATTTGCGGGTGACGCCGATCAGGTCTTTGAAGGCCGGCACGTCGATCTTCGGGGTTTTGGCTTTTTGCGCCGCCATCAGCTGGCGCAGGCCTTCCAGCGCGGTGTGGTGGAAGACGAGATCGTCTGCCAGCTTGACCAGAACGCGGTCGCGCAGGAGAAGCGTAACCAGTTTTTGCGCCCGGGCCTTGTCGACGGGCAGCTTGTCGAGCACTTCCTTCATCAGCGGGACTTTGAGGCCGGCCTGGGCGAAGGCGCGTTCGATCTGCTCCTTGGCTTTGGCCTCTTCGTCTTTTAGTTCCACGCCGCGGCCGGCGAGGCGCACCTGTTCGCCGGCGACTTCCACTTTCTTATCGCGCACAAGCTGGGAGAGCAGGGATTCGAGGACGGTCTGGTGCAGGCTGAGCTTCTCGCGCAGTTCTTCCTTACTGATGCCGGCGACCAGCGGATTGGCCTTGTGGAAGGCCTCGAGCGCGGCGAGAAGTTTCTCGCGCGTTTTCTGCACGGCTTCGCTGGCGAGCAGGAAGTCGCCGGCCTGGAAAATTTGTTTTTGCTGTGTTAGCGCAGCGACGAGCGGCTGGAGGACGGATTGCTTGAGTCCGGTCTCGCGCACGGCGGCGGCGAGGGAAAGGCCTTCATGGCCGCGACGGGAGATGCGGGCAAGGAGGGCGTCCTGTCGCGAGCCGGAGGAAAGCGTTTTCAGAAATGCCTGGAGCGCCTCCGGCTTTGGCCGGGGAAGAGGAAACGCATCGAGAATGACGGCCCCGCCAATGGTGATTACGGGCGAAAACTGGCGCAGAATGGCGCGATCTCCGGGCAGGAGCAGCAGCGGCTCAGCGGTGCGAAGCTGCGCGAAGCCGGTAGCGCCGGGTTTGAGTTCGGTCAGGCCGTGCAGCGCGACCTCGGCGATGGTTTCCGAGCTGAAGGCATGGAGATGGACGCGGGCACGGTTCCTGAGCGGCTTGGAGTCTTTGAGCAGGGAGATTTGAACTTCCAGGCGCTGTGTTGGTTCGAGCATGCCGGGCGCGGCGAGCGTCATGCCGCGTGCCAGTTCTTCCAGTTGTACGCCGGCGAGATTGAGCGCGGTGCGCTGGCCGGCGATCGCCTGATCCGCCGTGCTACCGTGTACCTGCACGCCGCGCACGCGGGCGCGCCGGCGCGAAGGAACGACCTCGACTTCTTCTTCTTTTTTTATCTTGCCTGCGATTAATGTTCCCGTAACCACGGCGCCGAAACCCTTCATGGTGAAGACGCGGTCGATGGGCAGGCGGAAGAGCGCGTCGGTGTCGCGGGCGGGGACTTCGGCGGCGAGGCGGATGATTTCGCCCTTAAGTTCGTCCAGGCCTGTGCCTTTGAGCGCGCTGACGGCAACTACGGGCGAGCGGCTGACGTCGAGAAACGAGCCGCGCACGAAATCTTCAATCTCCAGACGTACGACGTTGAGCGTGTCTTCATCGACCAGGTCGGACTTGGTGATCACAGTGATCCCGCGCGGGATGGAGAGCAGGCGGCAGATCTCGAAGTGTTCGCGGGTCTGGGGCTTGATGGACTCGTCGGCAGCGATGACCAGCAGCACCAGGTCGATGCCGCCGACGCCGGCGAGCATGTTGCGCACGAATCGTTCATGCCCTGGTACGTCGATAAAGGCCAGTCTGATTCTGTCGCTTCGCTCCAAACCGCTTGCGAGTTTGGTCGCCTGAAGCTTGTCCTGCTCCTGTTGCAGGCGGCTCTCACCCCGCTGCGCCAAAGGCGGGCGCATCGGGGACCCCGGGCTCGGCGCGTGAACGGCCTCACCGCCCGGTATCGCGAGTTCCAGGTGGGCGAAGCCGAGATCGATGGTTATGCCGCGGCGTTTTTCTTCTTCCAGACGATCGGCATCGATGCCGGTGAGGGCTTTGACCAGCGCGGTCTTGCCGTGGTCGATGTGGCCGGCGGTGCCCAGGATGATACTTTTCATTCCGATGAACAGTGTAATGGATGGTGTTTTAGCTGGTGGCGAGAGCGAAGATTTCCGTAAATTCAGAGCGGAATTTGCTTGCAATTTCTGGCTAGACGTGTTATGTTAACTTATTGTTTTTCAATGGTTTACGTGGTATGTGGTGCACCGCAAAAATCGGGGGTTCAAGGGTGGCAAGCTCGCTCAAATGCACGCCAAAATGGGATGAGTCGGGATGCCGTGGGATGAACCGGGAGGGGGTAGGGGAGCACAGCCGAGGGCGGCTGTGCCACACGAGTGAAGCTGCACAGGCAAGAGTGCCTGTGCCACAGGCATTGCTGAAACGCACGCCAAACTGGGATGACCTGCCACCCCACCACGCGCAAAAACGGCGCGTGTCGGGGGCCCCGGTTGGGATGCAGTGGGATACCCAGGGAGGGGTGGGGGAGAATCGGGACACCTAGTGATCGGTTCACCGGAGACGACTTGGGATGACTGGAACTAAGTCCTCGGGAATGCTAGTTGGGGTTCCCGGGAGAGGGATATAGTTAAAACACGAGCTAAGCCCGACGTTTTGGTGAGGGTAGGGATCCCTCCCCTTCGGGTCGGGACTTCGGAGATACATGCCTACCACCACACAAGCCGCTGCCATTACGCCTGAGGTCATCGCCGAGCACGGCATTACGCCGGAGGAGTACGAAAAGATCAAGGCTTCGCTGGGACGGGAGCCGTCGCTGACGGAGCTGGGGATTTTCAGCGTGATGTGGAGCGAGCACTGCTCGTACAAATCGTCACGCGTTCACCTGAAGCGGCTGCCGACGCGCAGCAAGCTGGTGGTGCAGGGGCCGGGCGAGAACGCGGGGATCATCGACATTGGGGATGGCTGGGCGTGCGCTTTCAAGATCGAGTCGCACAATCATCCGTCGTTCATCGAGCCGTTTCAGGGCGCGGCCACCGGCGTGGGCGGGATCCTGCGCGACATCTTCACCATGGGCGCGCGGCCGCTGGCGGTGATGGATTCGCTGAGGTTCGGGCCAATCTCACCCCAGCCCGCGCAAAAGCAGCGCGGTCCGGGGACCCCGATCACTGCGGCGAAGGGTTTTTCCGGGCCGTCCGGCACGGGGAAGAACAAATCACCAGATCAGGCCACGGTGCACAAGAACCATTCGATTCTGGAAGGTGTGGTCAGCGGGATCGCTTCATACGGAAATTGTTTTGGCGTGCCCAATCTGGGCGGTGAGACCAAGTTCGAGCCTTGCTACTCGCAGAACCCGCTGGTGAACGCCTTTGCGCTCGGACTCGTGCGGCGCGACCAAATCTTTTACGCCAAGGCCGCCGGTGAAGAGAACCCGGTGATCTACGTGGGCGCGAAGACGGGGCGCGACGGCATTCACGGCGCCACGATGGCGAGCGAGGAATTCAGCGAAGGATCGGAACAGAAGCGTCCCAACGTGCAGGTGGGCGATCCGTTTTTGGAGAAGCTGCTGCTGGAAGCATGCCTGGAGGCGATGCAGACGGGCGCGGTGGTCGGCATACAGGACATGGGCGCGGCGGGGCTGACCTGCTCGACGTGCGAGATGGGCGCGCGGGGCGGAGTGGGAATCGAGATCGAGTTGGACCGCGTGCCGCAGCGCGAGACCGGCATGAACGCCTACGAGATCATGCTGAGCGAGTCGCAGGAGCGCATGCTGCTGGTGGCCGAGAGCGGGCGCGAGCAGGAGGTGCTGAAAGTTTTCGAGAAATGGGGGCTGGATGCGGTGATCGTGGGCCGCGTCACCAGCGGTAGCCGGCTGCGTGTGCTGGAACATGGCAAACTGGTGGCCGACATCCCCAACACCGCGCTGACGGACGACGCGCCTCTTTACAAGCGGCCGATCGAACCATGGAGTGCACCGGTTTCACGCACCAAGCCCGAGAATCTCCGGTTTGCTGAAAACGGCGCTGATCTGACAGAGAATTTGAAGCGCCTGCTGGCTTCGCCGAACATCTGCTCCAAGCGCTGGATCTTCGAGCAATACGACAGCATGGTGCAGTCGAACACCGTGGAAGGCCCGGGCGCGGATGCGGGATTAATGCGGATTAAAGGCTCGAAGCGGGCGCTGGCCATGGCTTTGGACGGCAACGGGCGGTGGTGCTGGCTGGATCCGAAGCTGGGAGCGATGCATGCGGTGGCGGAGTCGGCGCGCAACGTGTCGTGCACTGGAGCAACGCCGGTGGCGGCGACGAACTGCCTGAACTTCGGCAATCCGGAGAAGCCGCCGATCATGTGGCAGTTTGCCCAAGTGGTGGACGGCCTGGCCGAGGCTTGTACGGCACTGGAAACGCCGATTACCGGCGGCAACGTGAGCCTTTACAACGAGACGCTGGGCGAGGGCATTTATCCCACGCCGGTGGTGGGCGTGGTGGGGATTCTGGAAGACATCGACAAAGCGATGGCGTTCCATTTCCGCGAGGCCGGGCGTGATGTGGTGGTTCTGAGCGGCGGCAGCGCAAGCCAGAATGCGGAGGCCGAGTTTGGATCTTCCGAATATGCCAAAGAGATCATCGGGCAGATCTGGGGCGTACCTCCGGCGCTCGATCTGAAGCAGGAGGCGGCTCTGCAGAAATGCCTGCGCGAGCTGATTCAGAGCAAGGTGATCGAATCGGCGCATGACTGCTCTGAAGGCGGATTGGCCGTGGCGCTGGCAGAATCAGCATTCCCGCAGGGCGCGGGAGCGGAGATCGACCTTAGTTCTAAAGGCCTGTTTTGTGAAGGAGTTATCTTCGGTGAAGGGGCCGGCCGGGTGCTCATAAGTTGCGACCCGAAAAACACTGAGAACATCAAACAAATAGCGGTAAGATGGGGCGTACGGGCGGACCGGATCGGGCGCACCATTCCTGAAAAACTTGTAATTCGGATTGACGGCAAGCAGGCAGTCTCAGCCAACGTGTCTGAGCTGCGGCAGGTCTGGGATTCGGCGTTGACGAAAGCTTTGCACGCGGACGCGCCGGAGCACCTGGTGCCGGAAGTGTTGCAGAAAAGCTAGGAAGCGATTAGCGGTCAGCACTCAGCCAGCGACGGTTGATGTGGTTAAAGTTTTTGACCAGGACAAAGCAGCGAGGCCGACCACGGGCCGAGCGGCGTGCAACAGGAGCAAGAGGATTGCAGGGTATCGAGACGCGCAGGCGGTTTGGAGCAAAGCGACAGGCATGAAGCCGGACAAATTCAAAGACGAATGTGGCGTAGTGGCGGTTCATAACCACCGCGAGGCTTCGACCCTGGCCTACCTTGGTCTGCACCAGTTGCAGCATCGCGGGCAGGAGTCGGCGGGAGTGGTGTCGTCGAACGGCGAGCGTCTCTATGTCCACAAATCGATGGGCGAGGTCGCAGAGATCTTCAC
>DASTJB010000201.1:0-28642 GCA_035717005.1 Candidatus Angelobacter sp.
AGATGGAAACCACCTTCCCGGCCGCGGTGCCCAGATCAGCCGCGCGCTGCTCCAGCGCCGACCTTCCTTTGGGCAGCAGCCGCTCACTCTCATTCACTGGAGGCGTGGAAGGATAGGTATCAAATTCGGGAACATCGGAGCTCTGGTGCAGTGGTTCAGCCATGGCAGGTCCCTCACAGAAGCGTACGTACCGTTAGTAGGATGTTGAATTTTTGTGGGATGTTTGCAGAAATCCAGAGCTGAGGGGAATTGCCAAAATCGCCGGAATTGCCAAGAGTGACAATTCTCAATTTTGGCAATCCTGGCAGTTCTGGAAATCCTAGAAGGCTCCTCCGCCTCCGCCGCCGAAGCCGCCGCCGGAGAAGCCGCCGCCTCCGCCGCCCCACCCTGAGCCGCTGGAGCTTGCGCGCGGAGCTGAGACAAAGGTTGAGCTCGCCGTCTGCGTCATCGATCCCAGGCTGCTCACGAAGTAGTAGGTGCTGAAACTCGGGCTGGGACCATACCCCTGATACCAGGTGGGCGGGTTCTGCACGATCCCCTCGAAGGCCTTGGCCCAGCGGTGCTCGACGCCCAGCGCCATGGCGTACGGCAGAAATTTTTCGAATGTGTCCGGCGGCATGCGCTTGAGGCGGTCGGCATCCACGCGGTTCATGAAATCCTGGAAGCCCAGAATCTGCACGCGCGTGCGCGCGCCCTTGAGGCTGGTGGCCGTGAGCAGGCGGCCCAGGATGATGACAATCGCCAGCGCAAGCAGGCCGGCGCCGATGGCAATCGGAATGGAGATCAGGAAATCCGCCACATGCAGCCATTGCAGCAGCCCGTACGGCAGCAGGACCAGGATCACTCCCACGACCCAAAGGCCGCCGGCTGATTCCGGATCGACGGTGTACATGCCCTTCGATTTCAGGGCGCCCATGATCTCGCTCTTGATCGCCGGGAGGGCGGTATAAAAGTGATTGTGCAGACTGGAGAGCAGCGTCACCTCGCCGCCGGCAAAAACGTTGTCGAGCATGGCCCGCTCATAATCGGTGAGGTCATTCCACTGGTTGCGGTCTTTTTTGAGCAGATGGAACTCGTAATCTTTGGTAGTGGAGAGAAAGCCCTTGTGCTGGGTCTCAACGATCTTCACGTAGCCGCGCACCGCCAGGTCCACCAGCACCGAGGTAATGTCGCGGGGATCGACGCTGTTATCGATCAGGGTGCCGACTTCAGCCGGGCCCATCTTCTCCGGCGGTTCATACATCGGCGCCACGGACATGCCGGGATCGGGATCGCGGCCTTTGACCCACCAGAGCGGGAACATTACTGCAAAGGCCCACAGTGGAAGCGTGAGCACGGGATTGCTGCCGATGAAACGGAAGAATCGAGTCACGGCGCTGGGCTGGTGCAGCACGCCCTTTTCGAGGTAGACATCCAGGCTCAACCCGCCGCGCATGGGCAGCGACGAGTTCGTCTCAAAGCTCGTAGCTGGGCCTTCAATCGCAGCGCGGGCGTGCGCGGATGATCCGTAAATCCCTTCAAAGGCCTGCGCACGCAGCTTGTCTGCAGCCTCGGGCGGGAAATAGACCGTGGCCGCGGCATGCTCGATTCGCACCGGCCAGTCATTACCGGTCACGTTCCAGTAGAACTCGTCATGGTCTTCGAAGAAGCGCGTGGCGTTGGAGACCGAATATTCAATGTTGACGGTCCTGGTGGCATCGACCGCGCCGGGAACATAGACCTTCAGGTGAAGCGTTCCGCCGCTTGTTTTCTTCTCGTATTTAAGCTTGTCGCCGTTGCTGTCGGTGATCGCGCCCAGTTTTATGAAGATGGTGTAATTCGAACCGGCCGGGCCGGGGTAATCGACAGGGATGTCGCGGTAGATACCGTGATATTCGCCCGCAAAGACAAAGGTGATCTGCTCCTGGATGCGGGCCGAGCCATCGTTATCGACGTGGATCGTGCTGTTGAAATTGGAGATGCGATAGCTGCGGGCCAGCGCCGGCAGGCAGAAGAGGAACAACGCCGCCGCAGCCAGCGCTTTTGAGCGCAAGAGCGGCGTGCGACGATGGCCGGACGTTTCCACGAGGCTAGAACTTCACCGCAACGTTCTGGCGGTCTTCCGGCGTCTCCATCTCAAAGAATTGCCGGGTGTGGAAGCCGAACATGCCGGCGATGATGTTGGTCGGAAAAGATTGCACGCGGGTATTGAAGTCGCGGACGACGGCGTTGTAATAACGACGCGAATTCTGGATGTTGTCTTCGATCGAATTGAGCGAAGACTGCAACCCGGTGAACTGCTCCGAAGCCTTCAGTTCGGGATAATTCTCGGCCACCGCAAACAGGCTCTTCAGCGCACCGGTGAGGGCGCCTTCGGCCTGGGCTTTGTCCGCCGGCGTTGTGGCCTGCATGGCCTGGGAGCGGAACTTGGCAATGTTCTCGAATGTGCCCTTTTCGTGCGCAGCATAGCCCTTGACTGTTTCCACCAGGTTTGGGATCAGGTCATGACGGCGCTTGAGCTGAACGTCGATGTCGGACCAGGCCGAGTCAGCGCGCACCCGCAGTTGCACCAGGCTGTTGTACATCCCGGCAAGAATGAAAATCGCGCCAACAATCAATATCCCGATCACAATCAGAGGCGTCATGTTTCCTCCAGAAGAAATTGCCTGTATTTCAGGGTTCTCGCGGAAGGTATCACACCGAAATCGCGCTGCGCAAATTGCTGGCCGGTAATAACCAGGCAGGTACATCTCTGGCCAGTTCACATTATGGGAATATGGAGTTTTGTGAGACTCTGGCTATGAGAGTCAATATCTTGGTAAGATATGTGGCCTGTAAGCCCTTGAGAGTCTATAATTTCAGGCGCTTATGATGCACCGGAAGTGTGGCAGCCCTCATGCAGAGGGTATTCCCGGTTCTTTCATACCCTCGTGCTCTCAAGAACCTGATTAGATGTGGCAACCTGAGGTCGAGTCCCAACGGCCCCTTTAACTTGAACCCCCGGCCCGATCCCCGAAATCGGGTCAAACAGTTGGAGGATGAATGAAAAGTTTGAGGTTCTGGTTTGTTTTCATCTTATGTTTTAGTCTCACCACCTTCAGTCTGCTGCCTGCGCGGGCGCAGTCGACAGTAGCGACCGGAAGCATCCAGGGAACAGTTACCGACCCGAACGGTGCGGTGGTTCCCGGCGCTACAATCACCATCACCAACAAAGCCACCGGACAGGTCAGCAAAGTCACCAGTTCCGGCAGTGGCACGTACGCTTCCGGAGCGCTGGTTCCCGGCGAGTATGAGGTGCGCGTTGAAGCCAAGGGCTTCCAGACGCAAGTGCTGACCGCGCCGGTGCAAGTAGGCAACATCACGCCCGGCAATGCCAAGATGACGCTAGGCGCGTCCACTGAAGTTGTGGAAGTCACCGGCTCTTCGGTTGCGGTGAACACCGAACAAGCCACCGTACAGGGTGTGCTCACGACGCAGCAGATAGAGAATCTGCCCATCAACGGCCGCAACTTCCTCGATCTGGCGCAGCTTGAGCCCGGCGTGCAGATCCAGGACGGCGGAAACTTCGATCCCACCAAGAATGGTTTCTCCTCCATCTCCTTCGGTGGACGCTTCGGCCGCACGGCGCGTATTGAGGTCGATGGAATCGACATCAGCGATGAGACCGTGGGCACCACCACCCAGAACCTCCCTGCCAGCTCGATCCAGGAGTTCCAGGTCAGCCAGTCTTCTCTCGATCTTTCAACCGAGCTGACTTCATCTGGCGCCGTCAACGTGGTAACCCGCTCTGGGAGCAACAAGTGGCACGGCGAAGGCTTTTATCTGTTTCGCGATCACTCCATTGCCGCTCGGATTGGCCCCACCGACCTGCCATTCCAGCGCAATAATTTCGGGGGCAACATAGGCGGCCCGATCCTGCGCGACAAGATCTTTTTCTTTTTCGATGCTGAGCGACTCAAACAGGATCTGAACGAGAATGTCTCCAATGCGCCGGTCTTCTCGGGCCTGAATGGCGCATTCAACTCTCCTTTCCGTGACACGAATGGAATCGGCAAGCTGGACTGGAAAATCAAAGACAACGTGCATGCGTTCTATCGTTTCTCGTACGAACAGAACAGAACTGTGAAGGGGTTCATTCCGAACAGTTTCCAACCTTTCGCCAATGAAAACCATACCCCCGTCCATGCCGCAGGCATCGATTTCAACACCGGCAGCTTCACCCACGCGGTTCGTTTCGGATACACAAAGTTCCGTAATGGCATCGTGGATGCAACTCAGACCGGCGTTTTCAATCCCCTGCCCCATATCAGCCTGACGATCGGCCCCAGCTCAAGCTGCCTAGCCGGTGGAGTGGATGCATTCTGCTCTGGTCCCAACTTATTGGCGCCGCAGCAGACCTTTCAGCAGAACACACAGATCAAGTATGACGGCAGCAAGACGATTCATTCCCACATCCTTCGCTATGGCTTTGGTTACAACCACATCCAGGGCGGAGGGTTTGCCAAGTTCTTCGCTCTTGCGCCTACTGTCAATTCCCGCACGACTGCGCCGCTATGCGGTGGCGGGGTTACGACCAAGTGTATAGCCAACGTTTTCCCGGGCGGTGAAGCGAACCCGCTGAACTATCCCGTCTTGACGGTGATCATGGGTAACGGCCAGGGATTCTCTTCAGAGAAGCCTGCATTCGGGCTTCCCGGAGGCGGACTGGGCCCGGACAATCGAACTCTCGCCTACATCGGGGATTCGTGGAAAATACGTTCTAACTTGACCGTCAACTACGGCGTGCGGTGGGTCCATGACACGGGACGAACGGACAGTGACATAGGGCCGATCCCCTGTTCCCAACTTGGCCCCGGCATTGCCGCCAATTTGGCAGCCGCTGGCACGCCCTGCAACGGCAACATTCTTGATCTGTTCGGCGACGGACTGGGAAAGCGAGTACGCACTCCAGCGCACAACTTCGGTCCGACCTTTGGGTTTGCCTGGGACCCAACCGGTAGCGCCAAGACCGTCATCCGCGGCGGCGTTGGCCTGTATTATGAAAACTCCATCTTCAACAACAACTTGTTCAACCGTCCGGGACGCCTGGCCCAGGGACTGTTCCTGCAGGAAGCTGTTCCCTGTTCACGTGGGAACTCTCTCGGCCTGACCTTGCCGACGGGCGGAACCATCGATACGTCGGCCATTTGCGGACAGCCGGTCGGAAGCGTTGCGTCACAACTGGCGGCACTGCAAACGCAGTACCAGGCGTCCACCACTTCTGCCGGCCCCGCCGTCAATCAGGCATTCATTGGCAATTCGCTCGCTGCCAGTGCCGGATTCAATGGCATCAATCTGTTCGCTCCGAATTACCAAACCCCTCGCTCCGTGCAGATGAATTTCGGCTTTGAACGGCAACTCGGCAAGGGCGTCGTGTGGAATGCTGATTATGTTCGAAACGTCGGCACGCATACCTTGCTCGCGATCGATGTGAACCATGTGGGCGATGCGCGATTCTTGAATAAGGCAGCTGCGCAAGCAGCTGTCGCGGCTACCAATTCTTCCTTTGGTTGCGCCGATGTCAACTGTGCCATTGCCGCAGGCGCTACCATCTTTGACTATGCCGGCAACGGCCTCGATTCCGGCACCAACGTATGCGGCGGCGGTTCCTTTGCCAGCGATCCTTCAGCCAACGGACCGTGCGGTGGGATACTGCCCGCATTCGGTGGAATCCATCCACAGTTGGGCGTGAACCAGATGCTCTTCCCGGCTGGCAGATCCACTTACAACGCCTTCCAAACCTCACTGCGCGCCAATGTCCACAATCCATTTGCCGGAGTAAGAGGGTTGAATTGGGTCTTTTCCTACTCGCTATCCCGGTATCTGGGCTCGGCGCTCGACTCAGATTTCATCAACAACGCAATTGATAACAACCATCCCACAGCGTCGCTGGGCCCGAATGGTCTGGACCGCACGCATCAATTCTCGTTCGGCGGCACCTTCGACTTCCCAGCCTCTATTCGCTTTGGCGTAGTAGGACACGTCTACAGCCCGCTGGCAATCAGCCTGACGTTGCCTGGACCTGGCCCTGGTGGCATCTTTATCAGCGATGTTACCGGTGATGGCTCCGGTGACGGCAGCGACGTTTATGGCGGGACCGGAGACCTGGTCCCGGGCACCAAGATTGGCGCCTACGGCCGCAGCATCAAGTCCAATGACCTGATCAGCTTCATCAACAGATTCAATGCTACTCAGGCAGGGGGATTAACGCCTGCCGGACTGGCTCTCGTCAATAACGGCTTGTTCACAACAGCCCAATTGCAGGCTTTGGGAGCTGTGATCCCGACGCTGGATGTGCCTACAGATCCTCAAAGCCTGGGCTGGCTCCGAACCGTCGACCTGAGCTTGTCTTACCCCAAGAAGATCCGTGAGAATTTAACGATTGAACCAAAAGTTGCCATTTTCAATGCGTTCAACACGTCAAATTTTGATGGACCGAACAACAGCTTGAACGGTTTTCTGAACAGCGGACCGGGATCGGTCAATGACTCGGTTAAAGCGGATCATCTCAACACCCGTATCCTGCCCGGATCCGGCGTGTTCGATCTGGGCGCGCCGCGCGTGGTTGAATTTGGATTAAAGCTTACTTTCTAGATTTCCTCTAGAATGGCAAGTTCTCCGCACCGCTGTGTTCGCAAGAACACAGCGGTTTTTTCGTTCCAGAGAAGCAATTAGCGCCCAGCACTCAGCATCCAGTCACACCTGCCGCCCCTGGGGCGGATTGGTTACTGGGCGTGCGCAGCGCTGAAATACAATGGAACCAATGCAACCATCCACTCTCTTGCTTCCGACCTTTTTGCTCGCGATGCTGCCGGCGTTTGGCCAATCCCGGGAAAGCTCCAGCCAGGCGACACGCGCGGCGCAATCTGCGGACAGGCAGGCCAATCCGGCGCCCGCGCCTGAAGCGCGCAAGCGCCGCAATATCCCGGAAGTCGAAGACGCCATGAGCAAGGGCCAGGAGCTTTTGTTCAAGAAGCATGATGCCCAGGCCAGCGTGGAAGAGTTCAAGCGCGCCATCAAGCTCGATCCCTGGTATGGACAGGCCTACATGCTGCTGGGGCTGGCGCGCATGCAGCTGCGGCAGTGGAGTGACGCGCAATGGGCCTTTGAAGAGGCAGAGAAGGTCGAACCGGGAAACGCGAAAGCCTATCTCGGGGCCGGCTCGGCGCTCAACGAACAGAAGGACTATGCGGCGGCCCAGAAGGCCCTGGAGCATAGCCTGGACCTGCGACCCGACTCCGCGGAAGCGCACTACGAACTGGCGCGCAGCTTGTGGGGAGCGGGCAAGTGGCAGGCGGCAGAACCGCACGTCCGCCAGGCCATCGATCTCAACAAGGACTACGCCGGCCCGCACGCGTTGATGGGCAATATCTACATTCAGCAGGAAGATCCCGAGGCAGCGCTCAAGGAATTTGAAGAGTGCCTGCGCCTCGATCCTGAAGGCCCGATGGCCCCGGCGGTGAAGGACATGATCGCGCAGTTGAAGACGGCGCTGGGTAAGTGAGTCCCTCCGGAGCCTGACCGACTCAGTGGCTCGGACCGGGCATCGGCGGCTGGTCCTTGATCCTATCAAAGACGGCCTTGACTACGCGATCGCAGCGCACGGCGTGGAACTGATAGATCTCGGCGGCGCCGCCGCGGGCGCGCTGGTAGAGCTCCTTGCGCAGCATGGCGTGGGCTCGGTGCAGGCGCGTCTTGACCACGGCATCAGTCACGCCCATGCTCTCGGCCGTGTCCGCCACGCTCATCTCTTCCACCTCACGCAGGACTACGACGGTGCGGTAGTTTTCCGGCAGGCGTTCAATGGCTTCTTCCAGGATACGGCGCATCTCGGCCTGGGCCGCGCCGCCCTCGGGCGTTGGAGCTGAAGACTTCAGAATCGACATGTAATCTCCGTGATCGGGGAGCGCATCGAGCTCTTCCATGCGGCCGCGGCGGCGCTTGCGCGCCAGCGCCTCATGGATGGCGATGCGGGTGAGCCAGGTGGCAAACGCTGCCTTTCCGGCAAACTGATTGAGATGCTGGTAGGCGCGCACGTAAGCGTCCTGCATCACGTCTTCGGCTTCGGCGTCATCGCGCAGGATCACGCGCGCAATGCGATAGAGCCGCTGGTTGTAACGGCGCATCAGGATCTCGAAGAGCGAGGTCTCGCCGGCCAGCACACGGGCCACTACTTCTTCATCGCGAAGTTCGCTCTGGGCGCTTACCGGAACCAGCGTTGTACTCACCTCAATGCCCTCCACATACCAATAGAGAAATTCCCGCGGCAAAGGTTACAATTTTCGGTTCTTTTTGGGAGCTTTGAAAATGCGTGGCTTCATGGCCTTTGCGGCGTGCGTTTTCTTCATTTTACCAGCCTGGGGACAGTGGGAGAACCAGATGAGCGGCACTGACGTGCAGCTGCGGGGGATCAGCGCGGTTTCAGACAAGATCGCCTGGGCCAGCGGGGCCAAAGGGACGGTGCTGCGGACCATCGACGGTGGCGAGCACTGGAGCAAGGTGAGTGTGCCGGGGGCGGAGGCGCTGGATTTTCGCGACATCCAGGCTTTCGATTGGAATACGGCGTTTGTGCTGAGCATCGGACCCGGGGAACAGTCGCGTATCTATAAGACGAGCGATGGGGGCAAGAGCTGGCAGCTCCAGTTCACCAACAAAGATCCCAAGGCCTTTTACGATTGCTTTGCCTTCTGGGACTCGAAGCATGGGATCGCCCTGAGTGACTCGGTCGATGGCAAGTTCCCGCTGATCGCAACCACCGACGGCCAAACCTGGGCGCCCGTGGCGGTCAAGAGCATGCCTGCCGCGCTCCCGAATGAGGGCGCTTTCGCCGCCAGCGGGACGTGCATTACGACCTACGGAAAGCACGATGTCTGGTTCGGCACTGGCGGACCGGCCGCGCGGGTGTTTCATTCTTCGGATCGCGGAGTGAACTGGACGGTGGCGGAAACGCCGGTTGTGCATGGGGAAGCCAGCCAGGGAATCTTTGCGGTGGGGTTCTCCACTAAAAAGGAAGGTGTGGTGGTGGGCGGAGACTATCAGCACCCATTGACCACGCTAGCCAATGCAGCTATCACACACGATGGTGGAAAAAAATGGGCGATCGCAGCAGAATTGCCGAACGGATATCGTTCCGGCCTGAGCCGGGCACCGAACGGGTGGTGGATCTCAGTGGGAATCGCCGGGACTGATTCTGCCACTGATGGTGATCACTGGTGGCGGGAGAGCATGCAGAGTGGAGCAATGGAGCGGGGTGATAACCATGAATACAACGCGATCAGCTGCCGAAAGAAAACCTGTTGGGCGGTCGGTCCCAAAGGAGCGATTGGCAAAAAGCAAGTCTTTCAGCATCTGATAATCATTGAGTGATGGCGCAAAGAAGATCACAGCAGCTTCCGCTCATATTCCTGGTCCTTATCATTCTTGGCGTTCTGCTGGTCCGATATCTACGGCGGACGCCGCCACCGCCGCAGTTTACCTGCGGCGTCCACTGCGGCACGGAGCGCTGGCGCATCAAGACGGTCTTCGACGGCGAGGCCGGGCGCATCAACTTCACGCCCCGCAACACCACGGTTTCTGAGCTGGTGGCGATGCGGGCGCCGTCGCGGCTGGAGGAAGAAGAGCGCTCCGACGCGGAGAAGCAGGTGTACTCGGTGGAGGCGGTACTGCTGGGGTGGAAGCAGGAGACCGGAGCGCACGGCGACCACGATTTCCACCTGGTGCTGGCCGATCCCAACGACCTCACGCGCACCATGATTGCCGAGGTCCCGGCCGCGGAGTGCGAAGGCGCATGCAGCTCGTCGCAGGCGCAAAAATTTGCTGAAGTGCGGCAGACGCTCATTGCGCAGCTGGCGCAGCCTGAGGCCCATTTCCGCCGCTTTACGCCGGCCTGGGTGGTGCGGGTGGAGGGCGTCGGGTTCTTTGACATTTTTCATCAGCAGATCGGGGTGGCGGAGAACTGCATGGAGCTGCATCCGCTGCTGAAAGTTGAATTCGTGCGCGAAGTCGGCCCGGATGTGCTTTTGCCGCGGCGCATCGAGCCGCCGGCAGAGCACCGCTGCGGGCACATCGACCACTCCGATTAGTCAGCGACCCGTACACCGCTCAACATGGCGGCGAGGAATGAATCGCGCTATGATTTGCTTTCGAGATACGGCAGGGAACTATGACATCGCCAGCCATCGTGGACGTGACCAAGTTTGATTTTGAAAAAGCTTCCTGGCACTGCGACCAGCTGGAACGCGGCAAGGTGCTCTTCTTTCAGCATGTGCCATTTGAATTTCCCGAGAGCGACCGCGCGTTTTTGCTTTCGCAGAAGCAGACCGGGTCGCGCTTCCACAAAAATATTTCTTATCGTCCGGCCAAGGACCTGCTGAAAGGCGTGGATGACGACTCTCCCGACCGCGAGCGCATGGTGACGATCATGCGCAACTTTTCCCGCTCCGTGGTGGGCTTTGTCTCGCAGTTCCTGGCGCCTTATGCGGCGAAGATGAAGCTCGACTTTGCCAGCTTCCGTCCGCTGGAGGAGCAGGGGCGCGATCTGCCGCTGCACAAACGCAACGATCTGCTGCACGTGGACGCTTTCCCTTCCCGGCCAACGCACGGCGGGCGCATTCTGCGCGTCTTCGCCAATATCAATCCTTCGGTCGGACGCGTATGGAATGTGGGCGAACCGTTTCATGAGTTCCTGCCCAAGCTGATGCAGGTGAAGCGCATCAGCCCTCCCGGCGGCGTGGGGCGCGCGCTGACGCACCTGGCCAGCAAGATCGGATTGCCGGTGCCCGACCGCTCACCTTATGACGAGTTCATGCTCTATCTGCATGACTGGCTGAAAGAGAACAACGATTTTCAGCGGAACGCGCCCAAGCAGGAGCTGGTGTTTCCTCCGGGAACCGCGTGGATGGTCTACACCGACGGTGTTCCTCACGCGGCGATGTCCGGGCAGTACGCGCTGGAGCAGACGTTCATCATCCCGCGCGAGGCGCTGGTCACGCCGCAGGTGGCGCCGTGCCGCGTGCTGGAAGACGGGAATTATGTTCGGAGAGCGCGGGCGAGCTAGGGTTTGCCGGGGCTAAAGCCCCTGATAATATTTGCGCCTTTTCGCGGCCCTAAAGGGCCGCTCTTCCACCGCAGGGGCTAAAGCCCACAAGGTTTTTGGCGCTTTGACCGCAGGCATAAATGCCTGCTCCACCCCGAGACTACAGACCATTTCGCGCATCTAAGCAGGCGCTCAACACGAAAGTATTGAGCGGCGAGGCCGGCTTTGCGCAAAAACCCAACCCATACCACGGATAACACTGATAACACTGATTTGCACGGATCGAAAAAGTTCAATAGGAACATTCCTGGATTTTTGAATCTGTGTTGATCCGTGGTGAGATTTGTTTTTTTACAAAAAAAAGGCGGCCATACGGCCGCCTTTTTAGTGTTTGTCAAATCACGATTACGCGGGTTTCTTTGAGCCGTCATCCTTATCGTTATCGGTGTCCAGGTCCTGGTGCGCCTGGTGTTCCGCCTTCTTCAGCTCTGCCTTCGCGTTGGCTGCCGGCTTGAGCGCCTGGATGGCCTTGCCCAGGCTCATCGACGGCGGTCCAAGCATCTTGGACTTCAGCTGATCGAAGGGAATACCCAGGTTGTGCGAGACGTGGACCGCGGCCACGAACTGGCCAAGGTTTTTGAAACCCGAAGCAGCCGTCTGCAGGTTGGTTCCCGGCGGCAGGAGGCTCTGGAGTTTGCCGGCCAGCTTGGTGTTGGAGGCCAGCTTCTGCGAAATGGAGCCGCCATGGCCATGGCCGTCATGGTCCATGTCATGATCGTCGGACTTGCCGTGCGTGGAAGACGAATGATCGTGATCGCTGCCGTGCATGGACCCAGACAGCGAGCCTCCATGCCCGCTGCTGGAGCCGTGTCCGTGCTGCGCGAAGACCGGCGCCGAGGCAAATGCAAGCATTGCTGCCGCGCTTAAAATAAATCTGGTTTTCATCGTTCTACCTCCCGATTAGTAATTTCTGCGCGAACGCAGCATCTTGCCCACGTTCATGCGCAGGTTAAAAGCGAAGCTGCTCAGATCAAACGTCATGCTTCGCGTGTAGCCCAGTTCGAGCCGCAGGATCGACGTAGGCTCGAATGCCACCCAGGTGTTGAAGCCATTTTCGCGTGTGAGATCGTTGCCGCTGGAGACGGCATTTTTATCAAACGAGTTCTTGCCCGAGCCTTTGCCGTCGAGCTTGCTGAAGACCTTCTGGTTGCCGAAAGGAACAATCTGGTATCCCGAGCCGCCGGCATAGAAGAGCTTCACCAGTTGCAGTTCCGCGCCCTCTTCCAAATGGCCGATGCCGCCCAGCGAGGTAAACTGCCGGGTCTGGAATTTCGCGTCGGGCACGGTGTTGCCGAATCCGCCTTCAAAGAAAGGCGTGAGCCGATCAAAGGCGTGCTCAAAACGGTTGTCCCAGTCAAAAGTTGCGCGTCCGGTACTGAAGCCCTTGCTGGTGCTGCCGGTGGGAGCCGACGCCGTAACCGCCATGGCGTAGTCGAGCGTCGGGTTCGGGGCTTTCAGCATGAAGCCCATATAGACGTTGCCGAGCCCGTTGTTGCTGGTGCTCGGATTCGTGGTTGTAGTTGTGCCAGTGGTCGTCGTGGTCGACGGCACGTTGGCGAAGTAAACCGGCACGCCGGCAAAGATGCCGAAATGCTTGTTGAAGTCCCAGCCGAGGTTGGAGTCGAGCTTGAAGATCCGGCTATCAGAGTTGATGGTGCCCTGGAACGATTCAAAGCCGGTAACGCCCTTGCTGTCATCCATCTTGGTCTGGCTCGGGACTTGCGAATTCTGGCCCTGTGCGATGGCCGCGCCCAAAACCAGCGCCGCGCTCGCTAAAGTTTTGAAAGAGAATTTCATGGTCCTCCAAGTAACAAGTAATTGCTTGTTGTTGCATTCTTGCCTGTTCCGCAACTGATAACAAACAACATAGGTGTAGTGGCCTGGGGTAACCAGCGCCTCCGTCTGCCTAAAGGCCCGCGTGCACCCCAGCCCGCGCAACACCGGCGCGGTCCGGGGACCCCGCGACCCGGCACGCCGGGACGCTAGACGCTGACCCTTGCTGGCGGGTCGGTTTTACACCGACCCGCATCAGCTACTCTGAAGTGCACGGGGGTGGCCAAACTGGCTGTCTCTAGCCCATTGAATTGAAACAACTTCCTGGCGCAGCGCAGAAGCCGGGGTGTGGCGGATTTACTCACCCTTAGGAACATTCGATAGAATTCACTGGCTTTCTGCCCATTTACGCCGCCCAACCGTTCCGGGAAGAACGCCGGGCCAGCAAGACGGCGCGTAAATGGGGGCCCAAAGAACCGGACAGGTACACCTATGGCAATGAAGCACCTCATTTCGCTGCTGACCTCACTCTTGTTTTGCGGACTCTCCGCATTCGCGCAGGAGAAGCCGATCATTCTTCGCGCGGGAACCATGCTTGATGGCAGGGGCCACGTGCTGCACAACGTGCTGATTGTGGTGGAGGGCGGCAAGATCGTGCGCGTGGACCCGAATGCAAAAGACCAGCGGATCGCGGGCGCGGCGGCTTACGATCTCAGCAATCTGACCGTCCTCCCCGGCTGGATTGACCTGCACGACCACATCACCTGGCACTTTGGCCCGAACGGACGCATTTCACCCCAGCCCGCGCAAGCCCGGCGCGGTCCGGGGGCCCCGATCGAAGACAAGAGCGAGACGCCATATCAGGCGGCGCTGGCCGCAGCAGCGAACGCTTACGCCACCCTGATGGCCGGGTTTACGACCCTTCAAAGCGTCGGGTCGCCCGAGGACAAAGAGTTGCGGGCGGCGCTACAAAGCGGAGGCCTGCCGGGACCGCGGCTGCTTACGTCGCTTGAGCCGATCGAAGACGCGAAGCTGACGCCGGAGCAGATCCGGGAAGCGGTGCGGAAACTGAAAGCCGATGGCGCCGACCTGGTAAAAATCTTCGCCTCGCGCAGCATCCGGCAGGGCGGCACGCGGACGCTGAGCGACGAGCAGCTTCAGGCGGCGTGCTCGGAAGCGAAAGCGCAGGGACTGCGGACGCTGGTGCACGCTTATCGAGACGCGGTGCGCGCGGCGGCCAACGCCGGCTGCACCGAGGTCGAGCACGGGACCTACGCCACGCAGGAAGACCTGGACGCGATGGCGCAGCACGGAACGTTCTTCGATCCGCAGATCGGGCTGGTGATTTACAACTACCTGGAGAACAAGCCAAAGTTCCTGGGCAGCGGCACCTACACCGAAGAAGGCTTCGCCAAGATGAAAGAAGTGTTGCCGGTGATCGCCGACATGTGGAAGCACGCGCTGGCGACCAAGGGACTGAAGATCGTCTTCGGCACCGACGCGGTGGCCGGAGCGCACGGGCGCAATGCCGAGGAATTCATCTATCGCGTGCAGGCGGGCGAAGGGCCGATGCAGGCGATGGTGGACGCGAACTCGAGAGCGGCGGAGTCACTGAACCTGCAGAATGAAATTGGCGCGATTGCGCCGGGCATGCAAGCCGACATCATCGCACTGGACGGTGATCCGACGAAGGACATTACGGCGGTGCGGCGGGTGGTGTTCGTGATGAAGGGTGGGAGGGTGTACAAAAATGTGGAGGGGAGCAGGTAAACCATGCCAATCAAGTAAGGAAGAGGGAAAATTTTGGGGACACCATCGAACCCATTGAAAAGTAGGAGAGAAAGAACAATGAAGGGTTCTGACACATTGCGGTTGGAGCGAGCTATACAAATCTGGCAAGTGTTAATCTCAGCGGCTCATAATAGACAGGTTCTCACATACGAGATTGTTGCTGATCTCATCGGCGTTCGGGAGCGGCGGAAAAGGCGCGATTGCGACTAAGTTCTATCCAGGAATATTGATGCGATACTGCGACGCAAATCGGCTACCTCCCGTGACAGCGCTTGTCGTACGAAAGGCCTGCTTCACCCCGTGACCCCTGAATTTCACCAGTTGCTGCTCTCTGGCTTCAGCGGCAGATTCAGGCCGCGTTACTGACGCCAAAAACCAGTTTTTTGAGCTTGACAGCAAACAAATAGTGAAGTAACATGGGTCAGTTTCGCCGTTGGCGGGATTGACGCTGGCAGTAATGAGCTTTGATCCGGCTTTAAGAGACCGCTGGGATGCCTTGGGATGACCAAGGCTAAGTACTTTGGAATCCTAGTTAAGCCCAGGGGGAGGGGTGGGCTGGGATACCACGCTGGGATCGATGGCGTAAGTCCTTTGGAATGCTAGTTAGCCATTGTCAAGAATGGCAGGGTTGAAGGATCTTTGACAATTGAATAGAAGAAATCAGACGCCACCAGCGCTAGAGCGCGGGTTAGAAGGGGAGCTTTCGCGGCCCTAAAGGGCCGCGCTTCCACCTGCACAGCCGGGGGCGCCTCGACCCCAGAGCGCGCAAAATCGGCGCTCTTGGGGCCCGGGGTTGTGGCGCAACAGTGTCGCTGAAACCCATATCAATCTGGGATGCGGTGGGATACCCAGGGAGGGGGTAGGGCCGGATTGCCGAGATCGCAGGAATCGGGGCAATTTGGTTTGAAGCAGCCTCAGGGGCTGAAGTCCAGAACTCTTCAGACCTTTCCCGCAGGCCTCTGCCCCACTCCGCGCAAAAGCGGCGCGTTTTGGGGGGCCCTGAAGGCCTGCTCCACCCCGTGGTTGGGGAGGGCAAGTCTGGGGAATGCCTAGTGGCCGTTCTTGCCGTACTGCGAGCGGACGGCGACGAGCTTTTCCAGTTCGCGGCTGTCGATCGACTGGGCGGAGCCGAGCAGCCGGGCCGTCAAAACGATGCGCGCGTAGTGCTCCACGGCTTCCATGCGCATGTAAGCCCGGCAGAGATTTTCTCCGGAGGTGACCACGCCGTGGTTGGCCATGAGAATAGCGTCGTGGAACGGGATGTAGGGGCGCAGCGAGTCACTGAGTTCCATGCTGCCGGTGGTGGCGTAGGGCGCGAGCGGGACGCTGCCCAGCGTAATGACAACTTCCGAGCACAGCGGCTCATCGAGCGCCATGCCGGCCGAAGCAAAACCGGTGGCGGTGCAGGGATGAGCGTGCACGACGGCGCCCACGTCAGGCCGCATGCGGTAGATGGTGAGGTGCATGGTGATCTCGCTGGAAGGATTGCCGGAGCCGTTCAGCTTGCGGCCGTCGAGGCCGACGATGACCATGTCTTCGGCCTTCATCATGCCCTTGCTGACGCAGGTGGGCGTGATGAGGATGCGATCGGCGTCGAGCCGGACGGAGAGATTGCCGTCCGTGGCAGCGACAAAGCCCTGGGCATGGAGCATCTTGCCGAAACGCACCAGGTCCTGGCGCAATGCGCGTTCCCTGCTGCCTTTGATCAGTTCCTTCACGTAGTTCATGACTACACCTCAATTGGTTCTACGCTGCGCGTTTGATTTTCCTTACGGCCCTGCTGACCGACGCGGAAGCACGAAACACGTGACCGGCGGTAACGCCGAGTCCGATCTTGTAATTTCCCACGGCGGCCAGCCCCATGGAGGCAAAGCAGCCGCACTGCGAGCAATCCGGGTTGCCGCCGAACTGGCAGGGAGTGATCCTGCTCTTGAGATCGGCGGAGAGGGTCTGGGTGGTCTGGGCAAAAATGCATTTTTCCGGAGACTCCGGCGGATGCAGGAACTCCCGGAGGGCGCCTTCGCGCATGTCGAGCCTGGGATAGAGAACGCGCAGGCGCAGCAACTCGGCAACGGCCCGCGCCCGCTCCTCCGGGGTAAGGATTTCCGGCCCGGAGGCGCCCATTTGCGGCGTGAACATGCTCATCCAGATTTTTTTGATCTCCGGCCGTGCGCTCCAGAAACGAACAAAGTCTTCGAGGTAGCCAGGGCGCTTCATCATCTGGCCGGTGATGGTGCAGTGCACGGTCACCTGGCGATCGCGGATGCTTTCCAGGATTCGCGCGTACGTAGCCGGCTTGCGGCGGAGGTCGTGCTCGGGCTGAAGCCCGTCAATGGAGACGACGATGTTCAGCCGGTCAAAGCGGCTCCACTCTTCGGGAATCGGGCGAAAAGCGCTGGTGACGATTTGCACGTGGATGCCGCGATCATGGAGCAGCGGAAGCAGGCGCGTGATCTCACGATGGCGGACCAGGGGATCGCCGCCGACAAGGGAGAGGTGCAGCGGGCGGTATTGGTCGACCAGTGCGAGTATGCCGTGGACGAGTTCGTCGCCGCGTTTGTCCTGAAGCTGCCGCAGGTTCATACCGCTTACGTGTCCTTCTTCATATGCGTAGCATCCGGGGCAGCGCAGCGGACACTCCCGCGTAATCTCAATGGCGAGAGACGGACGCCTGCCGCTCAGGATGCTTTTCCAGGCCTGGATGACCTCGCTGGTCTTCATCGCTTCTCTATTTGCGGGTGATGCTCAACCTGCCCTCGCGCCGAGGCGGCGCCTACAAACCCTGATTGAGACAATCGATTTGAAGGTTGCACGTCAAGGCGCGCCGTGATCACCGGTCAAAAGAGAGAGCTAACAAAGCCGCACGCAGAGGAGATCAATGACCTCCGCATGCCCGAATGCAGCAGTATCAGCCGGACGGAAACGCACCAAAAATGGAAAAAAGAACAGAACTAAGAAAGCGTAGGTTACCAGAAAGAAGAAACTGAGAGCAGACTTGCCGGAAAAAGTGGCGTCGACCTCCGGCAGCGGCGAGATCAGCACGTAAAGGATGCCGAGCATGACTGCGAGGGACAGTACACACTTGAGGGTGCTAGACACGGCTGCCATATTATCCGATTTCCAGCACTGATAAAAGCATTTAAACGATTTTGCTGGAAGCCGGGTCAGGGGCAGGGACAGGCCGGTAATCCAGAGATTCCAAATGGTTATGGGCTTTACATTTCTTTGCAAAGGCCAGAAAGGAAGCGGGAGAAGGTTCAGCCGTTCTCAAAAAGGCGCTCTGATCTTCGGCGAGTTTAGCTCAAGATACAAACTCTGGCCTGGCGGCGGCATCGACACACGTATCCGCACTGTAGCGGCACAGCAGGCAATGGATAAGACCTACAAGAGCTCAGAAAGGATCCCGGCATGCGGAATCTATCGCGTGATCCATGCGCAACACCGGCTGCCCCACGAAGTCACCCTGATCGAAGGCCAGGTCTTCCCGCCCTGCTCCAGGTGCCATGACGAGGTCCGGTTTGAGCTTGTGCGCGGGGTGCCTGCGCTGGACCGGGAGCGCCGCGGCAGCGTTTCACTGTATGCACTGCCGGTGATCGAGGAAGAAGAGGACGCGACGAAGTGATCAGCCGCGAACCTTGATTCCCAACTCCCGCAGCTGCGCTTCGCTGACGGGCGTAGGCGCGTCGACCATGAGGTCAATGGCCTTGGCCGTCTTGGGGAACGGAATTACCTCGCGCAGGCTCTCGGCGCCGGCCAGGATCATGACAATGCGGTCCAGGCCGAGCGCGATTCCGCCATGCGGCGGCGTGCCGTACTCGAGCGCGTCCAGGAAGAATCCAAAGCGGGAGCGGGCTTCTTCCTCGGTCATGCCGAGCGCGTGGAAGATTTTGCGTTGGATGTCCTGGCGATGGATACGGATCGACCCCGAGCCAAGCTCGGTGCCGTTCAGCACGATGTCATAGGCCAGCGCGCGAACGGCGCCGGGGTCGGACTCCAGCTTGTCCATGTCGTGCTCGTGCGGCGAGGTGAACGGATGGTGCGCCGGGTTCCAGCGCTTCTCCGTATCGTCGTACTCGAACATGGGGAAGTCGGTGATCCAGGTGAAGTGGAAGCCGCCCTGGCGGAAGGCCATATGTCGCTCAGCATATTTGCGCGCCAGTTCCACTCGAAACGCGCCTGCGGCCATGAGCACGCCGTAGTCGGGACGCAGTCCGGTTTTCTCAACCTGCAGCGGCCCGCCCACCAGGACGAGCAGGTCCTCGGGCTGCGCGCTGGAGAGCTCGCGCAACCTGGCTACCGCTTCAGGGAAAGATTTTTCCAGGCGCTTGAGGTCATCGATGAGCCGCGCCTCTTTGCGCTCGCCGAAGAGCGGCCGGTTTTCGTCGCGCTCCTTGCGTGAGAGCTCGCCGATCTTCGGGATGCGGATCACCACGACGGGCAGCTCCGGGTTGAGCTGCAGGGTCTGCAATTGTTCGGCGGCGAAGGCATCGCGCACGTCGGTCAGCCGGGGCAGGCGAAGATCGGGTTTGTCGATGCCGTATTCACGAATGGCCTGGTCGTAGGTCATGCGCGGAAATGGAGGCTTCAGCTCGTACCCCGCGGCTTGGAACGCCGCTTGCAGGAAGCCTTCCACGACTTCGAAGACGCGGTCCGGCTGGGGAAAGCTCATCTCCAGGTCGATCTGCGTGAACTCCGGCTGGCGGTCGGCGCGCAGGTCTTCATCGCGGAAGCAGCGCACGATCTGGAAATACTTGTCGAAGCCGGAGATCATCAGGATCTGTTTGAACAGCTGGGGCGATTGCGGCAGTGCATAAAACTCTCCCGGATGCACGCGGCTGGGCACTAGATAATCGCGCGCGCCTTCGGGCGTGGAGCGCGTCATGAATGGCGTCTCGATCTCGAAGAACCCTTTGCCGGAGAGATACTGCCGGATGGCCAGCGCAACCTTGTGCCGCAGCTCGATATTGTGCTGCATGGGCTCGCGCCGCAGGTCCAGATAGCGGTATTTCAGACGCACCTCTTCGTTGGCCAAAGCAGGATCGCTGGGGACGAACGGCGGCACCTTGGAATCATTCAGCAGCTTGAGTTCGGTGACCACCACTTCGATTTCGCCCGTGGGAACGTGGCGGTTGATGGTCTTTTCGTCGCGCTTGCGCACCTTGCCGATCGCCGCAATCACAAACTCCGAGCGCAACTCGCTGGCCTTGGCGTGCAACGCCGCGTTGTCGCTCTTATCGAAGACCAGCTGCGTCAGGCCGGTGCGGTCGCGCACGTCGACAAAGACTACGTTGCCGAGATCGCGGCGGCGATTGACCCAGCCCATCAAAATCACCTGCTGCCCGGCGTTTTCCGCGCGCAGCTCTCCGCACATGTGCGTGCGGCGAAGATCACCTAAAAAATCCAGCGCCAAAGACGTACCCTTTCCAGTGAGGTAAAACTTTGATTATAGAGGTTTTTTTCGGAAACTTGCTCACGCTGAAGATGTGTCGCGGTCTAACAAACGGAGAGCATCCGAAAATGAAAGCAGTTCTGCAAGGCATTGCCGTACTCCTCTGTTCCCCTGCGATCGTCTCAGCGCAAACGCAGCCGCAGGACCATTCCAAACACCAACAGATGGAACATCGCGGCAACCAGGGCATGGGGTTCGATCAGCAGAAAACGATCCACCACTTTCTGCTGCGGAAGGATGGTGGCGTGATCCAGGTAACAACCAAATCAGCCGCCGACAAGGAAAGCGTGGAAGAGATCAGGATGCACCTGCAGCACATCCGCCGCGCGTTTCAGTCGGGCGAGTTCAATATCCCCATGTTCGTGCACGACCAGACTCCGCCCGGCGTCCCGGTGATGACGAAGCTCAAAAACCAGATCCACTACAAATATGAGCCGGCGGAAAATGGCGGACGCGTGCTGATCAGCTCAGAAAATCCTGCGGCAGTTGCAGCGATGCACCAGTTCCTGCAATTTCAGATTACCGAGCACCAGACGGGAGATCCGCTGGAAGTAAAGTGACAAACTTCATTTCACCGCTTGAGAACCGCAGGTATCCTGTTCCGCTCAACGCCTGCCTGCTCGCCGGTAGCCAGATTCTTCAGCGCAAATTGCCCGGAATTGACCTCGTTCTCGCCGATGATTAGCGCAAACCTCGCGCCCAGTTTGCTGGCGGTCTCCAGTGACTTCTTCAGCTTGAACGTCTCATCGCCGACGACGACCACCACGCCTTTTCCGCGCAGTTCGCGGGCAAGCTTCGCCGCCTCCACGTTCATTCCCGCGCCCAGCGGCGCGATGTAAACATCGGCAGGCTGTGCGGCGACGCCGGAAGTCTCCTGCAGGGTCATCACCAGCCGGTCTTCGCCTATGGCGAATCCGATTCCCGGCGCCGGTGGGCCGCCCAGCGACTCCGAGAGTCCGTCATAACGGCCACCGCCGAGTATCGCATTCTGCGCGCCCAGTGCGCCGTGCGTGAACTCAAAGGCCGTGCGCGTGTAGTAGTCCAGGCCGCGAACCAGCCGGTGATCGATCTCATACGCCACGCCGACGGCTGTGAGGATCTTCTGCACCTCGGCAAAATGCGCGCGCGACTCCTCATCGAGATACTCGCTCATGCGCGGCAGCTTCTCGATGATCGGCTGGTCCTCCGGGACCTTGCAGTCCAGCACGCGCAGCGGATTGGTTTGTGCGCGGCGCTGGCAATCGGCGCACATGGTGTGGACTACCGGTTCCAGCGCGTCGCGCAGCGCCTGCAAATAGCGTGGCCGGTCCTTCGACGACCCCACAGAATTCAGCTTCAACGTCCAGCCCTGGATTCCGAGCCGGTCGAGGAGCGTCGCCAGCATCTCCAGCACCTCGGCATCGACCGCAGGCGACTCGCTGCCCGCCGCCGGCGGCCCGATCACCTCGGCGCCGATCTGGTAGAACTGGCGGTAGCGGCCTTTCTGCGGACGCTCCCGCCGGAACTGCGGACCGATATAGTAAAAGCGCTGAAGTCCCGGACGTTCCCACAGTTTATGCTCGATATACGCGCGCACCACGCCGGCCGTGTTTTCCGGCCGCAAGGCAAGCCACTGGCCTTTTTCACTCTGTGCTCGTGCCCGGTCTTCCCAGGCAAACATTTCTTTGGAAACTATGTCAGTCTCTTCGCCCACCGACCGCTGAAACAGCTGCAGGTCTTCGATGATCGGGGTGCGGATTTCCTGGAAGTTGTACACGCGGAAAACGTCACGCACAGCTGAATCGACGAAGTTCCACGTCGCCGTCTCCGGCGGCAGAAGGTCGCGCGTACCGCGAATGGCTTTGATTGATCCGGCCATTATTTCCCTGCCAGCTCCTTGCAGTACGCCGCCGTGTAATCCACATAGTTTTTCCCATACATCAGGATCACCTTCTGCGACTCTTCATCGTCGATCTTCTTCCTGAATTTCCCGGGCA
Organism: Candidatus Angelobacter sp.; assembly: GCA_035717005.1. Taxonomy (GTDB): domain Bacteria; phylum Acidobacteriota; class Terriglobia; order Terriglobales; family Acidobacteriaceae; genus Angelobacter. The sequence goes on from DASTJB010000201.1 coordinate 22,103, forward strand.
CGCCCATCCACAACGAATGCGGCTCAATCACCGTGCCTTCCGGAATCACCGTTCCCGCGGCGATGATCGAGCCTTCACCGATCTTCACGTTGTTCAAAATCACCGCGCCCATTCCTATCAGGCACCGATCACCCACGGTGCATCCGTGCAGCGTCACTGAATGCCCCACGGTCACCCAGTCGCCCAGCGTGACGCCGTATTTGTAGCGCATGCCGTGGAGGACGGAGCAGTCCTGCACGTTGGAGTTATTGCCGATGCGGATCGCGTATACGTCGCCGCGGATCACAGCATTCATCCACACGCTGGAATTCTCGCCGATCTCCACGTCGCCGACGATCTGCGCCGACTCGTCGATGTAGCACGACTGGTGAATGCGCGGCGCTATTCCCTGGTAGGGACGAAGCATTGAGTTCCCAGACCCCTTCGCTCAGCAAAATCGAAATTTAGAAGGTAACACACTCCCCGGCAGAGCTGCTGAGCAGCAGCTTACGCACAGTGGGAAATCGAGAGCTGGTCTTCCCTCCCGCTGCCGGGAATCAGCATCACACAAGGACTGGCCAGACATCCCGAAGGAGAAGAACAAACCGATGAAGAACCTCAGGGCCGCAATCATCATGTGTACCCTTATGTTGCTGGCGATCAGCGCCTTTGCGTGGCAATACCCGAACAGCAGCCCATCTCAGTCGATGCCGCAGTCACAGGGGACCATGCAGCCAAGCCAGCCCAGCCAGACCCAACCCTCGCAGAGTCCGGGCGCACAGCCGGGCCAGTACGGGCAGCAGCCGGGCGCCCAGCCGCAGCAGCCGCAAAGTTCTGCGCAGCCGGGTCAGGGTCCCTCGATTGACGACCAGGTGCAGATCCTGGCGCAACAGCTGAACCTCTCGGCCGATCAGCAGGCCAAGGTCAAGTCCGCGCTGCAAGACCAGCATACCCAGGCGATGACCATCATTCAGGATCCATCGCTCCAGCGTGATGACAAGATCCAGAAGATCCACGCCTTGCGCCAGAGCACCATCGACAAGGTGCGGGCGACCCTCACCAGCGACGATCAGAAGCAGAAGTTCGATCAGATGGTGCAGGCCCAGGACCAGCGCATGCATCAGCGCGAGCAGCCGCAGCAAGCTCCGCCAAAACCGTAGTTGCAGACCATCTCCGAGTTAAAAGGCGCTCCGGGAAGGGCGCCTTTTTTCTGAAATCCCGACCCTGAGCTTGAGCCGGTTTGCGGGCGTGAGCGCAGCGGGAGCCCGCAGGCGAAATCCGGAGCGGAGCCAAGGATCTCTTGCCGAAGGGGAGGGATCTCTACCCTTTTCAGAACCTTATCCTGCGCCGCAAAGACGGATATCATCTTGCATGAAACATTCACGTCTTAAGGAAGACGCATGAACCTGGCTGCCGCTTTCTTGTTTGCGCTTTTAGCCTTCTATGGCGACCAACAGCCCACGCCAAGACCGGAGTGGTGCCGCAATCTGCCTCGTCCGGAATACGCGAAGCTCGAGCGTGTAATGGCACCCGATCCATGGTTTGAGGTCTACCGCATTCGGCCCGGCGTCTTCGCCATTTACGAGCCGCACCAGTCGGAAGAGATAATTTCCTACCTCATCCTCGGGCAAAAGCGCGCTCTCCTGTTTGATACCGGCATGGGCATCAGCAACATCAGGAAAGTTGTCGAAGCTCTGACGCCGCTGCCGGTGAGCGTGATCAACTCGCATACGCACAATGATCACGTGGGCGACAACTGGCGCTTTCGCGATATTTACGGCATGGATCTGAGCTTCACCCGCGCCAGCGCGCACGGCTCAACCGCGGATGCGCAGGCCGAGATCGCGCCCGGCGAAATCTGTGGCCAGCTGCCTGCCGGGTTTGATGCCCAAAGATACGCCACCCGGCCCTTCCAGATCACCCACTGGCTTCACGGCGGTGAAAAGATCGACCTTGGCGGGCGCGTGATCGAGGTTATCGCCACGCCCGGCCATACGCCGGATTCGATTTCGCTGTGGGACGCCGCCAACGGTCTGCTCTTCACCGGCGACATGTACTATCCGGGACCAATCTTCCTTTACCGTCCGGAGACCGACCTGGACGCTTATGAAGCTTCTATCGGGAAAATGATCACGCTCCAGGCAAAGCTCCTGTTGCCCGCGCACAACGTTCCCGTTGCGGATCCGGCTGACCTTCCCCGCGCTCTCGCCGCAATGCGCGATGTTCGTGCCGGGAAGATCGAGCCGGTGAGGAAAGGCAACAGTTGGGAATATAGATTTCAGGGATTTTCTTTTCGCATGAAAGACCGGCTGGCAAAAAGCCACTAACGTCCCGCCGCTTCGCGTTCCAGCAGCGCCTGTTTCCGCTTCACGCCCCACCGATACCCGGCCATGCTTCCATTTTTCTGCACCACGCGATGGCAGGGCACAACCACGGCCACGGGGTTGGACGCGCATGCGTTGGCCACGGCGCGGACTGCCCTGGGCCGACCGATGGCGCTTGCCACCTCGGCGTAGCTGCGCGTCTCGCCCGCAGGAATGCGCCGCAGGGCCTGCCAGACCAGCTGTTGAAACGCAGTGCCCTGGATGTCGAGCGGGATATCTGGCGCGGCTGCCGCGCCGGAAAGCATCTGGGCCAGCTGGGCTGCCAGGGGTTTCAGCCCTTCATCGTCGCGATGAATGGCCGCGGCCTGGAAATCCTTCTTGAGCTCGCGCAGGAGCGCCGCATCGCTCTCGCCAAAGCGGACCGCGCACACGCCGCGCGCTGTCGTGGCAATCAACAGTTCTCCTATTTCGGTGTTGAGCACCGTGTAACGAATTTCCACTCCGGCGCCTTTTTGCCGGAAGGCTGAAGGCGTCATGCCCAGCTGCGCGGGAATGCCCTCATAGGCGCGGCTGCTGGAGCTGTATCCGGCTTCGTAGATCGCGTCGGTCACGCGCTCTTCACGCAGGAGGGCCTGGCGAAACTTCCCTGCCCGGCGTGCCTGCTGATACTGCCGCGGGCTGATGCCAAGAATGCGCTTGAACAGCCGCTGGAAGTGAAACGGGCTGATCTCCACGTGGCGGGAGATCGCCGTCAGACTGAGCGTGATGTCCAGGTTTTCGTCGATGTAGCGGCAGGCCGCTTCAATTTTTTGCCTCTGCCGGTTGCGCTCCAGCGGCGAGCAGCGGCGGCATGGGCGATATCCGGCACGCTGGGCGTCGGAAGGCGAGTCAAAGAATTCCACGTTTTCCAGCCGCGGCCTGCGGCTCGGGCACGAAGGCCGGCAGAAGATCCCGGTCGACCTGACCGCGTAGACGAACCGGCCATCGGCTCTGTTATCGCGCGCGAGCACCAGCGACCATTTCTCATTTCGGTTGGCTATTGCTTGTAATTGCATGTTGTTCTCCGCTCCCCTGCACCAAGGGCTCCCGGATTGCGCCGTTTTTGCGCAATCTGGGATGGAAACCAAGAGCTCCCGGATTGCGCCGCTTTTGCGGGCCCCCATCCGTTCCGCGTTCTTTGCGGAAAGGATGGGCAGGCAATCTGGGATGGCTGCACGCGTCCGTTTTGCGCATTCAGGGGCAGGCAGACCCAGCTTACGGCTCCGCGGCGGCTCGCACTATCCGGAGATTGCGCTCAAAAAAAATTATAAAGGGGAAGCGCCTCTGATTCAGCGCCTGGGGAGAGTTCCTATCGCTGCAATCCTGTGCTACACTCCACCCGAAATCCCCCTTGGCTCCCAAAGGCCGCTCGCAATTCAGGAGCCTGCATGAACGCGAACAAGAAGAGTCCGCTGAGCAAGTTCGTCATCTGGATCGGAGGAGCCGTTATCGCTCCGGTGCTCACTGCCGTTCTCATCTATCGTTTAACGAACCCCACGCCCCCACCGCCGCCCTCGCCCTCACCCACGCCCGCTCCCATCACCTTTGAGGGCATGGTGATCACTGAGACGAATGCGCCACTCAAGGGGGCCCGGGTGTCCTTCGATATCACCGATACGCAGGGTGGCCCGTACCTGGACTTAACTGACGAGCACGGCTCCTATCGGGCCGACTTTGCCGGCCTCAAGCCCTCTTCCCGCGCTACGGTTCGCGTGGAGGCAATCGGATTTCAGCCCTCGCCGCCGAAGTTGCTGAACGCCATCCAAAATGACAATCGCGCCGACTTCATTTTGAAATCGGTGCCGCCGCCGGTCGGCGCTCCTCCAACGCCGACGCCCGTTCCGGTTGTCCACTCGCCCATCTACGTGCGCAGATTGCCAACCTCGGTCATCAGGGTCAGTCCCCTGAACCGTTGATCTGGGCGCAAAGAGCTGCACAAAAGAAAACGGGCGCAAAGCCGGCGAGATGCTCGCTTCGCGCCCGGTGGATCGTTCGCCGATGAATGCAACGTGTCTTACGCTGTTTTTTTCTTGGCCATGCTGGCAAAGAATTCCTGGGCGCGCTTGCCCATTTGTTCCGGCGTCAGGTTCTCCTTGTGCGTGCCGACGCCCCAGCTGTAGCCAAACGGATCGACAAAGCTGCCGTAGCGGTCGCCCCAGAACTGATCAGCCACGGGCATCGACTCCCGACCGCCCGCGCTGATCGCCTGCCGGAACTGCTCGTCCACGTTGGGAACATACAGGTTCAATGTGCCGGTGCAGCCGCCCAGGCTCTGCGGCGACTTCACGTTCTGCATCTGCGGACTTTCCTCGGCGAGAAAAACGATCGAGTCGCCGATCTTCAATTCAGCGTGCATGATCTTGCCGTCCGGCCCGGGCATGCGCACAAGTTCCTGCGCGCCGAGCGCCTTTTTGTAAAAATCGATTGCTTTGACCGCGTCCCGCACGATCAGGCTGGGCGTTACTGTGTGGAAGCCTTCAGGAATTGGTTTTACCGAAGTTGTCATTGATACTTCTCCTTTTTATAGCTTTAAAGCGCTTTCCTGAGGATCGTCGCCACAAAAAAGCAACCCCGCCATTCTACTCGCCGGTAGAGTTCCCGGTTTTAAGGTCCTGTGAAAATCGCGAGCTGCCGTTCGTCCCAGGCGTGCACTCTTTCGATTGCGCCTGAGTTCTCCATCCACCGGACGGCAACAGTTCGTTAACTCTTTTTCGCTAAAGGCCGGCAGCTAAAGGCTAACGGCTCGCCTGCTATATAATATTTTGGGCACGAAGGCCGATATTCCAGTCATACCGAAATACTTGAGAGGCACGTCTGTCGTTGATTCTTGCCTCAAATTCCCTTGGAGTAGGAAATGAAAACCGTATCTCTTGAACAGGAGCTGAATCCCTGGGAGGCACAGGCAGCTCGCTTTGATTTTGCCGCGCAAAAACTCAATCTCGATGAAGGACTCTGGAAGATCCTGCGCTATCCCAACCGCGAGATCATCGTTCACATCCCCGTCTCGCTCGACAACGGGACCCTTGAGGTCTTTACCGGCTTCCGCGTGCAGCACTCCATCGCCCGCGGCCCGGCCAAGGGCGGCGTCCGCTACTCTCCTGACGTCACCCTCGACGAAGTACGCGCTCTGGCCAGCTGGATGACCTGGAAGTGCGCTGTGGTCAACATTCCTTTCGGGGGCGCCAAGGGCGGCATTATTGTCGACCCCAAAAAGCTCAGCCTCTCCGAACTGGAAAAACTCACCCGCCGCTACACTGCCGAGCTCATCGAGTTCCTCGGCCCCGAAAAAGACGTTCCCGCGCCGGACATGAACACCAACGAGCAAACCATGGCCTGGATGATGGACACCTACTCCATGCACATGCGCCAGACCGTCACCGCCGTGGTCACGGGAAAGCCCATCAACATCGGGGGATCACGCGGACGCCGCGAAGCCACCGGCCGGGGCGTCATGATCAACTGTGACGAAGCACTGCGCAAGTTTGGCATGGACCGCGAGTCCACCCGGATCATCGTGCAGGGCTTCGGCAACGTCGGCTCGAATGCCGCCAAGCTCATGTCGGATGCCGGCTATAAAATCATCGGTATCGCCGAATACGACGGCGGCCTGTTCAACCGCAACGGAATCGATATCGACGCCCTGCTTGAACACCGCGACCGCAACAAGACCATCACCGGCTTCCCGGGCGCGGACGCTGCGGATTCCCGCGAGCTGCTCACCACCGACTGCGACATCCTGATCCCCGCCGCCACCGAGAACGTCATCACCAGCCAGAACGCCGACCGCATCAAAGCGAAGATCATCTGCGAAGGCGCCAACGGCCCAACTACCGCTACCGCGGACGAGATCCTCGCCGACAAGAAGGTCTTCGTGATTCCTGACATCCTCGCCAACGCCGGCGGCGTGACTGCCTCCTACTTCGAGTGGGTGCAGGACCGCCAGGGCTACTTCTGGAAGGAGTCGGCGGTGAATGAGCAGCTGGAATTCATCCTGCGCGAAGCCTTTGAGGCCGTGGTCGGTTTCTCTGAAGCCCACAGCGTCAACAACCGCATCGCCGCCTACATGCTGGCGATCAGCCGCGTCGCCCATACCATCAAGCTGCGTGGCATTTACGCATAGGAGAAAATCGACCTTACCACTGATAACACGGATAGCACTGATTTACACGGATCTGAGAAAGCTCAAATTTAGTGATTT
>DASTJB010000202.1:0-7140 GCA_035717005.1 Candidatus Angelobacter sp.
GTCTTTTTCGCCCAATGCAACGTGCATCCAGGCCATCATTTCCGTGGGAATAGCAAGGTGCCCCCGCTCCGCAAGCTTTTGCGCTTCGGCGAATTCTCTTCTGGCAGCGCCGGTATTTCCCATGAGGGCATGATCATGTGCCACGCTTAACCGCCATGTGAATTCGCTGGGATCTGCGAACTTCTGGTCGACCTCCAGCTCTTTGGCATACATGCCCTTCCTTTCATAAGCCTCAATCAGAGCCGTCAAAGCAGGGATGAAATTAGGTTCGGTCTGCAGCACGTCCAGCGCTTCTCTGATGGCTTCGTCATTCCTGCCCATGCCCGTGTGAACAATTGCTATGTGAGCGGCGATCGGCGGCGAGAGAGGGTCCAGCGCCCGGGCGCGTTCCAACTCCGCCAGCGCCTTGTCCAGGTCGCCTATCAAGGCGAGATAGCGACCGTAGTAAAAGTGGGCATCTGCTGAATTCGGATCTTCCTGGAGGGCTTTCTGGAACTCACGCTCCGCTCCGGTCCAGTCCCAATCGTACTGTGATTTCAAATTGCCGAGCGCGAGGTGCGCTTCGGTTCCTGAATCATCGAGTTCCAAAGCTCTGCTGGCCGCCGTACGCGCCCTGGGCCCTGCGCCCTGGACGCCAAACCAAGCACCCTGGAAGAAGTATGTCTGCGCCAGCCCGGCGTACGCTCTGGCAAACGCTGGGTCCTTTTGCAGCGCCGCCTGGTAGTATTCGACCCCCTTTTCAAAGCTTTCCTTGCTCCGCTTGTTGAATTCGAATTCGCCTTTCAGATAGAGCTGATAAGCTTCAGAGACCTCGGTTCCCCGGTTTGCGATTCTTTTTTCCTGGTCATTTGTGAGTTTTGGCCTCAGCTTATTGCTCAGGTCCCGGGCAAGATCGCGCTGGAGACCCAGTACGTCGTCCCGCTTACGCGTGTAGTGCGCGCCCCAAAGATGGCTGTTGTTGCTTACATCCATGAGCTCCGTACTGACTTCCAGGGTGTCATTTATGGCATGCACTCGGCCGACCAGCACGGTCTGAACGTGCAACTCCTTTCCCGCAGCTTGTGGATCGACGGCGCGCGATTTGAAGCGAAACACCGATGCTCGGGCAGTCACCTGTAATTTAGGAATGCCGGACAAGGAATCGATCAACTCCTCCGTAATACCATCACTCAGATACTCATTGTTCAGGTCTCCGCCAACGTTTTCAAAGGGCAGTACAGCGATGGTTTCAATCCCGCTGGGGCGCTGACCAAACCACCAGACGACGGCCGCTACAGCAATGACGGCCAGCGCTGCAGCTACCCCGACAATCCTGAAGCGAAGCGTGGACTGCGGCAGTTCGAGCGACTGGACCGTGCGACTCGAAGCATGTCTGGCCGTGTCACGCTTCAAGCGCTTCAGATCAGCGCGCAGTTCGCCCATGCTCTGGTAGCGAAGTTCGCGGTCCTTCTCGAGACACTTGTTGATGACGGATTCAAGACCGGGCGGCAGCTCCGGGTTGAGCCGCACCGGGGCAGTAGGAGCGCTATGGAGAATGGCATCGAAGATTGCGGCCGAGGTGGTCCCCTGAAACGGCAGCTTGCCAGTCGCCATCTCATACAAAACCACGCCGAGCGAGAAGATGTCGCTCCGCGCATCCAGATCTTTCCCCAGCGCCTGCTCGGGCGACATATAGGCAATAGTCCCGACGGTCGACCCGGCCTCGGTGATGTGATCGTTTCTGCTCATCGTGGGCATGGCCGGCATGGCCGCAGCCCGCGCTGCAGGACCGACCTTGGCCAGACCGAAGTCGAGCACCTTCGCCTGCTCGCGCTGGGTGATGAAGAGGTTGGCCGGCTTAAGGTCACGGTGCACGATGCCTTTGCCATGCGCTGCCTCCAGCGCATCTGCGATCTGCACGCCCCAATCAAGAATTTGATCTACGCTGCAATTGCGGCCGGAAAGCCGATGATTCAGAGTCTCGCCCTCCAGCAGTTCCATGGCGATGAAGTGCCGGTGGCCATCACTGGCGATTTCATAGATGGTGCAGATGTTGGGATGATTGAGTGCTGACGCCGCCCTGGCTTCGCGTTGAAACCGCTGCAGCGCCTGCTCGTCCTGCTGGAGCGTCCCGGGCAGAAACTTGAGCGCAACGTGGCGTCCGAGCGACAGGTCCTCGGCTTCATAGACCACACCCATACCTCCGCTGCCCACCTTTCTCAATACGCGGTAATGGGTTATCTGTTCTCCCAGCATGACGGGCCATTGTGCACGTGAATCTCTGCCAAGACAAGCCGGAAGGTGACATGAAGTGGCTGAAAGAGTGACTCACCCTGCCCGCTGCCATCGGCGGGCTGTTGGCTCCATCTCATTACTCGCAAAAACGGTAAACTAGAAGAATGCCGGACGTTGCCAGCAACTCTCTTTCCCACGCCTCTTCTTCCTACCTGCGTTCGGCCATGCACCAGCCGATCCACTGGCATGAGTGGAGCGCGGAAGCCTTCGAGACCGCCAAGCGCGAGAACAAGCCGATCCTGCTGGACATCGGGGCAGTGTGGTGCCACTGGTGCCATGTGATGGACCGCGAGTCTTATGAAGATCCGGAGATCGCCGCGCTGATCAACCAGCACTTTGTGGCCATCAAGGTGGACCGCGACGAGCGGCCCGACGTGGACAGCCGCTACCAGACGGCGGTGCAGGCGATCAGCGGGCAAGGCGGCTGGCCGCTCACAGCGTTTTTGACTCCCGAAGGCAAACCGTTTTATGCGGGCACATATTTTCCGCCGCAGGATTCTCATGGCCGCCCGAGCTTTCGCCGCGTGCTGCTGACGCTGGCGCAGGCCTTTACAGAAAAGCAGGGCGAGGTGATGGAGTCGGCGGAGAGCGTAATGGACGCGATCAGCCGGGCGGAGGGCTTCGCCGGAAAGTCAGGCTCGCTTCGGCCGGAGCTGATTGAGAGCATGGTGGAATCGGCGGTGAAGCTGTTTGACGCCGAACACGGCGGCTTCGGCTCGGCGCCAAAGTTTCCGCATCCGAGCGCGCTGGATTTGCTGATGCAACGCTACATCGACACGAAAGATGACGCGCTGCCCGGGATCATCAGCACCACGCTGCGCAAGATGGCGCAGGGCGGCGTATATGACCAGCTGGCGGGCGGATTTCACCGTTACTCGGTGGATGAGCACTGGATTGTGCCGCATTTTGAAAAGATGTCGTATGACAACTCCGAGCTGCTGAAGAATTACGTGCACGGATACCAGATCACGCGCGACGAGTTCTTTGCCACGGTGGCACGTGACATTGTCCGCTGGATGGATGAGTGGCTTAGCGACCGGGAGCACGGCGGCTTCTACGCCTCGCAGGATGCAGACATCTCGCTGGACGACGACGGCGACTACTTCACCTGGACGCTGGATGAGGCCGAGCCCCTGCTCAGCGATGACGAGCTTCAGGTGGCGATGCTGCACTATGACATCGGCGAAGCAGGCGAGATGCACCATAATCCCGCGAAAAATGTGCTGTACGTGCGCGCGAGCGTGGAGGAGATCGCTGAGCGAGTGAAGAAAAGCATGGAAGAGGTGGAGGCGCTGCTGGATGCGGCGAAGAAGAAGATGTATGCGGAGCGGCTGAAGCGCCCGACCCCGTTTGTGGACAAAACGGTATACGTGGGCTGGAATGCGCTGTGCGTTTCCGCGTATCTCAAAGCCGCGCGTGTGCTGAAGCTGGATGAGGCGCGGCGGTTTGCCCTGCGCTCGCTGGACCGCATTCTGGCGCAGGCGTGGAATGAGAAAACCGGGTTGCAACACGTGGTCGCGTATTCTGATCAGCCGGCCACCAAGCGTCATGTTGCCGGAGTGCTGGATGATTACGTGTTTACGGCGATCGCCTGCCTGGATGCGTATGAGGCGACAGCCGATCTGAGCTATTTCCATTTCGCGGAGAAAATTGCCGAGGCGATGATCGCGCGTTTTCATGATGCGCAGGAAGGCGGATTTTTCGATACGGCGAGTGGGCCGGAGGTCGGCGATGGACTGGTGCTGGGCGCGCTGGCGGCGCGGCGCAAACCGTTGCAGGATTCGCCGACGCCGGCGGGCAATCCCGCGGCAGCGATCGCGCTGCTGCGGCTGCATGCGTTCACCAACAATGCGCACTATCGATCACTGGCAGAAAGAACGTTGAAGGCGTTCGCCGGGATCGCACATCATTACGGGTTGTTCTCGGCGTCGTACGGGATCGCGCTGGAGATGTGTCTCAATCCGCACACCCAGGTGGTGGTAACGGGGCATGGCGAAAAAGCTGCGGAACTGGAGCGGGCGGCGGTGCTGCCGTTTTCCTTGAACAAAGCCGTGTTGCATCTGCTGCCGGAGAAGATCGTGCCGCAAATGCTGCCACCAGCGCTGGCGGAGACGATTCCGAATCTTCCTGCGGTGAAACAAGGAAAGACGGTGGCCGTGGTGTGCAGCGGATTTAGTTGCCAGCCGCCGGTGGAGACGACGGAAGATCTGGGGAGAGCGCTGGGCATGCGCGTTTCCGTCAAGTAAAGGTCATGAACCGGACGCTGACCGATCAAGAGGCTTACAATGAGCTTGCTTTTTACACGTTGGCTCATGCTTTGGAAGATCGTTCGTTCATCCACCAGTACGTGGTCGACGCATATGCCGCTTCTCATGCAGATGAGAAATCCAAGCCAATTTACGTTGCGTTTGCCCTGGCCGGCCTGTATTTGCATCTGGAGAAGGGTTACACAGGCAGACAGGTCCAATTAGCCCACGGTGCGTTAGCTAGACACAAAGAAAGATTGCCCAGGTTCGATTTACCAGAAGAGCGCCCTCCATTCACCATTCAGCAGGTGCTGCAAGCACCGCCAGGCGCGCAAAGAGACCGGGCCATAGACGAATGGCAAAGATCCGTTTGGCAGATCTGGAAAAACGAGCACGACAGGGTCGCTGAATGGATCAAGAGTGAGTTGGGCGTTCCATAGCTGCCTCTCCGCAACCGATTGCGCCTGCCGAAAGAACTCGGCAGCCGGTTACGCTCCCGCTTACTGGTACGCCTCGAGCACGCCCGCGGCGCGGTTCAGCGCATCCGTAAGCACCTGTAATTGATCGGTAACGAGTTGGATGTTTTTTGCATCAATGGCTTCGTTCACGCCGGGAATCACAACGGCGGCGTAGCCGGTGTATTGTCCGGGCGCGTAGATGGTGTGCCTGAACCAGGGACGGTTGGGCAGGCCTTCTTTGGAGAGCAGAGCGCGCTCCGCGGCGATGAGCGTCTGGTTCAGCTTGGCCGCATCTTGCGGCGGGTTCTTCTGGATCGCAAGAATTTTAGCGCCGGCGGTCATGAAGCGCTTGGCGGAGTCGGCGGCTTTGGTGAAGTCGGGCGCGTTGGCGCCGAGCGTCTGGCGGGCTTTCTCGCGCGAGCTGTCGATGTAGGCGCCGATTTCCTTTCCGTAGAGCTCGTAATCGTAGGGCAGGACGTCGGCCGCGGACATGTGCAGCGCCTCAATGCCGAAGACGCGCGCCATCTCCTGCTCGTACACGAAGGTGGGATCGCCGAATTTCTTGAACCAGTTGAAATTGTCAAAGGCCGAGTGATAGACACCGTACGGGCCGCTGGAAGTCATGTCAGTGGAGGGGATGCCGAGGTGCTGGATGAAGACGCTGTAGTCAGAGCCGCTGCCGAGGTCGCCGACGGGCACGTCATCGTCGACGCGGGCGTTGGGCGCACGCCGCTGGCCGGCGTCTGGACGGCGGTCAGGCCGGTTGAGGCGTTCCTCTTTCCAGACCTTGTACAGCATGCCGCCCTTGGGGCTGGGCACGACCTTGGTGACATCGCGCATGAAGCCCTTAAGGCTGGGAACTGCTGACGCGCCGAAGTTCGGGCCGGTCACGGCGACGTCGAGATTGAAATAGGCGACGGCGTGAGCGAGATCTTTCTCGTGTTCCTCTCCGAACTCAGTCGACCCTATGAGTCCTTCTTCCTCCGCGTCCCATGAGCAGAAGACGATCGTCCGTTCGGGCCTCCAGCCGTGCTTCAGCAGCTCGGCGATCCCGTGCACGCTCTCCAGCATCGCCGCGGTGCCGCTGTTCGGGTCGACCGCCCCATACACCCACGCATCGCGATGGTTCCCCAGCACCACCCACTCGTCCGGATACTTCGTCCCCTGAATCTTCCCGATCACGTCCCAGATCGTCCAGTACCGATAATCCTGCTTCAAGTGCATCTTCACCTTCACCGGCCCCGGCCCCACGTGATACGTAAACGGCAACGCGCCCTGCCAGTCGCGCGGCGTCTCCGGCCCCTGCAAATGTTCCAGGATCGGCCGGGCGTCGCCGTAAGAAAGCGGCGTTGTCGGGATCTTCGGCATGTCCGCGGCTTTGTCCGGCGGCACGCGTTGCGACTCCGTCAGCGTGGTCACGCTGGCGAAGCCCGGCGTCGTCGGGTCGCCCGGATACTTGAACATGTACTGAATCGAGCCTCTCTGCACGCCGGTCTCCGGCCGCCACGGCCCCTTGGGATAGGCGTCGCCCTTGAAGTAGCCGTCGTCGATCGGGTCCGAATAAATGATCACTCCCGCGGCGCCGTGCTCTTCCGCCACAAAACTTTTCACACCGCGAAAATTGTCGCCATAGCGCACAATCACGATCTTCCCGCGCACGTCGACCTTCAACTCTTCCAGCTTCTTGAAATCCTCGGGGCGGCCATAGTTCGCGTACACCACCTCCGCCTCCACGTCCCCCGACGGCGACGACCCATTAAACGCCGCCAGCACCCGCGGATCGTCCGCCAGCGGATCGCCCTCCACATGCTCGCGCGTGGGCCCGTTCATCATCACGCCCGCCGGCGCGGTAATCTTCACGCTGATCTCCGCCGGCCGGTTCATCCACACGCTGTACTTCACCGTTTCCGTCTGCAGCCCCGCGACCGCAAACTGCTTGGCTACGTAGTCCGCCGTGGCCTTGTCCTCCGGCGAGCCCGCCACATGCGGCGCCGCGGTCAGGATCTTCAAATGCTGCTCCGCGCGACCCGGACTCGGGACGTCAATAAATTCCTTGTCGATCTTGTATTGCTTGGCGAAGTCGCGAAAGCCGAACATCTGTGTCGGCGGACCGCTCTCGGGCTGTGTGTTCGACGCCGTACCGCCCTGCTGTGGCTGCGATG
>DASTJB010000203.1:0-18243 GCA_035717005.1 Candidatus Angelobacter sp.
GATGAGCAGCGCTGGGACGGCCAGGAGCGCTCCACGCGCTACCAGAACTTCAAGAAAAGCGGATACTTCATTCCCGACTTCGGCAGCAACGAGGCCCTGAAAAACCAATACTGCTCGACCGTCGATTTCCTCTTTGCCGAATACGACGCCTTCACCCAGGAGATGCTGCGCTATTACACCGGCCAGATTCCCCGGCCGGCCGATATGGCGGAAGACCAGTACACGCGCACCCTCCGCGCACGCGCTTTCGACAATTCGCGATACCTGTTGCCGCTGGCGACGAACACCTCGCTGGGACAGATCGTCAACGCGCGGACTCTCGAGACGCAGATCGCGCGCCTGCTCTCCAGTTCGTACGATGAAGTGCGCCACCTGGGCACGCTGCTCAAGGACGCTGCACGAGAGGCCGCGTACAACGTGCAATCGGAGTCAGTGCGCGGCCTGGTCGAGGAGATAAAAGCCGCGAACCCCGAGCTGGGCGCCAGGGCCGAGCAGCTGCTGCTGCGTCCGACGCGCGTTGCGCCCACGCTGGTGAAATATGCCAATCCCAATGATTACGAGATCAAAACGCGCAAGGAACTGGAGCATGCCGCGGCAGAACTGATGGCCGGCGTTCCGGTCGAACCGGCGCCGCTGGTCGATCTGGTGGAAAACGGCGCGCTCGAAGTTGAGATGGCGGCCACGCTGCTCTACTCGGCCAGTCATTATTCCTACCGGCAGATCAAAGACCGGGTTCAGGGCCTGACGGCGGCGCAGCGCAGCGAAATCATCGATCTTGGGCTCCGCCACCGCGGCGCGCACGACGAGCTGTTGCGCAGCTTCCACTCGGGCCAGCAGTTCAAGTTTGACATCCTGATGGACATTGGCGGCTTCCGCGACATGCATCGCCACCGCCGGTGCACGCAGATCGAGCAGGGATTCACGCGCCACCATGGATATGAAACGCCACCCGACGTAAAGTCCGCCGGCCTTGAGCCCCGCTACAAACAGGCGATGCAGAAGGTGGTCCAGGCTTGCGAAAAGCTGGAAGGCGCAGACGTGCAGGCCGCCGTGTATCTGATGCCCATGGCCTTCCGCAAGCGCACGCTCTTCAAGATGGATTTTGCCGAAGCGCTCTACATCGCCGAGCTGCGCAGCGGCGCGGCCGGGCACTTTTCCTACCGCAATGTCGCCTATGCCATGTATGAAGAGGTCGCGCGAAAGCACCCCTCACTGGCGCGCTACTTCCGCGTCACCGACGTGAAAGAGCCGGTCGACCTGCTGAAGCGGTGAAAGCCGGCGCCGCAGCAGCCGCGGCCGTTTGCGTAAGTAGTTTCCCGCAAAACGCAAGTAAAAATTCCGTAAATTCCATCGGCAAGAATGGCGACTACGGAGTTCCCCTGAAGTGACTAAAGATTTGTAAATATAGGGCCAAAAGCACTTTCGCGCGGCAGGCTTTCGGCGGTAGAATCCGTCTAAGCAATTAAGTACCAGGTACGCGCTCCACCCCCTCCGGCTAGCTGATAGTCATTCCGCCGGGAGCCGTCGTCCACTATCAAACGGAGACTGATTCGCTTGCTCGAATCAATGCAGAAGATCGCCATTTTGTATGACGCCAGCCAGGCGATCCTCTCCACGTTTGACCTGGACGAGGTACTGAACCGGATTCTCACCATCATCCGCGATTTCTTCCAGCTGCAAAACGGGGCTGTCCTGCTGCTGGACAAGGGCCGCCGCGAATTGCAGGTCCGGGCCCACCTGGGCCGCAGCAATCTGGATATCGGCTTCACCATTCCCGAAGGTCATGGGCTTACCTGGGCCGCCGCCGAAATCAAACGCCCGGTCTACGCTCCCGATGTCACCAAAGACCCGCGCTACTTCCAGAAGGTGCCGGAGACCCGTTCGGAGGTCGCCATCCCCCTGCTCGTACGCAATGAAGTTGTTGGCGTACTCGATTTTCAGAGCGAGCAGGTGGACTACTTCAACCCGGAGATGATTGACCTGCTCACGCTCTTTTCGACGCAGGCGTCACTGGCTTTGGAGAACGCGCGGCTTTATTCCATGGAGCGCCGCCGCGCAGAGCAACTTGAGGCCATCAACGCGGTGGCCAAGAAGACGACCCGCGTGCTCGATCTGGACGAACTGCTCACCGTCGTCTGCCGGCTGCTGTTGGACTGGTTCCGCATCGATCATGTCGTCGTTCTGCTGGCTGAGGGTGATACCCTGCGCATCCGCGCACACGAAGGGCGGCTGACGCCGAACCTGGCCATGGGCTCCATACTCTCTCCGGGCACGGGCCTTGGCGCCCGCTCTATGACTTCGGGACGAAGCGTGATTGAAAACCACGTGCAGGGGGTGGACGGGTACATCGCCGGATTCGCCGAAACGCAATCGGAAATGTGCGTGCCGCTGATCATCTTTGGAGAGAAGCTGGGCGTGCTGGCGCTGGAGAGCGCGCAAAAGAACGCATTCGATCCTGAAGACATCCAGCCGCTGGAATCGGTGGCCGATATTTGTGCGGCCGCCATCCAGAATGCGCACAACTTTGACAGCATGAAGCAGCTTGCCTACGTGGATGGGCTCACCGGAATCCACAACCGCCGTTACTTCGAGATGCGCCTGGTCGAGGAACTGGAGCGCGCCAGCCGCTTCCAGGGACGGATGTCCCTGATCATGCTGGATATCGACCATTTCAAGAAGATGAACGACGAATTTGGGCATCTTCTGGGCGATGAGATGCTGCGCGCTGTTTCTGCCATTCTCAAGCAGCAACTGCGCAAGATGGACATGGTGTGCCGCTACGGAGGCGACGAATTCGCCATCGTGGTGCCGGAAACCGCCGGTGAAAGCGCGATGCGCGTGGCAGAAAAGCTGCGCCGCCAGGTGGAAACGCATTTCTTCCCCGGCGTGCCGCGGCCGGTCACCATCAGCTGCGGCGTTGCCGACTATCCTGCCCACGGCGTGACCCGCGATGAGATTGTGGCCGCGGCCGACGCTGCCCTTTATCTGGCCAAACAATCAGGACGAAACCGAGTGGCTTCGGCTAGTATGAGAAAAGAGTTTTCCACCTCCAGGTAGATCGCGATCCAGTCGGAACCATGAGCAACGCGTCACTCGCAGCCATTCCGGGCAAAATCACGGCGCGCACCGCCAGCATTCACATTGATCCGGCGTGCAATGCCTTCCTGGGCGACTGCTTCCGGCAATTCGGCATCAGTATTGTTCCCCTTGAAGGCGATCCGGTGGCCGTGCTCAACCGGCAGAAGTTCGAGGCCTGTGTGCTCCGGCTCTATGACCCTGATGCCGACCGGATCCTGAAAGCGGCTCGCGGCTCTTCATCCAACCGCCGGATGGTGATTTACGGCATCGCCCGGAACACCCAGGAGGCCCTGCGTTATTCGGGCTATGGCATCAATGCCGTCCTGGACGAGCCGCTGGACCGGCAAAGCGTGCTGAAGATCGTTCGCGCCACTCATCTTCTGGTAATACATGAGCTCCGGCGATACGTGCGCATCCCCGTGGTTTCGCAGGCGGAAGTCGATACTGGAAACAGAGTGAACGCCACCGTGACCACCGTTGAGGTCAGCTCCGGCGGCCTCTCGGTGCATTCCAACGCTCCGCTGCCGAAATCCGACCCCATCCGCCTGCTCCTCAGCCTTCCCGGCCTGGAGAAGCTCAATGTGAGGGCCTTTGTCTGCTGGTATCGCGAAAATGAGAAGCTCTACGGCCTCCGCTTTGACCCTGGCGATGAACGCAGACTCAGGATCCGCGGCTGGATCGACCAATATCTGGAAATCGTGTAACCTTGAGCCACTTTTCCCGTATTACAGCTGAACAGGACCACCCTTTTCCATGCCAACTATAGAGCTCGACCAGGTTCGCAAGTGTTATGACCAGTTTGTCGCCGTCAATGACCTCTCATTCCGGATCGAGCAAGGCGCCGTCTTCGGCCTTCTGGGACCAAACGGCGCGGGCAAGACCAGCACCATACGGATGATGATCGGCATTACCGCGCCTGACTCCGGCACAATTCAACTGTTTGGCAAGCCGTTTGACCGCAAGAGCCTGCAGCGCGTCGGCTACCTGCCGGAGGAACGCGGGCTGTACAAAAAGATGAAGGTCCTGGACCAGCTCATTTTTCTGGGCGAGTTGCACGGCATGACGGCGGCCACAGCGCGCCAGCAGGCGCTGGAGTGGTGCAAGCGGCTGGAGATTGACGCCTGGGTGCAGAAGAAAGTGGAAGAACTTTCCAAAGGCATGCAGCAGAAGATCCAGTTCATCGCTGCCTTGCTGCATGATCCCGAGTTCATCATCATGGACGAGCCCTTCTTCGGCCTGGATCCGGTGAATGCCACGCTGCTGAAAGACGTTTTGCTCGACCTGAAAAAGAAGGGCAAGACCATTTTGTTTTCGACCCACCGCATGGACCAGGTGGAAAAGCTGTGTGACAGCATCTGCCTCATCAATAAAGGCGCGGCCGTGCTTCAGGGCGATCTCAAGACGATCAAGGCACGTTATGGCAAAAACCACGTGCAGATCGAATATGAAGGCAACGGTGATTTCCTGGAAAAAAACCCCCTGGTAGGCGCTTACAACAATTACGGCAACTACGTTGAGGTCCGGCTGGCTCCCGGAGCGGATGCGCAGCAGTTGCTGCGCATGGTGGCGGACCGTTCGCGCGTAAACAAGTTCGAGCTCATGGAGCCGTCACTGGAAGAGATTTTCATCAACACGGTGGGCAAGACCGATGCATAACATTCTGATAATCGCCAAGCGTGAATACCTGGAGCGCGTGCGCACTCGCGCCTTCGTGATCATGACATTTTTCATTCCCGCGCTGATGTTCGCCGTTACGGCCCTGCCCACCATGCTGATGCAGAAGGGCAGCAATGAGACCAAACACATGGTCGTGGTGGCCGCTAACCGCGAAACCGGGGAGATGATCCGCAGCCGGATCGAGCAGCAGCAGGAGGAAAAAGCAAAAAGCAAGGACGATGAGGTCTCGAACAGGCGCGGCCTGGCCGCCACCCGCTTCAGCGTGGATGTGAGCACAAATGCCACGCCGGCCGAGCACGAGGCGCTCAGGCAGAAGGTCAGTCAGAAACAGCTGGATGGTTTTCTCTGGGCCACGCCGGACGCCATCGCAGCCAGAAAACTGGAGTTTGTCACCAATGACACTTCCAGCTTCATTGACAATGACGCGATGGGCCATACCGTGACGGATGCGCTGCGCCGGTACGCTCTGAAGAGCAAGGGCTTGCAGGAGAGCGATATCGACGCGGCACTTGCGCCCGTGGAAGTGGAACCGATGAGCCCCAAAGGCAAGAACGCGCCTGATCCGCAAAAGATGTTCGTCGCGACGCTGGTCATGGTGATGGTGATGTACATGACCGTCCTGCTTTATGGCATCAATGTGATGCGCTCGATTCTGGAAGAGAAGACTTCGCGCATTGTGGAGGTCATGCTCTCCACCGCCAGCGCCAAGGAGATGATGGCAGGAAAAATTCTGGGTGTGGGCGCCGTAGGGCTCACGCAGGTGGGAATCTGGGCTGCAGCCGCGGCCGGCTTCGCCGGCTATGCGGTAGTGACCTCAGGCATGCTCAAGACCATCAAAGCGGCCATCAATCCCACGTTGCTCGTTTATTTCGTGGTGTTCTTTCTGCTCGGCTACGTGCTGTACAGCACGCTCTGCGCGGCCGTCGGCTCCATGGTCAACTCTGAGCAGGAATCCCAGCAGATGCAGTTCCTGGTGATGATGCCGATGATTCTCGCCGTCATCTTCATCACCAACATCTTCACGCACCCCAACTCGCCGATTGCGCTTTTCGGTTCGCTCTTTCCCTTTACCGCACCGCTGGTGATGTTCAGCCGGATCGCTATGCAGCCGGAAACTCCGTGGTGGCAGATCGGCACTTCCATCGCCCTGATGATCGCCACCATCTACGCCATGGTCTGGCTCTGCGGGCGCATCTATCGCGTCGGCATCCTGATGTACGGCAAGAAGCCGAACCTGCCGGAGATCCTCAAGTGGATCAAGTACGCCTAAATAACATGGCGCGCGGTTAAAATCGACGGCGTGGGATCCTCAGCGCAAAGCGGCGTCAACGTCGATCGTGAGGCCGCGCGCACGTTTACTCTTGGTGAGCGCATCAAGCTGGGGCTGATCTCCTGGGCAGGCTATCTGCTGGTCCGCGTGATCGGCGCGACTTTGCGCTATGAATTGATCACCGAACCGGGCTGTCTGGGTGAGGGTTTTGACTCGCCACCTCTTTCCATCTGGTGCTTCTGGCACCGCTGCGTCATTCCCGCCACCTACCGGCTGCGCGGAAACAAGATCGCCGTCATGACCAGCCGGAGCTTCGATGGCGAATACATCGCCCGCATTATTCAGAAGCTCGGCTACATTCCGGTGCGCGGATCCAGTTCGCGCGGCGGCGCGGCGGCACTGCTCGGGATGCGCACGCAGCTGGAACAGGGCCACGCGGTGGCGTTTACCATCGACGGCCCTCGCGGGCCCCGTTACATCGCCAAGCCGGGCCCGGTGGTTCTGGCCAAGAAAACCGGCGTGCCGATCTCCTGTTTTTACGTGGCACTAAAGAGCGCCTGGGTTTTGAATTCCTGGGACCGGATGATGATTCCCAAGCCCTTCTCGCGCGCCGCCTTCTACGCCAGCAGCCCGATCCATGTACCGCCCGATGCTACCAATGAACAGATGTCGGGGTTGCATCAGCAAATGCAGGAGGCGCTGGAGCGGTGCAGAGCGAAGGCGGAAGCAGTGTTCAGCAAGTAGCCGCTAATCCCCCAGCCACTCCCCGATCGGCCGCAGCGAGTTTACGTGATCGCAGATGATCTTGATGGCGCCCATGATCGGCACCGCCAAGACCAGTCCCATGGCGCCCCAGATGAATCCCCAGATCAGCAGCGAGATCGTCACCACCATGGGGTTCAATTGCAGGCGCTTCCCGAGCACCTTGGGATAAAGAACGTTCATGGCAAAGATGTGCAGCGCCAGCACGGTCGCTCCGATAATAATCATGCCGGTGCTGCTCAGCGTGCCGATGCCGGCAGCCAGCGGTGGAATCAACGCCAGCAGAACGCCGAGGTACGGCATCAGGCTCAGAAATCCGCTGATGAAGCCCAGGAAATAAAAATAGGGCAGGCCGAGCAGCCCAAACACCACCACGCTGCCAATGCTGATGAACAGGCCGATCACGAAATTGCCCGCGATAAAGCTCTTCATCATCAGTGAAATCTGTCCCATGGTGACGTAGGCGGTGCTGCGGTACTCCGGACTGAACAGCTGCACGCTCTTGGTGCGGGCATGTTCCCGCCAGCTCAGCATGAAATAGACCAGAAACGGAATGAAGCATAGGGTCAGCACGGTTTCCGTGACGGTCCCGATATTTTCCGTGATCAAGCCCGAACTGGCGCCGTTTTCCACCCGCACCGGCAGCGGCTTCTCTCCCTGGGTTTGGCCTTTGGGAAGGACCTGCTCCGTGGTCTTCTGCAGTTCGCTGGTCTGCCTGGTAATGTGGGAAAGCATTCCCTGAATTTTGTGGGAATACCTGGGCAGTTCATGAGCAAAGCTCATCGCCCGAGAGTAAAAGAAATAGCTGATGCCGTAGAGCGCGGCCAGCAGCAGCAGCACGGCCAGCAGCGCGCCCAGGGACCGCTGGATGCGTATCCGTTCCAGGAGCGCCACAACCGGCTCAAGCATAAAGGTGATCAGGACGGAAATCATCAGGGTCACCAGCACCAGCTTGCCGAAGTAGCAGATCATCAGCGCAATCGCCAGCGCAATCATCACCTGGGCCACGGCGCCCGCGCGCAGGCTCCGCCCCAGCTCGCGCTCTTCCTGCCGGCGCAGCTGTTTTGCGTCTTTCTGCGCCTCAGGGACTTCCTGCGGCCTGAGCTGTTCTTCGGCGGGCGGAATAACGCGATTCGTGGCCATTCTGCATAGGTAAGATGCTTTCCTTCGTATAATCGCCGGGTGGAATCTGGGCGCATTTTAGCCATCGACTACGGCAGCCGGCGCATGGGACTGGCTGTTTCTGACCCCCTGGGCATCACCGCCCAGGGACTGGAAACGCTGGAGCGCAAGAACAAGCGTGCCGACTTCGGCCGGCTGGAGCGCACGATTCGCGAATACCAGGTCCGCGAGATCGTTCTGGGCAATCCCTTGCGCATGAGCGGCGAAGAGGGCACGCAATCGCAGAAGGTGGCTGAATTCGCCGAGGAACTGCGGCAGCGCTTCCAGCTTCCCGTTCATCTATGGGATGAGAGACTTACTTCCGCTGAGGCCAACCGCCTGCTGCGCGAAGCCGAGCTAAGCATTAAAAAGCGCGCTCACGCCGTGGACCGCATGGCGGCTGTGCTGATCCTGCAATCTTTTTTGCAATCGCGCAGCATTAGTTAAATCTTTTCGCGTCCGGGGTGAGCACCTCTGTTAGATTCATTGATTGCTGGTCCATTGCAAATCTTTTCGGTCGCGGCTTACCCTCGCTCTGCTTGCCTCGCTCCTGGTCCCGGCCATTGCGCGGGCGCAGGAATCAGCGGACAAGAAGGAATCCGGGCCGGCCAGCCTGTTTCCACATTCTGAAGGCTCCCGATGGTGGGTCTCCGGGCAGATCAATGTCATTTTCCAATGGCATCCCAGTTTCCGCTCACGGTACTCGGGGCCGAACAGCCTCTCTGCCCGGCATGAGCACGCGACTTCACGCGTGCTGACCCTGTACACGGGTTATCAGCTCCGTAAGCACACCGAAGCGCTGTTCGATCTGGAAAGCGCCGGCGGACGCGGCATCAGCAATGCGCTTGGTCTTGCCGGATTCACCAACGTGGATGTGGTGCGGAACCCAACGCTCGGCGCGAAGCCGTATGTGGCGCGTGCCTTGTTGCACCACGTATTTGCCCTCAGCAAGGAAGAGCAAGGGGCCGAGCGTGGGCCGCTCTCTTTGGCCGCTCAGCAGCCGGTACGCCGCCTGGAGCTGCGCGCCGGCAAAATGAGCCTTGCCGACTACTTCGACATGAATTCCGCCGGAAGTGACAGCCATCTGCAATTCCTGAACTGGACCGCCGTGAACAACGGCGCCTATGACTATGCTGCCGATACGCGCGGCTACACCGTGGCGGCGATGGCGGAATTCCAGGATCGCAACTGGGGTCTGCGTTTTGCCGAAGCGCTGATGCCGAAAGTAGCCAACGGACCCAGCCTCGATTTCAACCTTCGCCGCGCCCGCTCGGAAAATATCGAGCTGGAGCTCCGGCCGGAGCTGTTGCCGGAGCGGCACACGGTGCTGCGCCTCCTCACATATGTGAATCACGCTAATATGGGCAGCTACCGGGAGGCAGTGCAGGCCTTTCTGGCCGGAGTTGATCCTGTTCCAGTCATCGAGGCGCACCGTCGCCAGGGCCGCATAAAATACGGCTTCGGGTTCAACTTTGAGCAGGAGCTCGCCAGCACTCTGCGCGCCTTTGGCCGCTGGGGATGGAACGAAGGCCACCATGAAAGCTTTGCTTACACAGAAGTAAACCTGGGCATCGAGGCCGGCGCCGATTACCGCCTTCGCCGCTGGGGCCGTCCCGACGACAAGCTCGGATTCGTCATCATTTCCAACGGAATTTCACGGGATCACCGGCTCTATCTCCAGTTTGGCGGGCAAGGGTTCCTGCTCGGCGATGGCCGGCTCAGTTACGCGCGTGAAGACATTCTGGAGAGTTATTACAACGCGCATTTGTGGCGTGGAGCCTATCTGGCGCCCAACCTGCAGTGGATTGTCCATCCCGGATACAACCGGGACCGCGGCCCTGTTGTTGTCCCTGGCCTGCGCCTCCATCTTGAACTCTGACTCTCTGCTGGCGGCCGCGCTTGCAACTCCGGCCCGATGATTTCCTTCCAATCCCTGAGGCGAGCCGCAGGTTCAATGCACATTCGTGATGTTCGAAGACGAACGCTCGGAGGCTCAAACTCAGCAATTCGCCCTTAGAATAGAGACAGCAGATAAGCATGGTGAAACTCCTTTTCAGGCTGATTGCGATCGCGCTGGTGGTTGGGGTGGCCTGGCTCGCCCTTGGGCTGCTGTGGCCCACGGGACCGTCACAGCAGAAACTGGTGCAGCTCAAGGCCGGTTCGTCCGCGCACCACATTGCCGCAGAGCTCAAGCAAAATGGCATTATCCGCAGCGAATATGCCTTTCTGCTGTGGCATTACATGCATGGGCGCAGGCCGCTCAAGGCCGGCGAGTATTCATTTGATCATCGCGCCAGCTTGCATGAAATCTATGACCGCCTTGCCCGCGGTGACATCTTCTTCCACACCGTCGTGGTGCCTGAGGGCTACAACATTTTCGATATCGCCGGCGCCATTGAAGAGGCTGGGCTGGGCAAGCGCGAGGACTTTCTGAAAGTTGCGCAGGGCGAAACGGCTCTGGTCCGCGATCTCGACCCCAGGGCGCCCAGCCTTGAAGGCTATCTTTTTCCCGATACCTATCACTTCACCCGCACGCAATCAATGCACGACATGGCTGCGGCCATGGTCCGGCGCTTCCGCCAGAACGCCAAAGACATGGGGCTGAACCAGAACGTGCACGACCTGGTGACCATGGCCAGCATCGTGGAAAAAGAGACTGGCGCACCGGAAGAGCGGCCGGAAGTGGCGAGCGTCTTTTACAATCGCATGCAAAAAAGTATGGAGCTGAAGACCGACCCTTCAGTGATCTATGCGGCGCTGCTCAACCACCGTTATGACGGCGTGATTCACCAGTCTGACCTCCATTTCGATTCGCCCTACAATACCTACCGGAACCCCGGTCTGCCGCCGGGGCCGATCAGCAATCCGGGCAAAGCCTCCCTGGAGGCGGCCATGCGTCCGGCGCGAACCGACTTCTTATATTTTGTCGCGGACCCGCAAAACCAGGGCCACCACAGGTTCGCCAGGACGGACGCCGAACACGCCGCGAACGTGGAGGCTTATCGCCGCGCCCCCCAGGCGGCGAACCGCTAAGCTGTTGACGGTGGCGAGATTGTCACGCCATGCCGCTCTTTGCCGCCTTCCCGCGTGCGCTCCTTCGATATACTAGAGTGCATCCAAATTTAGTAGGTGAGCGTACGAAAGTCAGTGATGTACTTTTATTGGCGTAGAACATTTTTCTTTCTCTTACTGCTGGTTGTCACAGTGCTGGCGCTGAACGGCTGTGGCTTCCGCACCTCGCATCCTGTCAAGATGCGCACCAGCACAGCCGCGCTCAAAGACGCGTCGCTCGAGCAGTTGGTGGAATCCATCAACAGCAACGCAGCCAAACTCAGCTCTCTCAAAGCCACGGTCGATATCGACAGCTCCGTGCTGGAGCAGAAAAAGGACCGGGTCACCGACAATCCGCAGGTCGCGGGTTACATCCTGATGCGGAAGCCGGAGATGCTGCGCATGATCGGGCTGGTACCGGTGGTCCGGAATCGCATGTTTGACATGGTGAGTAACGGCAGGAACTTTGAACTCGCCATCCCGGTGAAGAACAAGTTCATCGTCGGCTCCAACCGCCAGCCGCAAAGGCCTTCACCCCAGCCAATGGAAAACCTGCGTCCACAGCACATCTCGGACGCCCTGCTGCTCAAGCCGATCGACTCCGAAAAGGAAATCGCCGTGCTGGAGCACTCGACGGAGATCGTCAAAGATCCCAAGACGCACAAAGATGCCGAGCAGGCGGCTTACACGGTGGTTGTCATCGACAAAGACGACAACGGGTATTTCCTGGCGCGCAAGATCGTCTTCAGCCGCACTGATCTGATGCCGCACGAGCAATACATCTATGACCGCCTGGGCCGGCTGGTCACCTTTGCCCGGTATGAAAATTTCAACAACTACACCACCATCATGTTCCCGGGCATCATTTCGATCCAGCGGCCGATCGAGGGCTATTCCATCACGCTCTCCATTACGAAAATGGACGTCAACGTTCAGCTCACCGATGAGCAATTTACTCTGACCCAGCCGCCGGGTTCGCAGCTCATCAATCTGGACACGCAATCCTCGGCTGCCGCAGCGCCCCGCGAGCAGGAAAGCAGCAAGGAGCCGCGATAGCGCTCCCTCCCCGATCGCGTGAGCACATGCCTATGAACAAGATGATCGTGGCCAACCTGGTCCACCGGCCAATCCGTTCGGTGATCAGCATTGTCGCCGTCGCGGTCGAGGTCACGCTGATCCTGCTCATCGTCGGCCTGGCGCTGGGCATTCTGGACGACAACAGGTCCCGCCAGAAAGGCACGGGCGCCGACATCCTGGTCCGGCCGCCCGGCTCGGCCAACTTCTCTGCCTTTTCGAGCGCACCGGTTTCCGTCAAGGTCGGTGACGTTATTGCCAAACAGCCGCACATCGCCGTGGTTTGTCCAGTGGTTATGCAGACCACTAACAATATTGAGATCCTCACCGGAATCGACCTGGAGAAATTTGAGGAACTCGGCGGGCCCATGCGCTACCTGGAAGGCGGCCCATTCCAGGGGCCGTATGACATGCTTGTCGACGACTACATTGCAGCCAGTGAGAAGCTGCACCCGGGAAAGATGGTAAAAAGCCTGAACCATGAATTCCGCGTCAGCGGCGTGATCCCGCACGGCCGCGGCGGCCGCCGTTACATTCCCATGAAGACCCTGCAAGACCTGATCGGCATGGAAAACAAGGCGACGCTCTTCTACGTAAAGCTCGACGATCCTCACAACGACACGCTGGTGGCCCAGGAGATCAAGTCCATCCCGGGGATGGAAAACTACAACGTGATGACCATCAGCGAGTGGCTGGCCATCATGTCCGCCGACAACATTCCCGGTCTTTCCATCTTCATCAAAGTCGTGATCGGGATTGCCATGGTGATCGGCTTTATCGTCATCTTTCAGTCCATGTACACCGCCGTTATGGAGCGCACCCGCGAAATCGGGATCTTGAAGTCGCTTGGGGCTTCCAAGGCTTACGTCGTGCGGGTGATCCTGCGCGAAACGCTATTGCTGGCAGTGGCGGGAATCGTTGTCGGCTTCATCTTCAGCGTGGCCGGACGCGCCGGCATCGTGCATTCCTTCCCCACGCTGCGCGTCCTGCCGATCACCTGGAAATGGGCGCTCTATGCAACCTTCATCGCCATCGGCGGCGCCATGCTGGGCGCGATTTACCCTGCATTCAAAGCCGCGCAGAAAGATCCAATTGACGCGCTGGCGTATGAGTGAGCAGCTAGCAATTGGCAAATAGCAATTAGCCGAACCCGTTTACCGCGACGGAATTCTTTTTCACCGCAGAGAGCGCAGAGAAACAGAGTTAAAAATCCCTCTCCGTCCTCTGCGTACTCAGTGGTAATTTGTTTTTAATTTTCGTTTGCGGCCTTCGCGCCCGTTGCGGTTAAGTTGTTTTGGCTGCTGAGTGCTCACTGCTATCCCAGATACTTCAAAAAATCCTTCGCCGTCGTCCTCTCAAATCCCGGAAACACCCCGCTCAGCTCTTTATTCCCGAGGTGATTGGCGACGGCCTCGCTCAGCACCTGGCGAAAGTCGGTTGTGACCGCCAGATCGCGGCCTTCGTAGAGATGCTCCTGCTGCAACCCCGGCCAGCGCCCGTAAACCTTGCCGCCCTTCACCGGTCCGCCCAGCACAAACATCACGTTGGCGTGGCCATGGTCGGTGCCGCGGTTTCCATTCTCGCGCGCCGTGCGCCCGAACTCTGACATGGTGACGATCACCGTGTCCGCAGCCAGGTCGCCCAGGTCGGTCCAGAAGGCGGCAATCGACTGCGAGAACTCGCGCGTCAGGTTGGCGATCTGCCCCTGCACGCTGCCCTCATTCACGTGATGGTCCCAGCCGCCAATGTCGGCAAACGCGACCTCAACGCCCAGGTTTGCCTTGATCAGTTGCGCCACCTGGCGAAGGCTGTCGCCAAAACGGCCGTTAGGATAATTTGCGCCTGCAGCAGGCTGGTATTTTTCCGGATCGGCCGAGCGCAGCATCTTTACCGCTTCAAACGTCTCGTTGCCGGTGCCGTGCAGCACCGTATCGACCGACTGCTCATACATCGCCTCAAACGTGTTGCTGGCAACGCTGGGCTTGGGGCCGCGGCCGCCGACAGCAAATCCGCGAATGTCGCTCATCGCCACCGCCGGAACTGAGCCGGCCAAAGTGCGCGGCAGGGCGCCGCCCATGGCCACAGCGCGGAAGGGCGAAGCCTCCGGCTCTTGCAGTCCCGCAATCGCGCGGTTCAGCCAGCCGTCTTCTGTCGACTTGACGCCGGGCGTCCCCGATTCCATGTAGTCCTGCGCGTCAAAGTGCGAGCGCGTGTTGTCCGGCGAGCCGGCGGCGTGCACGATGGCGAGATGTTTCTGCTCCCAGAGCGGCTTGAACGCCGCCATGGAGGGATGCAGGCCGAAAAAGCCATCCAGATCGATCACGCTCTGCCGGGGAATGGCGATGCTCGGCCGCATGCCGTAATACGCCTGCTCGCCATGCGGCACCACGATGTTCAGTCCGTCGGCGGCGCCGCGCTGGAAGAGCACAACCAGTCGCTTCTTGCCGGGCGCTGCAGTCTCCGCAGCGTAGACAGCGCGCGTGAGGAAGCCGGGAATAATGCTGGTGCCCACAATGGCCAGCGCGCCGTTTTTCAGGAAAACTCGTCGTGTGATAGACATTTGTTGCTCCGTTCTTTTTGAACCTGAACCGACAAACCTCACCAGGGATGAACACGGATTACACGGATTGCCAAAGATCGCCGGAAGGAAATTGGCGAGGCGACGCGTTCCAATTTTGGCAATCTTGGCAATTCCGGCGATTTTGGCAATTTTCTCATCCGTTCAATGCGTGTTTATCCGTGGTAAGGTTTCCCGCTCACCGGCGCTGAAATTCCGGCGATCCCATGATCAAGCCTGCAACCGCGCCGAGATTGGGTTGCTTTGCCGGATCATCCAGCCTGCGTTGCGCGATTTTTGGATCGCTGAGCTGCTTCGCCAGCACGGCGTGCGTCTGCGGTGATATATCGCCGGCCAGCAGGCCCTGCTCCAGCGCCGTGAGCGCCCCTTCCGCGTCCGCCGGCGCTGGGCCATGAATCAGCGCCTGCGGATCGAGTGACGACCCGGGCAGCCTTCCCGAACCGAGTTGCAACGCGAAGTTCATGCGGTTCAGCAGAGCCGACGAGTTCACCCACGCTTCCGCCTTCATGGAGTAGCCGGTCGGCGGCTGCATCCCGTAGAGCGGCATGCCCATGCGGTTGAGCGTGGCCACCAGCGGCAGCGCGTCCTTAATGTCCGCGCCGGAGACCCGCACCGCCGAGGCGACAAATTCAAACGGCGTCTTCATCTTCGCCCGGTAAGCATCCGCGGCCCAGAACTCCGGCGAGCGGAACATGGTGCGCAGCACCTCGCGAATGTCGCCGTCTTTCTTCTGGAAGGTCTCCGCCATGCGGTTGATCAGGCCCGGCGGCGGATTGTCGGAGACAAAGCGCATGGCCAGCTTGCGCGAGATGAACTTCGCCGTCGAAGGATGATGCGCCAGGATCTCCAGCATCTCCTGGCCCTCTTTTTCGCCGTGCTCGCCGATCTTGTGCCCCAGGACGTATTTCGCGCCGGGCTCGTGCGCCCGCTCATTGAAGCGGAAGCTGCCGCCCATCTGCGGCTGTTCGATGCTCCACCCGGTCAGCACCTTGGCCAGTTCGGTCACGTCTTTCTGCGTGTAGCCTCCGTCCACGCCCAGGGTGTGCAGCTCCATGATTTCGCGCGCGTAGTTCTCATTCAGTCCACTCGGCCGGTTCTTAGCTTGCTGCTGCGGACGCGGGAAGCGGGCGAATCTTCCCCGCCGCGCTATGCGCCGCTGCGGGCCGTAGAGCGCCAGGTCGGAATTCGGGCCCACGCTCTGCCAGTTGTCGAGATAGAACAGCATGGCCGGGCTCTTCGCGGTGGCTTCCAGCAGGTCTTTGAATTTGCCCAGGGCGTGCGGGCGGATCACGTCCCGCTCATAGGCGTTGATCATGTAGCGGTCCGGTCCCTTGCCGATGAAGACGTTGAAGTGGTTGTACCAGAAATCGGTCATCACCTCTTCCAGCTGCCGATCGCTGTAGATGGCGCGGAGCAGCTTGGCCCCGGACAGCTCGCCGCCTACCACGGCCTGCGGCTCCAGCATGGCCAGAACGGTCTCGCGTTGTTCCGGCTTCATGCCGTCAATCAGCTTCAGCGCCCGCTCGCCGCGGTAGGTGCGCCGCAAATCGATCCGCTCGTCCACCGGCATCTTCAGAATGGCCTTGTAGCGCTCGTCCGGCGTTTTGTCGAGCAGGCCGGTGTTATCAATGTCGGCGTACATGGCGTCTTCCGCGCGCCTCTGTTGGCGGCGCTGGTCGGGAGTCATTTGCGGGTCGGTGGGATCGAGCTTCATCTGCGCCGGAGAATCCTTGGCGTTTGCCGCGGGAGCATCTTTCATCTCTTTGTCCGCCGGGTCCGCATTCACATCGGCCTTCACATCCGCCGGCTTCGCAGCCGCAGCCTTGGCTTCTTTGTTCTCCTGGCGCCGCTCGTATTCCGCCACGCGCGTCTCATAGATGGCGCGCTTCCCTGGGTCCGAGGGCATTCCCTTCCGGCCGTTCTCGATCTGTCGCACCAGCTGCGGCGGCGGGAAGTTCTCGACCATCTCCCGCGTGCTCATTTTCAGTGTGCGGAAAGGCGCCAATCGCGACTCCATCGCGCTGTCATTGATCTTGTCCGGGTGCAGCTGCTCATCGAACCATTTGTCCAGGCCCATGGCGCGGACGCGCTCAACGTCGCCCGGCCTCACGCCGAACGTGAACCGGTTCAGGGCATGGACAATCTTCTTATCGTCGTCCATGGGCGCGGCTTGCGCGGGTGTGTCTTTGTCGGAGTTTCTTGCCTTGGATTTCTTGTCGCTGGCGGCCAGGAAGGCAGCGGAAACCAGCAAAATGAGGCCCAGCAGAATCAGTTGCTTGCGCGCGGCGGGCATAGACGCTCCAGGAACTCGCGAGTTATCAGGGATATTAACCCGGGGCCAAGAGGAAAGTTGTGGAAAAAAAGAACCTTTGACCACAAAAAACACGAAGGATCACAAAGGAAGAACGGTCACCTTACAAGCTTCTAGAGTCCGGTCGCGTTCTTGCCATTAGACTGCAAGATTCTAATAGTTCCCAGATTTCCTTCGTGGTCCTGTGTGTCCTTTGTGCTATAGATTTTGGTCTTTTTACGCGAGCGTTACTTTTCCCCGCGTCATCCTGCGGTTCAGCTCGGAGACCATGTGATCGATATCAGTGGGGGAAATATTGCAGGGTACGCTGGGATCCAGGAACATCTTGCGCGACTTCTCCGGCGCTGACCACGGGCGCGGTGGCGAGACATGCGCCACGGCATCGCGCCGCAGTTGCACCAGGAGCGCATGCACGACTTCGCCATCCAGTTTCGAAGGCGCCAGCCAGCTCAGCTGCGCGGCGGTCTCCCCCAGTGAGAGCTTCTTGCGGTGCGGCCGGTCACTCAGCATGGCGTCGAACGTGTCCGCCACGGCAACGATCTTTACTGGCGTGGAAACCTCGTCATTATGCAGGTGGTCGGGATAGCCGGAGCCGTCGGCGCGCTCGTGGTGCGAGCGCACCACCTCGGGAATCTTCGGCCACGGGAACTGCACGGTGGAGACAATGCGGTGCCCCTGCACGGTGTGATCGGCGATTTCCTGGAATTCCGCCGGCTCCAGCGCGCCCGGCTTGCTGAAGAGATATTTGTCGACCGTGACCTTGCCGATGTCATGCAGGTAGCCTGCCGCCCGCATCTCGCTTACCTCGGAAGATGACATGCCCAGCGACTCCGCCATCCCCGCGGCGTATCGGCCCACGCGCAGCGAGTGTCCCTGCATCTGGATGGACTTTACGTCGATGGTGGCGGCAAAAGCGGCGAGCGCGTCATCCCAGAAAGAATGGACTGAGGCAATCAGCTTCAGGTTCTCCGCTGTGCGCTCTTCCAGTGACTGCATGAGCTGGTGGTTGTAGAGCGCCAGCGCAATGAACGGCGCAAGGTCGCCGAGCTGCTGCAGGACTTCGGCTGTGTACTCGGCTGCTTCTTCACGCTCTCCCAGCAACAGCGCTCCGATCAATTTACCCCTGACGCGCAGCGGCGCGATGCAGCGGAACCACACGCTGGAGATATTGCCGGTGGAGCTGAGAAAAACGTCGGAGCGGTCGCGCGCAATGCGTTGCGGCCCCTGCGTGTTGGTAAGCGCGCTGACGTGCTTCTGCAACAGCGGAAAGACGGCGGTCTG
>DASTJB010000204.1:0-2446 GCA_035717005.1 Candidatus Angelobacter sp.
CGAACGGGATATAGACACGGCAGCGCCAGCCTTCTTTGATCAGCTTTTGTTGCAGGTCGCGGCGTACGCCGTACAGCATCTGGAACTCGAAAGCCGAAGGCGCGATTTTCTCGGTCTGCGCGAACTCGATTGTCGCCCGAATCATCTGTTCGTCATGCGTGGCGATCCCGTGATAAACGCCGCTCTTCAGCAGCATCTTCATCAGCTTCACGTAGTTCGCATCCACGTCGGCCTTTTTCGCGAATGCCACCTCGGGCGGCTCCTTGTACGCGCCCTTGCACAGCCGTATGCGGATCCGCTCTGCCAGCAATTGTTCTACGTCTTTTTCGCTGCGGTATAGATACGACTGGATCACCGCGCCCACATGCCCGGCATTTTCCTGCTGCCGGTGCAGTCGATGAACGAAGTCCAGGGTGCGCTGCGTGTAAGGTGACCCTTCCATATCGATACGTACGAAATTGTTGAGCTGCGCCGCGTGCTGCACCACGCCGGAAGCGATTTCGTAGGCCATGGCCTCGTCCACGTCCAGCCCCATGTGCGTCAGCTTCAGGCTCACGTTGGCATTGAGCGACTGCGCCTGCATCTGATCGAGAAGCTGGTGGTAGAGCTGCGCGCTATGCCGCGCCTCGCCGGCGTTGGTGACATTTTCGCCCAGGTTGTCGACACTTACGCTCAAGCCCAGCTGGTTCATTGCCCGCGTGGCCGCGAGCGCGTCCTCAAGCGTGGTGCCCGCCACAAAGCGGCGCGAGAGCCGCTGACCAGCCCAGGTCTTCTCCGCCGCAGCACGGATGGTCTTGCTTTCAGATAGAGAAATGAAGGCGGCCCTTAACACAGGGCTCCTAGGCGACAAGATTTAGACGTTTGAGGCAAACATATTTTTGTAACACAAACGACGGATTGCTGCGAGGGTGTTCACTCCTGCTTGTGCTGGTTGCCTTCGAGATGACTGATCACGCGAGTGATAACCCAAATGATTCCACCAATGGCCAGCAGGCCAAGAGTGTACGGGTAATGTTCTTTGACGTATTCGTCGGTGCTGACCGCCCCGAAGCGGGTGAAGAAATGGATTTTTGCGAACACGTAGACAACGCCGCCCACCAGCGCCAGAATGAGACCGATCCTGTTCAGCCACTTTATCATCTGCCCCGAACTCTCCGTGTCTCCGTGCCTCCGTGGTGAGATTTACCTTCCGTGCTCTTCCAAAAACTTCTCCGCCTCCATCGCCGCAGCGCATCCTGACCCGGCAGCCGTAATCGCCTGGCGATAGCGGCGGTCCTGCACATCGCCGCAGGCAAAGACGCCGGGCACGCGCGTCATCACGAAGTCGTATGTCTTGAGGTAGCCGTCGTCGTCCATATCGAGCTGGCCTTTGAACATCCTTGCGTTCGGCTCGTGGCCGATGCCTAGAAACATGGCGCTGGTGGGGAACTCCCACACTTTGCCGGTCTTCGCGTTGCGCAGCTTGAGCGCCGTCACCTCTTTTTTGCCCACGTCCAGCACATCTTCCACCACCGTATCGACCATGAACTCGATCTTCTCGTGCTTGCGCGCGCGATCCAGCATGATTTTGCTGGCGCGGAAATGGTCGCGGCGGTGGATGAGCGTGACCTTGGTGGCAAAGCGGGTGAGAAAGAGCGCCTCTTCCATGGCCGAGTCGCCGCCGCCGATCACCGTGATCGGCTTGCCCTTGAAAAAAAATCCGTCGCAGGTGGCGCACGACGATACGCCGTGGCCGATCAGCGCCTGCTCGCTCGGCAAACCCAGCCAGCGCGCCGAGGCGCCGCTGGCGATGATCAGCGTGTGCGCGCGCACGGTCTTGCCGCCGCCAAAGTCGAGGCTGAACGGGCGCTGCGCCAGGTCAGCGCGGACCAGATGTCCGGCCATGAACTCCGCGCCAAAGCGCTCCGCCTGCTTGCGCATGTTGTTGATCAGATCCGGTCCCTGGATGCCCTCGGGGAATCCGGGAAAGTTTTCCACCAGCGTGGTGAGTGAGAGCTGGCCGCCGGGCTCGTGGCCTTCGATCACCAGCGGCCGCAGGTTGGCGCGCGCGGCGTAAATGGCGGCGGTCAGACCGGCACAGCCGGTCCCCAGCACCACGGTATCGCGAACGAAATTTTCCATGCCATCCATTGGATTCATGACCATCAATATGGTTTCAAGGCTTCTTCGCGCTCTGTTTCTTGCGGGCAGCGGCGCCGGGCGGAGCATTGAGCCACGCAATGTCCGAACGGAACACGGTGCGCAGACCCATGGCGGCGCGGTACTGCGCCATGATCTCCGAAGCCCGGAGGAACACCGGGTCATACGCGCTCTGGTCAATCTCCTGGCACCGGGTCAGCCCGGCCGCATTTTTCCCCAGCCGCTCGATCCGCACCCGCGAGACCGGCGTGTCCACGGAGAGCACGGCGGCCGGAGTGGCAGAAGCGGAGGACACGCGGTCTTCGAT
>DASTJB010000205.1:0-2741 GCA_035717005.1 Candidatus Angelobacter sp.
CTGGCGCAAGCTGATGCTGAACGGCATGAGCAAGGATTTCTCCTGGACCGCCGCAGCGCGGGATTACGTAAAGATTTACGAGCGCCTGGTTCCGCCGAAACCGTCGCCGCCGGAGAAGGTCCTGGAGCTGAGCCGGGCGTAAGAACTGAACCACAAAGGACACGAAGGTCCACAAAGGTAGTTTTCTTGTGTTTCTTCGTGTCCTCTGTGGTTAAGCGGTTTTCTTCCGCTGTGCGAACAACCAGTACACCGGCACACCCGCCAGGATCACTCCAGTCATCACCAGCGTTCCCACCACTGAGGCGTGCAGCTTGTCCATGAAGGTGTAAACCAGCAACACGGCGGCGCAGATGACGAAGAGTGCGGGAACCACGGGATATCCCCAGACGCGGTAAGGACGCGCCAGATTGGGTTCGCGCATGCGGAAGACGAAGATGGTGCTGGCGGCGATCATGTAGAAAAGCCACTCGGCGAAGATTGCCAGCTCGATGAAATCCTTGAAACCACCGCCGCCGAGCAGCAGCAGGATCGCCAGTATCGCCTGAACAACAATGGCCAGAGACGGCGTGTGGAAGCGGGGATGAACTTCCGCCAGTGATTTGAAGAAGTAGCCGTCGCGAGCCAGGGCAAACGGGATGCGCCCGCCGCTCATGATGGTGCCGTTGAGCGTGACCAGCAGCGAGAGCGCCATGCCGGCGGAGACCAGCAGCGCTCCGGTGCGTCCAATGGCGATCTGCGTTGCCGTCGAGGCGGGGACCTGCGAACCGGCAACGGCGGCCGCGGGCATCACGTACTGTACCGCGCCATTGACTCCGATATAGAGCAGCGCCACCAGGGCGACCCCGGCGATCAGGGCGACGGGAATCGAGCGCTCGGGATTTTTGATCTCGCCGCTGACCATATTGAGGTCATTCCATCCGTCGTAGGCCCAAAGAGCGGCGACGAGCGCAACCATAAAGCCCGCCATGCCGCCTTTCGCGCCCAAAAACGTGGTACCGAAGTTGCTCCAGCTTCCGCCGGCGGCGCTGAATCCCGCGCCTATGATCACCGCGATCATCACCACCTTGAGCGCAGTGAACACCAACTGGAAGTTCCCCGCTTTGCGAACACCCACGTAGTTCAACGCAGAAATCAGGATGGTGGCGGCGATGGCCAGGATTGTTCCCCAGGTCACAACGTAACTGCTGCCGAGGTGAAGAATAGGCTGGGCCAGGAAGCCAAAGACAGCGAAATTCCCCAGAATTCGCACCAGCCCGGCGGTGATGGAAGCGATGGAGGCGGGTTTGGCGATGAGGAACCATGTCCAGCTGTACAGAAATCCCGGCAGCGGGCCGTATGCGTCGCGAATGTAGACGTATTCCCCGCTTGCCCACGGCTTGATGGCGCCGAGTTCGGCATAGGTCAGGGCGCCGGCAAAGGAGAGCAGCCCGCCGACGATCCAGACCAGGTAGACCAGCTTGGCCGTGCCCACGGCCTGCATCATCTCCTTGGGAACAAGAAAAATGCCGCTGCCGATGATGGTGCCGGCAACGATTGCGGTTGCGTGCCACGCATTCAGCTCGCGAACAAGATCGGGGCGACTTTGAGTGGCGTTCGACGCCGGGGAAGCCATGATGGTCTCGTTATGGTTTGGCAATGGATTTCATTCCACTTTCAGGTGCGTTGTCGCTGATCTTCGGCCAGCGCCAGCCTGCACGCAACTTCTCATACCGGTCGATCGGAAGCTGAACCAGCAGCGGCGTGCTCCTGGGATCCAGCCACGCGATCAGCGATTCCAGATCAGCCTGCGGCATCGCCGTGCATCCCACGGTTGGCTCGTCCGGGCCGCGCCAGATATGCATAAAGATACACGAGCCCGCGCCGGCTTCCGCCGGATTCGAATTGTGCTCCACCAGCACGCCCCAGCGGTAGAGGTCGTCAGGGCGCAACATGTGCTCAGAGCTGTTCCAGTCCGGGCTGACCGTGCTGCGATCGACGATCTGGTTGTAAAACTTCGAATTCGTGTCATCCACGCACTCGACCGAGGCGCTCAGGTCGATGTACGGCATTTTCCCACCCGGCTGCTCCTGGGCCGCGTAGCCGAACACCTTGCTGAGATAAAAGACGCCGGCGGGTGCGCGGCCGTCACCCTCCTTTTTTACAGGATCGCCCGGCTGCGCGACCTGCGCATCGACGCGTATGGCGCCCTTGCCCCAGGCCAGGCCGTTCTTTCCGATCATGACCGCGCTCGGGCCGCCCACCGCCTTCCAGGGCTTGTGCGCATTTGCGCGTTGATAGCGGCGCAGGGTCGCCTGGGATGAATTCCAGCCGGTGCTTGTAACCACGATAAGCTCGGTGGATTGGGCCGTGGGATCGCGCTGCTTGGTGAGCGATAGCGCGGTTGCCGCCAGCAAAAGCATGAATGTAAGAGAAGCCAGGATTGATTTCATGATGGAATGAGGGTACGAGAAGTTTCGCACATCCGATGATTCGCGCACCAATTAATGTCTCTACCCTAGGTTCCTTCGGCGGGTGATTGGCGCGGCGGGTCTTTGATCGTCAAGCTGGCGAGGTAGCCCACAATGAAAGTGACGCTGGCGCCGATGGTTACGTACCAGGTCCAGGCAATGTGTTCTTTCTGCCAGATTGCGATGTAAAGATTGACGGCCAGCCCGCAGAGCATGCCGATGATTGCGCCGGTTTGCGATGCTCGTTTGGTGAGAAGTCCGAGCAGAAACACGCCCAGCAAGCCGCCATAGGCG
>DASTJB010000206.1:0-2327 GCA_035717005.1 Candidatus Angelobacter sp.
TCGCGGCTATCATTGATCGGCACCCAGATTTCATAGCCCAGATCGCCGGTGTATCCCGTACGTGAAATGTCGACAGGCACGCCCGCGATTTTGCCGCTGGTCATGCGGAAATATTTGAGATTTGCGACATCGGCTTCAGTAACGCTCTTGAGCAGCTTGCCGGAGGTCGGGCCTTGCAGAGCCAGCGCCGCGACTTTTTCTGAGACGTCCTCAATCTGGACATCCATGTTCAGCCCGTTCTGGCGAAACCACCGCAGGCTGGGATCGGCCGCGGTCCAGCGATACTTATTTTCCGCCAGCCGCGTAATCGTGCCGTCGTCAATGACTTTTCCCTGCTCGTCACACCAGCAGCAGTAAATCACCTGGCCCGGCTTCACCTTGTTGATGTCGCGGGTGATAACCCGATTCACCAATTTGGTGGCGTCCCTGCCTTCCACGATGTACTTGTACAGGGGCGTGATATCGATGAGCGCGGCGGCGTTGCGGATGGCGTTGTACTCATGCTCATGGTGCACCTCGTAGCTGCTTACCGTGTAAAAGCCCGACCACTCGCGGTAATTCAGGCTGTGGCACAGGGCAAAGGTGCGATCGTGAAATGCGGTACCGACGGGCAAGAGAAAAACCTCAAAGGTAAGTTGCGAACGCTCGATTATACGAAAACCTTACAAAACATGTGGAGCGCAGGCGCCCTCGCCTGCGGCCGTTCTCCATTCGCGCGCGAATTTCTCAAGCATCAAGCGGTATAACTTATGTTATACTCCGTGTGTGAAGACAGCAATTTCGCTTCCGGAAGACCTCTTTCGTCTGGCGGAAGCCGCCGCCCGCAAGTTCAAGATGTCGCGCAGCCAGTTGTATGCTACCGCGCTGGAGGAGTACCTGGAGCGTCGCAAAACCAGCAACATTACAGCCCGCCTCAATAAAATCTATTCCAGGGAAAGCCCGGAATTAGATCCGGCTTTGCAGTCCGCGCAGCTTCGGTCTCTCGAAAGAGAGGACTGGTAAGCTCCGTGACGCGCGGCGAGATTTGGTGGGCTGACCTGCCTGAGCCGCGAGGCTCGGAACCCGGATATCGCCGGCCTGTACTGGTCATCCAGGCGAATTCCTTTAACCGTAGCCGGATTCAGACTGTAATTGTGGCTGTGATCTCCAGCAATATCCGGCTGGCAGATGCGCCCGGCAATGTGCTGGTTCCATCTCACGCGAGCGCGTTGACGCGAGATTCGGTCGTGAATGTTTCACAGTTAATCACCCTTGATCGGTCATTTCTAACGGAAGCGATCAGTAAGATTCCAGACCGGGTGATGTCAGAGGTTGTTGCCGGGCTACGTCTGGTTTTGGAGCTGTGAAGAACAAACGTCTCATGGCAGATTATGTATGCAGATGACTGAACATCCTCAAGACAAATCCCACCTGCTCCATTAAAATGAGAAGTCACTTCCCTGGTCTCGTGTCCAGTTCTCGTTGACGAACGCGTCTCCCTTTAAAATATGGCAACTGTATCCAACGGCTCGAAAAAATACGACGTTATTGTCATCGGCGGAGGCCATAATGGCCTGACCAACGCCGCTTATCTGGCGCGCGCAGGCAAAAAAGTGCTGGTGCTGGAGCGTCGCCACGTGCTCGGCGGAGCAGCAGTGACGGAAGAAGTTTTTCCCGGCTTTAAGTTTTCTGTCTGCTCTTATGTAGTCTCGCTCCTTCGCCCGGAAATCATTCGCGATCTCGATCTGCCGCGCCATGGACTAGAGATCCTGCCACTGGATGGCACGTTCACTCCGATGCCCAGCGGCGATTACCTGTGGCGTGTGAACGACCACGGCAAATCCCGCCGTGAGATCGCGCGCCATTCCAAGGTTGACGCCGAAGCTTACGAAGAATTCGGCAAGGCCATGCAGGCCATGTGCCGCTTTGTGAAGCCAATCCTCAGCATGGTGCCGCCTGATCCTTCCACGCTCAACCCGCGCGAGCTGATGAAAATGCTGTTTATCGGTAAGCGCTTCCAGGGTATGAGCAGCGAGGACAAATACAACCAGGTCCAGCTGATGACCATGAGCGCCATCGACTTTCTGGACCAGTGGTTTGAGACCGACGTGCTCAAGGCGACGATGTCGGCTTCAGGAATTATCGGCACGTTTCTTGGCGTGCGCTCACCCGGGACCGCATACGTGCTGCTGCACCACTACATGGGAGAGATTGACGGCGCTTTCCGCTCCTGGGGATTCGCCCGGGGCGGCACCGGCGCGATTTCCAACGCGATTGCCGGCGCGGCGCGCGAACTGGGCGCAGAGATCCGCACCCAGGCTCCGATCGCAAAGATCCTGGTGAAAAAT
>DASTJB010000207.1:0-9162 GCA_035717005.1 Candidatus Angelobacter sp.
TGAAAGGAGTTTGTCCATGATCAAGACTGCACTTTTCGTCCGCCTGGAAGCCAAGCCAGGTAAGGAAGAGGATGTCGCTAATTTCCTGAAGAGCGGGCTGCCTCTGGCTGAGCAGGAGCCGGCCACGCTGGCGTGGTTTGCCATTCGCTTAGCGCCGTCGACATTCGCGATTTTCGACGCCTTCCCTGACGAGGCCGGACGCCAGGCGCACCTCAATGGGCAGATTGCTGCTGCGCTCATGGCCAAAGCCGGCGAGCTGCTGGCCCAGCCTCCCTCGATCGAGAAGGCTGACGTACTGGCGGCAACGCTCGGCGACAAGAACGTAGGCAAGGCCGCCTGATCCGCGCACGCGGGTGGCGCTCTATCTTGAGCCGTGACCGACCTGGGAAAACTTCTGTTGCTGGTGGGTGGCGTCATCGTTTTGGTTGGCGCGGCGCTCCTGTTAGCGGGAAAGCTGCACCTGCCGCTCGGCCGACTTCCCGGCGACATCGTCTATCGCGGCAAACACAGCGTTTTTTATTTTCCGATCGTCACCTGCATTTTGATCAGCGTGGTTCTCTCGCTGATCTTGTGGCTGTTCGGCCGGCACCGGTAAAGCCGCGAAGCAACGCGAAATCCGCGAATCATTTCATTTTGATTCGTGTTCATTCGCGCAATTCGCGGCTGAGTCTTTTCTTTTGATCTGAACGCTCTCCGGCGGCCATTCTTGCGCGCCTCTCCCTGTTAAACTCACAAGCGTATGGCATTTGATAACCAGCTCGGTTTCACCTTTGAGCAGGCGCCCACGCGGCGCATCTGGCGTGTTGCCGATCTGGTCAGCGCCGTCCGCACCACCGTGGAGCGCGGCTATACTGACGTCTGGGTGGAAGGCGAAATCTCCAATTTCCGCCCGTCCGAGTCGGGCCATCTTTATTTCACGCTCAAAGATGGCGACGCGCAGCTGCGCATCGTCATGTTCCGCAGCCAGGCGCGGCTTCTGCGCTTCCGGCCGGAAAGCGGCATGCAGATCATCGCCCGCGGACGCATCACCATCTATGACGCCCGCGGCGAACTGCAACTCTCCGCCGAATTCCTTGAGCCCGTGGGCGCGGGCGCGCTGCAACTTCAGTTCGAGCAGCTGAAGGCCCGGCTGGCGCAGGAAGGGCTCTTCGACCCGTCGCGGCGCAAGCCCATTCCGCCCCTGCCGCGCCGCATCGGGATCGTCACCTCGCCGCGCGGCGCCGCATTGCATGACATGCTGAACATCCTGGCGCGCCGCCATGAAAACGTGGGCATTCTGATTTACCCGGCGCAGGTGCAGGGCGAAACCGCTGCGGCGGAAGTTGCCGCCGGCGTGAAATATTTCAATCGCGCGAAGAACGTCGACGTCATCATCGTGGCCCGCGGAGGCGGCTCCATGGAAGACCTGGCCGCCTTCAACGACGAAGCGCTCGCCCGCACCATCTCCGCGTCCGCGCTGCCGGTGATCTCGGCCGTCGGTCATGAGACGGATTTCACGATTGCCGATCTTGTCGCCGACCTGCGTGCGCCCACGCCGTCCGCCTCGGCGGAGCTGGTGATTGAATCCAAGCATCGCCTCGGCGAACACCTTGCTCACCTGCATCAGCGGCTTGATCGCGCCACCCGCTACCGGCTGCTGATCGCGCGCAACCAGCTTCAGGAACTGGCGCAGCACGGCGCTTTTGCGCGCATTCGCGACCTGATGACCCAGCGCGCGCAGCGGCTCGATGACCTGACCTACCGGCTGGTGGCCGACTATCGTACGCTGCTGCATGAACAGCGCCGGCGCCTGGAAATCGCCGCCGCTCGTGTGCGGCACTTTGATTTTCGCCGTTCGCTGGCCGCGAACCGGGAGCGGCTTCAGGCGGAAGCAGATACGCTGGCGCGCGCATTCCACGCCTACCTCGCCGGACGTCGCTCGCGCCTCGATCGCTTCACCGCGGAGATCAACGCGCTTTCGCCGGCGAGGATCCTCGAGCGCGGCTATGCTCTGGTCTTCGACGCCGCCGGCACGCTGGTAAAAGACGCCGCCCAACTTGCGTCCGGCCAGGAAATTTCCGCGCGGCTTGCCCGCGGCAGCTTTACCGCCGAGGTAAAGGGAACAACGAACGACTGAGCCGCTGTCTACTACTCTCGAAACCCGCAGGTATAATTTGCTGTTAGTAACAACTTGCTAAATACTAAGTACCAGGTACTAACCACCGCTTTTTTATGCGCAAACTCTTTGGCACTGATGGCATTCGCGGCGTAGCTGGCGAGTACCCGCTGGACGATAGAACTGTCTATGCGATCGGCCGCGCCCTCGGCGATCATCTCCCCGCCGGGCCGCGCCGCGTCGTTCTGGGCCTGGATACGCGCGAATCGAGCCCGGGCATTGCCGCCCTGCTCTCACACGGATTGCAGGCCTCAGGGGTGAAAACCGAAAGCGCCGGCGTGCTGCCCACTCCCGGCATCGCCTACCTCACGCACACCCAGGCATTTTCCGCCGGTGTGGTGATCTCCGCTTCGCATAATCCCTGGCGCGACAACGGCATCAAAGTTTTTGGCCATGACGGATACAAACTGCCGGACGCCGTAGAACTGGAAATCGAGGCAGAGATTTTTTCTCTCTTGAATGAGACGCCTGAGGGAAAAATAAGCATTGAGATTAAGCGCGGTCCCCGGCCTTTGCAGGAAGCGTATGTGAACTCACTGGCACGAACCATCCCCGGGGCGAATCACTTGCGCGTCGTCGTCGATTGCGCCAACGGCGCCGCCAGCGCAATTGCTCCCGAGCTGTTCGCACGCTGCGGCGTGAACGCTGATTTCACTCACTCCGCTCCGAACGGCCGCAACATCAACGAAAATTGCGGCGCGCTGCATCCGGAAATCGTCGCGCGCGAGGTCGTGGCCCGCAAAGCCGATCTCGGCATCTGCTTTGACGGCGACGCCGACCGCGCGCTCTTCGCCGACCACACCGGCAAGGTCGTCAACGGCGACGCAGTCATGCTTCTGCTGGCCCGCGATCTCCAGCGGCGCGGCGAACTGGTCAACAACACCGTTGTCGCCACCACCATGTCGAACATGGGATTGGAAATCGCGTTGCGCGCAGAAGGGATCAAAATGCTGCGCGCGCCCGTCGGCGACAAATACGTGCTGGAAGAGATGATCAAGTCCGGCGCGGTACTGGGTGGCGAGCAGTCCGGACACATCATTCTTTCGCGTGAAGCCACCACCGGCGACGGCCTGCTCACCGCCATTCATGTGCTCACGCTGCTGGCCGCCGGCGAACGCCCGCTTTCCGGGCTGGTGGCCGATCTCAAGGTCTTTCCCCAGACCATTAAAAACGTGCGCGTGCGCGAGAAGCCCCCGCTCGACCAGATTCCCGAGGTCGCGCGAGCGATCCAGGCGGCGGAGCAGAAGCTCAACAGCAATGGCCGCATCAACGTCCGCTATTCCGGGACCGAATCGCTGGCGCGTGTGATGGTGGAAGCGGAAGACGAGCGCACGATGAAGGCGCTGGCGGACAGCATTGCCGCCGCGATCGAAGCGGCTTTGGGAGCCGGCGCAGCCGCAGGACACTAGCTACATGCAGGCGATCGCCACAAAATGGGCTCTGCGAACCCTCCTGGTCCTGACCATGCTTGCGGCCGGATACCTTTTTTTACCCTACCTTAAATCAGCGATGGGTGAAGGCCTGGGGCTGCTCTCTTCTGCGCTGCTCGTCTTGGCTTACGTCTTTGCTCTGGTCGCGCTCCCGCTTGGCCTGTTCGCGTTATTCAAATTCGGCTACTCGCTGTTCGCCCGGCCTTACCTTCGCCTGCGCCGCATTCAGCGCATCCGCGATCGCCGCTACCTGCGCGAAGCGGTCAGGCGCGGCCGCTTCAAAGTGATTGTCAATCCAGATCGCGCCAATTCGGACCCACGCCGATCTCCACCAGAAGCGGGACCCTGAGGGCGTGGACGTTTTCCATCTTCGTGCGCACCAGTTCGCGCATGGTTTCGATCTCCGCCTGGGGCACCTCGAACAGCAGCTCGTCATGCACCTGCAGCAGCATGCGCGATTCCAGTTTGCGCGTCCGCAGCTCCGCATCAATCTGGATCATCGCCAGCTTGATCAGGTCGGCGGCCGTGCCCTGCAGCGGCGTGTTGACCGCGGTGCGCTCGGCGAAGCCGCGCATGTTCGGGTTCTTGCTGTTGATGTCGGGGATGGGCCGCGAACGTCCAAACAGCGTCTTGACGCTCTGCTCGCGCCGCGTGTCTTCCAGTACGTGGTCGATGAATTTCCGCACGCCGGCATATTTCTCGAAATACGCGTCGATGAATTTCTTTGCCTCGCGCTGCTCGATCCCCAGCTGTTGCGACAGTCCGAACGGCGATAACCCATACACGATGCCGAAGTTCACCGCCTTGGCCCGGCGCCGGTGTTCAGCGTCAATCATCAGCGGCGGCACGCCGAACACCTGTGAAGCCGTGAGCGCATGGATGTCATCGCCGCGCCGGTATGCCTCCACCAGCAGCGGATCTTCGGAGAAATGCGCCAGCAGCCGCAGCTCGATCTGCGAATAATCTGCCGAGAGCAGCACGTGCCCGGGCTCCGCGATAAACGCCGCCCGTATTTCGCGGCCAAGCTCGGTGCGAATGGGAATATTCTGCAGGTTGGGGTTGGTGGAAGAGAGCCGTCCTGTCGCCGTACCGGTCTGGTTAAAGGTGGTGTGTACGCGCTGGGTCACGGGATCGATCAGCGCCGGTAGCGCGTCTACGTACGTGCTCTTGAGTTTCGAAAGCTGCCGGTAGTCGAGCACCAGCCGCGGCACCTCGTGCGTCTCCGCCAGTTCTTCCAGCACGTCCACGGCAGTCGAAATCGTCTTGCCTTTGCCGTACTTCACCGGCTTGGGCAGATTGAGCTGGTTGAAGAGCACGTCGCCCAGCTGTTTGGGTGAATTGATGTTGAAGGTGACCCCGGCCTTTCCGTGGATCTC
Organism: Candidatus Angelobacter sp.; assembly: GCA_035717005.1. Lineage (GTDB taxonomy): Bacteria > Acidobacteriota > Terriglobia > Terriglobales > Acidobacteriaceae > Angelobacter. The sequence goes on from DASTJB010000207.1 coordinate 4,962, forward strand.
GCGCGCCTTGGCGTCGCACTGCTTCTCCAGATCGACCGAAAGCTTGCCCAGCATATTGCGGTCAATCTTCACGCCCGCCTGCTCCATGCGCGCCAGTACGGGAACCAGTGGAAGATCGATCTGTTCGTACAGCGGCATCTGCCCCGCGCTCTCCACTTCCTTGCGCAGCACCGGCGTGATGCGGCCGGTCACGTCGGCGGCCTCGGCCACCGACCCGGTCAGGTTCAGGTTGAAGCTGCGCACCGCGATCTCCGCCAGCGAGTGCTTCGTATACGTGGGATTGATCAGGTAGGAGTAAAGCATCGGCTCGTCGCGTACTCCGGCCAGCTCCACTCCGTGCGCCTCCAGCTGCCGCAGCGCGGATTTGCATTCGTGCACCGCCTTGGCAACTGTGGGATCGCCCAGCAGCCGCCTCAGCTCGGCTGAAATTTCGTCGCTATCGAGCGCCGCGCTGAAGGCCTTGCCTGTCGCCGGAGAGATCGCCAGCCTCAGCGGGGCTTTCGCATCGGCAGCTGGCGCAGCATCGAACAGCAGCTTGTTCGTCGGCTGCTCCGGCTCGCTTTCCGCGTCGTCTTCGTCGGCTTTCGGCGCCGCGCTGAATTCAAAGGCAATCGCCAGCGGCGCCTTGGCCTTGCGCAGTTCACCAACCTCGGCTGCCGACTTCAGCTCGCGATAATCGGTTTCCCGCACCTCCACCACCGGCGCCAGCTCTTTGAGCAGCGTCGTGAACTCCAGCTCGCTGAAGAGTGAGCGCAGCGCTTCAATATCGGGCTCGCCCGCAACCATCTTCTCCAGCTCCAGCTCAGTCCCGACGTTCTGGTCGATGGTGACCAGCTGTTTGCTCCACAGAATCGTCTCTTTGTTGTTCTCAAGCGACTCGCGGTAGGTCTTGCGCTCCACTTCGCTCGCGTGCTCCAGCGCGTTTTCGAGCGTCTTGAAGCGCTTGATGATCTCCACCGACCCTTTGTCCCCAATCCCGGGGGCTCCGGGAATGTTGTCGATCGAGTCACCGCGCAGCGCCATCACGTCGATGACCTGCTCCGGCCGCACGCCCAGGATCTCTTCCACCTTGGCGGCGTCGCAGATCAGGTTGTCCTTCGGCGGATTGAGCACGCAGATCTTGTCATTCACCAGCTGAAGCATGTCCTTGTCGCTGGAGACGACAAAGACGTCATAGCCCGCGGCCGCCGCCTTGCGCGCCAGCGTGCCGATCACATCGTCGGCCTCAAAGCCCTGCTGTTCCAGGATCGGAATGCGGTACGCCTCCAGTGCCCGCCGGATGTAGGGCACCTGCTGCGCCAGATCGTGCGGCATCTCCGCCCGCTGCGCCTTGTAGCCCCGGTATTCCACTTCCTTGAAGGTCTGCGTCTTGATGTCGAACTTGCGCACCGAGGTGACGGTCTTAGCCTGCTCGTCGCGGAACGTGGGCCCGGCCACATCGAACACAGCCGCCAGATATTCCGGGTTGAAGTCCGCCCGCAGCTTGCGCAACATGTTGACGAATACATAGGTCGCCGCCGTGGGAACGCCCTTCTTGGTCGACATGGGCCGCTGCCGCGCCATGGCGTGGTAAGCGCGGAAGATGAAGGACATCGTGTCCATCAGGAAGACACGGCCCTTCTGCGCGGCTTTAGGATTGGTGGCCAAACTTAAATTCTATCCTTTCCGACTCCTGTCATTAGATCTACCTCCCCCTCCCTATCCATCCCACATCATCCCAGCTGATCCCAGATCGGCGTGGGTTTACGCCTCCTCCGATCACCAGATCACCCGATGCCCCAACCCCTCCCTGGGTATCCCAGATCATCCCACCCCATCCCAATTTGGCGTGCATAAACGCACAAAACGCAACCGGAATCTCTCCTCCGGTTGCGCCTCATTCGAAACTGATAACCACAATCTCCGGCCGGGTCCCCACCCGCAAAGGCGGTCCCCACGTACCAGCGCCGTACGTTGTGTAAACCCGCATCTTGCCGGAGAGTTGCAGTCCGTGCGCGAATTTACCCCATACCCGCTGCACCACCAGCGTCCAGGGGAAGAACTGGCCGCCGTGGGTGTGCCCGGAGAGCTGCAATGAGACGCCTTCTTCCTCGCTGATCGGCAGCCGCACCGGCGCATGCAGCAGCAAAACGCTGGGGCGGCCGCGGTCGAGCCCCAAACTGCGCAGGACCGCCCGATATCGATCCGCGTTCACCGCATCGCGATAATGCACGCCCGCGATCTGGAGCCCGTCGACCTCCACTTTCTCATTATCGAGCACGCGAACGCCCGTTCGCAGCAGCGCCGGCAGGTACTCAGTGTGCGCATAAAACTCTTCGTGATTGCCGCCAATGTAGTAAACGCCATGAGATGCCGCTTTGCCTGAAACCAGTTCTTTCCACGGCAGCGCCAGCTGCTCAAAGTCGCCTGCGGTTCCGTCATAAAGATCTCCGGCAATCAGGACAACGTCAGGCTGCAAGGCGGCGATCCGCCGCACCACGCGGCTGACGAAGCCGTGATTGCGGATGTGACCGAGATGAAGATCGCTGACCAGCACGGCCGTGCGTCCGCGCCACTGCGGCGGCAGATTGTCGAGCTTGATCGTGACGCGCTCTACGCGAAGCATCGCCGCGTTCACAATCCCGTAAATAGTCGCCGCAGCCGCAAGCGCGAAGGCTGTCTCCGCAATCACTGGCCGCGTCCAGCCCCAGCCTCCAATCGCGCCCACGCCGTAAGCCAGCCAGCAGCCGATCGAAGCCACGAAGAGAAAGCTGAACAGTCCCAGCCACACCGCCGCGGCGGCATAGAACGTCCGTATCAGAGGATGAAACGAATACCATCCGCGCAGCGAGGCGGCCACAAAGCTGATTGACAGCAGCGCGAAGGCCAGTTTGGCTTCCCACAATGCCGCCCAGCCGCCGAAAAAGTACGCGCACGTCAGGTACACGAAGGCGTGCCCGAGAAGGAGAATCGCCTGAATAATGCTGATGAAAACAACCAGACGGGTTCGCAAACTGTATGAGTCCTCGAAAAACTAAACGTAGAGACGTAGCACTGCTACGTCCCTTTTGGTTCTGGCGCTGCGCTCCAAACCGCCGGCGCCCGTCGTCCGACAGCGTTCCTTCTGCCTTTGCGCAAGCAGCTCGCCGGGAAGCCGGGCTCGCTGCTATATCGATAGGCCCACCCGCGAAAACGTAAGATGGCAAGCTTTGGATGACTCTGCCGGACACCCTTGATTCAAACTTTCCGTTCTCACTCAATGAACATGCAATCCCCATAAGAAAAGAACCGGTACCTCTCCGCCACCGCATGCTCGTACGCTTTCAATACGTTTTCCCGCCCAGCGAACGCCGCCACCAGCATGAGCAGCGTGGATTTCGGCAGATGGAAGTTCGTCAGCAGCGCTCCCACCACGCGAAACTCAAATCCCGGGTAGATGAAGATGTCGGCTTCGCCCGAGCCTGGGCAAATGCGCGGCGATCCGTCACCGCTCCACGCGCTCTGCCGCGCGGCATACTCCAGCGTGCGCACCGTGGTTGTCCCCACGGCTACGATGCGGCGTTTCTGCTCCAGCGCGCGGTTCAACTGCGCCGCAACGCTTTCTGAGATCGAAAAGCTCTCGCGATGCAGCGTGTGCTCTTCCACCTTCTCCACGTGCACCGGCTGGAATGTTCCAAGGCCGACGTGAAGGGTGATCTCGGCGATTTCGATGCCGCATACACGGATGGCCTCCAGAATCTCCGGCGTAAAGTGCAGCCCCGCGGTCGGCGCCGCGATGCTGCCGCGCATCTCGGGACGGGCATAAACCGTCTGGTATCGCTCCCGGTCTTCCGGTCGGTCTTGGCGATCGATATAGGGCGGCAACGGCACGTGCCCCAGCTCTTCCACCATGGCAAAAAAGTCCGTTACCGGATCAAAGCGCAGAGTGCGCTCGCCGAACTCGCCCCGGCCGGTCACTTCGGCGACCAGCCCGTGTTCCGCCGAGCCAGAATGGGAAACGGGCTGCTCCGGCTCAAAAAAGATCTTTTCCCCTACGCCAATCTTCCTTCCCGGACGTACCAGCGCCTGCCACTCCAGAGGCCCCAGCTGCCGGGTCAGCAGCACCTCGACCCGGCCATGGAGAAAATCGCGCGCGGCTGGATTCCGCGGGCTTACCGGCTGCGCGCGCACTCCGGTGCGGCGTCCGAAGAGCCGGGCGGGAAACACACGGCTGTTGTTGATC
>DASTJB010000208.1:0-9420 GCA_035717005.1 Candidatus Angelobacter sp.
AATTTCTGACAAGCACCAGGAACGGATTTCACTGGTGATTTCGGACATTGTGATGCCCAAAATGGGCGGACGCGCGGTGCTCGAGCACGTGCGAAAGACGCGTCCCGGGCCCGCGGTGCTGATGATCTCCGGTTATGCCAATGACGACATGCCACGGCACGGAATCACGCTGGATCCTTCGTGCTTTCTGCAGAAGCCGTTCACCTTCCAGGCGCTGAGCGAGAAGATTGAAAAGCTGCTGGCCATCAGCCATTAGCCCGCTGAATGCCGCCTCTCATGGTAAATTTTATCCAGTCCCTATGCGAGAACGCGCAACTCCGCGCTGGCTTGACCTTCTGTGGCTGATTTTTCTGGCCGGGCTGGCGCTGCTGCCTCCGGTTGCCGAGTGGCACAAGCAGATCATCCTGCTGGTGATCGGGACGTTCCAGCTGCTGGAGAACCGTTTTGTGCGGTTGGCAGGGAAGCCGGGCACGTCGATGGCGGTGCTGATCAAGATCGGCCTGGCGACAGCGCTCATCAACCACACCAATGATCCGGCGGCCATTAACAGCGATTACTATCCCATCTTTTATCTTCCGGTAATGACGGCGGCGATGTATTTCGGGCCGCTGGGCACGTTGCTGTGGACGTTGGCGGCGTCAGGAGCATACAGCTCATATCTCATCCAGGCGCACAAGCACTTCAAAATCACGGGCGAGGGCATTTCTGAGCTGGCCATGCGGATCCTGTTTTTCTTCTTCGTGGCCATGACGGTCAACCGGTTTGTGATGCAGTACCGCATGCAGGTGCGGCGGTATCAGGAACTGTCAGAGAACCTGGCGGAGGCGAATCGGAGCCTGAAGCAGGCGCAGGAGGAGGCGCGCCGGGCGGAGCGGTTGGCCGCGCTGGGCCAGCTATCCGCGGGATTAGCGCATGAGATACGCAATCCGCTGGGCGTGATCAAGGGCTCGGCAGAGCTGCTCGCGCAGAAGCTGGAGAAGGCGGAACCGCTGGCGCAGGAGCTGGCCGGCTACATTTACACTGAGGTCAACCGCGTGAGCGCGCTGGTGGGGCGGTTTCTGGACTTCGCGCGGCCGTCGCAACTGGATTTGCAGCCGGTGGAGCTTCCGGCGCTCCTTGAGCGTTGTTTAAAGACTGTTGCCGAGCAGGGCACGTGCGCGCGGGTGAAGATCGAACGCGATTTTGCGCCGTCGGTGCCGCCGGTGATGCTGGATCAGGACCTCTGCGACCAGGTTTTTACCAACCTTTTCATGAACGCCTGCGAAGCCATGGGCGAACAGGGCGGCGAGTTGAAGGTGAGGATACAACGCGCCGATCGAGAGAATGCCGTTGCCGTCGAGGTGGAGGACAGCGGGCCGGGCGTCGCGCCGGAGATGAAGGAGCAGATCTTCAATCCGTTTGTGACCACGAAGAAGACGGGCGTGGGGCTGGGGCTGGCGATCGTATCGAAGATCGTGGATGCGCACGGTGGGACGGTAAAGCTGGTGAGTACACCGAATCAGGGAGCGTGTTTCAGGGTTACATTTCCTGTGGGAGGAACGGCTGAACGAGTCGGGAAGGTCTAGGTTTGGAGAAGAGCATCGAGGCGCAGAGAATTGCCAAAACTGCCAAAATTGCCAAAATCGCCGAAATTGTGAGAGAGAGAGCAAACTACAGGGAACTAACGCGCGATCTGGCGCGCCGAGCCCCAATTATCGAGGTGCATGGCAAAGGATGAGCGTGCACTCATGCATAGAAAGGGAATAGGGATCCCTCACCTGCAAACTGCGCAGGTTCGGGATTTCAGAAAGACGCGCAAAGGGCGCGCGTTCGGGATTTTAGTTACCAATGGCAAATATCCTCATAGTCGAAGATGAACCGCGCATGCGCCGGCTGCTGGAGATCAGCCTGGGCGAGGACGGACACAACGTCCAGACCGCGGAGGATGCGGAGAAGGGGCTCAATTTTTTGCGGCGCGAGCCGGCCGACCTGGTGGTGACCGACCTGAAACTGCCGGGCATGAATGGCCTGGAGTTTTTGCAGGAAGGGAAGCGGCTGAACGCGGCGCTGCCGTTCATCGTGATGACGGCGTATGGCTCAGTGGAGACGGCGGTGGACGCGATGAAGGCCGGCGCCAGCGACTACGTCCTGAAGCCCTTCACCATGGCGGAGATGAAGCTGGTCATCAACAAGGAACTCGATGTCCAGCAGGTGAGGGACGAAAACCGGCGCCTCAAAGAGGCGCTGGGCAAGCGCTATCACTTTCAGAACATTGTTGCCCGCAGCAAGAAGATGCAGGAGGTGCTGGCGCTGGTGGAGCGCGTGGCGCCGACGAACTCCACGGTGCTGATCGGCGGCGAGAGTGGCGTGGGCAAGGACCTGATCGCGCGGGCGATCCACCAGAATTCGCGGCGGGCGAGCGGGCCGTTTATCAAGATCAACAGCACGGCCATTCCCGACACGCTGTTTGAGAGCGAGCTGTTCGGCTTCGAACGCGGCGCGTTCACCGGAGCCGTGGCCAGCAAGCCGGGGAAGTTCGAACTGGCGGACAAAGGCACGCTCTTCCTGGACGAGATTGGTGACGTGCCGGCGCCTATCCAGGCGAAATTGCTGCGCGTGCTCCAGGAGCGCGAGTTTGAGCGGCTGGGCGGGACGAAGACGCTGAAGGTGGACGTGCGGATGATTGCCGCCACCAACCGCGATTTGCGCGCGGCGCTGGAAGAAGGGACGTTCCGCGAAGATCTCTACTACCGGCTGAACGTGGTGCCCATCGACATTCCGCCGCTGCGCGAGCACAAGGAAGATATTCCCGAGCTGGTGAATCATTTTCTGACACGCTTTGCCGGCGAGAGCGAGAAGAAGATCGAGGGCATCACGCCCGCGGCGCTGGCGGCGCTCACGGAATATCACTGGCCGGGGAACGTGCGGCAGCTGGAGAACGTGGTGGAGCGTGCCGTGGCTCTGACGTCAGGACCGGTCATCGACGTGCAGGACATTCATCTGGACGGCACCGCCGGGAAGACGCCGGCGGCGCAGGACAATTTCTTGCCGGAAGGCATGACGCTGGAGCAGTGGGAGGACTCGATGATCCGCGAGGCCTTGCGGCGGGCGAACGGCAACAAGAGCCAGGCAGCGCGACTGCTGGGATTGTCGCGGAATGCGCTGCGGTATCGGCTGGGAAAGATAGGTGTCGCGGATGAAGGCGAGTGATCCCGGAAGTACATGAACAGGGGTGAGCCGGGAAGCCGAAACACTGGGCGCTTTTCAGGGTACATTGACTCTAAAGGGCGCGGCTAGCCTTGCCCCTATCGCGGGTAACGGTCACGACACACACGCCACGCTTCGTCGCGGAGTACAAGGGAGGACCCATGTTGCAAAAGCGAGCAATTCTCTTACTGATCTCGTGCATGGCGGCGCTGGCGCCTTCCGCCATGGCCAAGCACCGCGATGACGACCGCGATTCGGCCATCGCGCGCGCCGCATATGAACGTGGCTACCAGGACGGCTACGACCGGGGATACTCCGATCATGGACGGCGCGCCGGGTTTGACTACCGCTGCCGCGACTATGATCGCGCCGACCGCGGCTATTATCGGGAGCTGGGCGAGCGCGCGCGCTTTCAGGATGCTTATCGCTTAGCTTTCCGCGCCGGATACGGAGAGGGCTACAGAGTCCACCCGCGGGCGCGGGTGGTAGTGGAGGTCATCTTTGGACCCGGCCGCCACGACGAATGCCGGGAAGACGACCGCTGGTGCGGACCGCACCGAGGCCACCACAAACATCATCACGACGACGATGACGACGATGACGATTGAGTCGTCAGCCCGGATGAACTGCAGAGAAAACACGAACAGGCGGAGTGACCCTAAAAAGGCCCAGTGGGCTTTCGCTTGTTCATCGTCTACCATAATCTGGTGACCTCACCCAACGAAAGAGCCGGCAAAGATCATTTACCTGGGCGCTGTGCCTGATTGCCGCGGTCCGGGTTTGGCGGACATTCAAGATTTGCGACCGTCGGGGCGCAGGCGAGGGCGCCTGCGGTCCACAATCATAAAACGAAGAAACCGACGCTATTCTATTCGCTTGAAATTTGGCGAAAACTATGAGAAACTCACACTAGTGGTTCAGCTTGCCTGGGTTAAGTCCCTTGCAGGTTTCCACACGCCGGTAGCGGCTGCGGCGTCACTCGCTCAAAAGGGCCGGCACCAGAAGAGCAGCTCTTAGGCATTAGCAGTTGGTAAAGACGCGGAGTTCATGAGCCAGAGCGATCAGTCGCTTTGGCGTTTCGCTTTTTTGGGGCTGCGACCCTCTGCCGGACGCCCTCAGCCTTGGGTCGAATTGGGTCGGCTTGGGTCAAATTGGGTCGAAACCGGGGGGAGGGGTGGAGTCATCGGGAGATCGGGTGATCTGGTGATCGGGTGGTCTGAAAAGCAAGGACTTAGGACGAAAAACGGATGGCAACAATAGCCAGAAACGACTTGGAAATGGGCTGGAAATCGACGGATCGCCGCAAGTTGACTCAAGAACGGGCAGGGGTGTCGTGGGGATTCGCACCGAGGTCGCCCGCTCAAAATCCACCGTTTTCACTGGCCGAAAACCACCACCCACCAGTGCTACGTATCTTAACCTTCGTTAAATCTATCACCTTCAATTGGATAGCACCCTTGGAGATTGGCATGGTGCTTGCCTTACACCAAGGCAGGTTGAAGTCCTCTCTCTGGACTTAGGGAAGTCAGAGTGGCCGCGCGGCCCGACGAGGTGATGGGGTCGCGCGGCATGCAAGGCGGCACAGGGGTGAATGCCGCGCGAGAGGGAAAAGGGGAGCATATGAAACTGGGACGAATTTTAACGGCTTGGATGTTTGCGGTGGCAATGCTCGGGGCCGGCGCATGGGCGCAGGACAATTACGGGCCGCAGGGCGACGCAAGGCCGATCAATGACGATCCGCAGACCAACGTGGCGCGCGTGAGCCTGATTCATGGCGACGTCTCCATGCAGCGCGGCGACACGAGCGACTGGGAAAATACGTCGATCAACGCGCCGCTGGTGCGGGGCGACCAGGTGGCGACGGGCGAGAAGTCGCGGGCGGAGATCCAGTTGGACTACGCCAACATTGTGCGCCTGGCGGCAGGGAGCCAGGTGAAGATCGCCGACCTGACGCGGACGCGCATACAACTTCAGGTGGCGCAGGGATATGCGAATTACACGCAGTTCAAGGGCAGCGAGGCCGATGTCGAGATCGATACGCCGAATGTGGCGGTGCGGCCGCTGAAGCATGGGCGGTATCGCGTGCAGGTGAACTCGGATTCGGAGACGGACGTGATTGTCCGCGATGGAGAAGCCGAAGTTACCACGCCGCAGGGCAGCACTCGGGTGAGGGCGGGCGAGATGATCCAGGTCCGCGGGACGGACAACCCGGAATACAAGATCGCCAGCGCTCCGGGCAAGGATGACTGGGACCGCTGGAACAAAGATCGCGATAGCGCGATCCAGGATGCGCATAGCTGGGGCCGCACCAATCGCTATTACACCGGAGTAAATGACCTGGATGCCTACGGGCACTGGGTGTGGGTGCCGGGCTATGGCGATGTGTGGCAACCGTATTACAGCGGAGCGGGCTGGGCGCCTTACCAGGCGGGCCGCTGGGTGTGGGAACCGGGCTGGGGCTGGACCTGGGTGAGCTATGAGCCGTGGGGCTGGGCGCCGTACCACTATGGCCGCTGGTTCTATTACGGCAACAATTGGTGCTGGTGGCCGGGACCGGTCTTTGTGAGCTACAGGCCGGTGTGGTCGCCGGCGTTCGTCTTCTTCGTGGGCTTTGGACACCACTCTTCGTTTGGCTTCGGCTCGATTGGATGGTTTCCGGTGGGTCCGCATGATCCGTTCTTCCCCTGGTGGGGCCGCGGATTCAATCGCGTAAACGTGGTGAATGTAACCAATATCACCAATATCACCAACATTACGAACATTACGAACATCAATAACGTAACCAACGTGCACAACGTGGTGCCGCCGCTGGCAACCAGAGGCCGGCAGCCGTATTACTCAAACGTGAACCTGGTCCAGAACAACGTGCACGTGCGCAACTCGATCACGAACGTCTCGAGCGAGGACTTTGGGCGCGGGAACTTCTCCAACCGGCGCTCCGGCGTCAGCGATAACGAATGGCGCGAAGGCCGCATGATGACGGCGAACGTTCCTGTCGTTCCGTCGCGCGAGAACCTGCGCGTGGCCGCCAACAGCAACGTCCAGGCAGGCGGTTCCGTGCAGCCGCGTAACGTTGACCGGTTCTATACGCGGCATCAGCCGCCGGCAGGGCCGGAAAACTTCCACAATCAGGTGGAACGCGTGCAGCGCGCGGTTGGGCCGGAAGCCGTAAACATGAATCGCGGCAACATGCAGGTGGAGCGCCGCGACCAGGGCGGAGTCACTCTGGGCCCGAATGCGGACGCGGCAGCCGGCAATCGCGGCAATATGGAAGTTCCGCGGACCGATGGGAAGGTTGGTCCAGCTACGCACGGCAATGCCGAAGTACCACGCACAGACGGTAGTGCTGGAACGGCTACGCGCGGCAACATGCAGGTACCGCGCACCGATGGCGGCGTGAACGCAAACGCGAACGCCGGCGCGAAGACTGACGGTGCAAATGTGCGCGGCAATGGCCGGTTTGGCGCGAATGAAAGTGGCAGCGCCGCGGTTGGGCCTTCCGGCAACCAGGGCGGAAAAGACAGCCCAGGTGGCTTCCGCCGCTTTGGTGATGGCGGTCGCAACAACGCTGGAATTGGGCCGGGTGCTGGAACGACGGCCGGACCTTCCGCCAAGGACAGTCCTGCGCGGATGGCGCCGGGCGCGAATGAAGGCATGGCGCAGAGTAATCCTCCGTCGAACAGCGGAAACGCGAGCTCAGGGCAGGACAGCAAACGCGACCGCGGAGGCTGGAGCAAGTTTGGATCGGGGCGCAGCGGCCGCGATTCGAGCGAGCAGGGCTCCCCGGGCGTGAGGTCGAATGATCAGGGCCGCACGCCGCGCACGGACAACGCTGACCGTCCTTCGGGGATTGACCGGATGTCGCAGCCGGACAAGACGGCTACGCCTTCGCAGACGCCGCGCAATGAAGATCGCGGGGGCTGGCAGCGCTTTCCGTCCAACAACGGCGGCGGGCGCGATAGCTCGGTGAATCGGACAGATTCCAGCGGCGGAAATAAGCCTCCGCTGGAATTGAAGCGGCCGGTAGTAACGCCGCGCGAAGATTCCTCTCCGCGCAGCACGCAGAGAGAAGAGCCTCGGTATACGCCTCCGCCTTCGCGGACGCCGGAGACGCGGAGCGAGCCCCGTTATACGCCTCCGCCAAGCCGCAACGAAGGCAGAAGCGAACCGCGTTATTCTCCTCCGCCGCGGAGTGAGTCGCCGCATTATTCTCCTCCGCCCAGGAATGAAGGTTCCAGGGGCGGCTCCAGCTCTCGCTCCGAATCTCATGGTGGTGGTTCATCCTCATCGCATGGGTCAGGCGATCGAGGCAGTCATAGCGACTCAAAATCCTCTAACCCTAAACACTAACCGAGTGCTCCTTCCCGGGGTGAAAGGACAAAGCAAGAGGGCGGTCGCAAGGCGATCGCCCTTTTGGCTCCTTGCAATCCGCTTCGCTCTCAGGTTTCTTTTTTTAACAAGGGACATTTGAGAGGCTGAGCAGACAGGCTCGAATCATCACTCTGCGATTGGTCAATCGGCGCTTTCTAGAAGACAAAGCTGCGAGCTGATGGCTAACAGCTAAGAGCTGCTTTCTACCACACCCCTTTATCGCTGCCTGTGATCCTGAATGCGACGGCTGCGGCCGACGCCAGCGGCGGCAGCAGGCTCAGACGAAACGTTGCCGGCACGTTGCCACGGACCGCCGCCTGCGTAATCTGCTTGGTATAAAGTTTCGCGCCATACGGCATGATGGGCAGCCGGAGGAAGCGAGCGCGGGTGTAAATCTTGTCGCCGCCAACCGTCGCGCCGGCGATCACCCATTCCGGCAAGCTCACCGGCGTCCCGCGATACCGCTCCACGTAGTCGGAGACAATCTTCAGGAAGCCGGCTACGCCTGGCCAGATGCCGGCTTCCAGCGCCGCCGACCGCAATTCCGCAAAGTCCAGCTTGCCTGACTCTACGATTGAGGCGGCATTCAGTATGTCGCAGACGCGGAAATAAAAGTGGCGATACATGCGCTGCAGCGTGGCCGCGAAGATACGTTCTTCCCGCGCCGGCACAAAGAACTCATGCCCACACACCCGCGCGTTCACTCGCCGGTCGATGAATCTGTGCGCCAGCGCAATGTGCTCTCCTGTCTGGCCCAGCCGCCCGACGTGGCACTCCACTGATTCCCGCAGCCCGGGCAGAGCAAAGTTCCATTTGCAGGCCAGACGGTCGCCCCAGCTGCGCGCTTCCAGCTTCGCGCCAAAGCGCCTGGTGAAAACCTCGATGATCTTCCGCCGGTCGCCCGTTGAAACCAGGTCCAGGTCATTGCCCAGGTCGGGCCAGTGGTCCAGCGTCTTCATTACCACCGTTGGACAATCTTCTTCCTCCAATGCATTACATACTGGCTCTAAACGGCTCAGCGCATTGGCGATCCGGGCGCGCTCGTTTCCCAGTATTTCTACTGCCCAGGCCTGCAGGCTCGCGTTGCCGCGATTGCCGGCCACGCGGTTGATGACCTCAAAAGCGCGGATCACCACATGGTTGGAATCGGCCAGCTCGAAAAAATCCTGCCGCTGCTCCGGCGTGAGGGAACTCAACAAGGGCACAACGTCGGCAGCCGCTGTCGGCTTCAACGTCAATTTCAAAAACGCATCAATGTATTGACTTTCATTCTGAATTGCTGTGGCCATGGGACCGGAGACTCCTGGGGTGGTGGTTCGTTGGGTATGATGAGAGTTGCTCTCGGACAGGTTGTCGGGGGAAGCAATTGGCAATTAGCACTTAGCAGCCAGTCCAGCTAAAGCCGACGCTCAAGAGTATTAATGGGGACGTGACAGTGCCTAAGGCCAGCTTTAGCTGAGCCAATTGCCAGTTGCTAATTGCTAGCTGCTTGGTTTGCTGGCCGATGATTTCGGACTGCTCGAATATAATCGCCACATAATGTCATACGACGACCTACGACAATGGATTGCCGCCCTGGACCGCGCCGGCGAACTCAGACGCATTCGCGCGGAAGTCGATCCCATCCTGGAGATCACTGAAATCGCCGATCGCGTTTCCAAAGGCGCTGCCCAAAAGTACGGTTGTCCTGGCGGCCCCGCGCTGCTGTTTGAAAACGTCAAGGGCGCCAGCGGCATTCCCGTGCTCATCAACCAGTTTGGTTCGGAACGGCGCATGCAGATGGCGCTCGGCGTCGACCGGCTCGATGAAATTGCCGAGCGCATTCGCCAGCTGCTCAACATGAAGTCGCCGGAAGGCTTCCTG
>DASTJB010000209.1:0-21455 GCA_035717005.1 Candidatus Angelobacter sp.
GCTTCCGGCAAAAGCCGGGCCCCGCGTGTTGATGCCAGGGTGGGTACCGCGCCCCACCCCGGAGCAAACTCGGTGTCCGGCCTTTTTCTTGATACAGCACAAGCGACGCAGGCAGGCGCCAGCAACAAAAACGCCCGCCAACTCGGCGGGCGTTCCGTCAATTCGCTCCGGTTTAGTGGCTGGCCTGCGCAGCCGCTCTTTGCGCCATGACTTTCTTGGCGTTGTCAGCCAGCTCTTTGGCTTTGGGCAGCAGGTTCAGCGCTGCGACCACCTGGGGATCGCTTTCCGCCCGGACCCGCAGTCCTTCTTCCTGGCCAAATTCCGCGATGAAGATTTCCGTCTTGATGCTGGACTTGATGTAGTCGCTGCCCTCATTCAATTCGGCCTCGGTATGGGCGATCTTCTGCGAATCAAGGAACTTGCGGAACTCCTGCATGACTGCGTCATTCACTTCAAAATTTCTGTCCACGTGCCGGTTGACCAGATAATGCTTGGCGAAATTGAAGAATGCGTACTTCACCAGCAGCGAGTCCTCAAAATGCGTGGTCTTGAATGCCTTGATCTTGACATCGGGCGTGATGCCGCCGCCGCCGAACACCGTGCGCCCGCTGTCGGTCAGCTTGACTTCCTTGTTGGGCGACGAGCTCGAATTCGGATTCGTGTTTGCGTTCGTGTTGGGATTCTCATCCTCTTCACGCGCGTAATAGTAGTCATACAACGAGACTCCGTTGTAATCGCGCTGAATCAGTCTTCCGCTGGGCGTGTAGTACTTGGCAGTCGTGAGCGCCAGGCCGGTATTCTCAGAGAGCGGATACACCGTCTGCACCAGCCCCTTGCCGAAGGTCACTTCGCCTGTGATCAATCCGCGATCATGGTCCTGAATGGCGCCGGAGACGATTTCCGCAGCGGAGGCGGTTCCGCGATTCACCAGCACCACCAGCGGATAATCCTTGCCGCCGTTGCCGTGCGCCGCCTTATAGGTGCGCTCCGGTGAACTGCGGCCGCGATGCGACACGATGACCTGGCCCTTTTTCAGGAACTTGTCCGCCACGCCAACGCCTTCGTTCAGAAGGCCGCCCGGATTGCCGCGCAGATCGAGCACCAGGCCTTTGAGATCGCCGAAGCTGTTCAGCGCTTCTTCCACTTCCTGCTCCGTAGTCTCATTGAAGGCGCTCACGTGCATGTAGCCGACGCCGGGGCGGATCAGGAATTTCAAATCGACGCTGTTGCGCGGAATCTCATCGCGCACCACCGTGAATTCCAGCGGCTTGTCGTTGCCTTCACGCAGGATCGAGATGTGGACCGTTGTACCTTTGGGGCCTTTCAGCATGTCGGCAACGTCGCTCACGCCCAGGTTGTCGGTCGGCTTGCCGTCGACGCCGAGGATCACGTCTCCGGGGCGCAGGCCGGCTTTGTACGCCGGGGTGCCGGCAAACGGGGCGACCACGATGATCTTGTTGTTGCGCGGGGCAATCTGCATGCCCACGCCGTAATATCTGCCGCTCTGCTCTTCACGCAGCGCCGAATACGATTTGGGATCAAAAAAGTTGGAGTGCGGATCAAGCACGTGCAGCATGCCCGGGATGGCGCCGTTGTAGATCGCCTTATCGGGATTTACGGGCTCGGCGTAGTTCTGCTCCACCAGATTGTAGATCTCGGAGAACTGGCGCAGACTGTCGCGCACGTCAGAATCGGAAGCTCCGCCCGCATAGGGAGAACCGCTGCTGCTGCGCTGAAATCCTGCTCCCAGAGAGCCACAAACCAGAATGACAAGGAGGACAAAAAAGAGAGAACGACGTGTGCCACCAGACATGAAAATTCCTTCAGCCGCTCAAGCTTCAAAGCTTGGTTTTGCGGAATACCTCAAGTCAGTATAACACTCTTTCCGCTCAGGGCTTTGCATGCATTTCAGCCCAGGATTCAGCTAAGGTGTTACTTCGGTGTCCCGCCTGCGGCGCAATAGCGTACATTCGTAAGATGCTGTGGAAATGCCGCGGGCTGCGGCTTTTCTTCATTGGAAAAGTTAATCAAAATCGCGGACTTTTTTAAGAATACCTGCGGTATCATTGAGCTGATACTTTTATGGACTTCGGTTTTTCTGGCGAGATCATCTTCATTCTGGCATTGGCACTCATCCTGTTTGGGCCCAGAAAGTTACCCGAAATGGCCCGTACCTGGGGCAAATTCATGGCTGAATTCAAAAAGGCCAGCAATGAGTTCCAGGGGCAGATCCATGAGGAGATCCGCAAGATGGAGCTGGAGGAGGCCAATCCGGCCAAGCACCTCGAGCCGGAGATTGCCAAGATCTCCAGTGATGAGGACCTTTCCATCCAGGGCGCCCTCAACCGGCTCACCGAACGCATGAAGAACACGGTCCCGCAGGATTACGATGCCTGAGTTGGTGGCAGAACCCGAACATCCCGAACATAAGGATATAGAGCGCGAACTGCGGCGGACCGGCTCCATGAGCCTGTTGCAGCATCTTGAAGAGTTCCGCAAGCGCATCATTTATTCCATCGCCGCGGTTGGCGTATGTTTCCTGGCTTGCTGGTATTTCGCCCAGGATTACATCTATCCCTGGATCGAAAAGCCGATCCTGAAGGTTTTTCGGGACAACAACATTGACCCGCACCTGACTTACCTCAGTCCCACTGACCCGTTTAATCTCTATTTGAAAGTCGGCCTGATGGCGGGCATCTTCGTGGCTTCTCCTGTCGTTCTGTACCAGGTCTGGAGCTTCATTTCACCCGCACTCTATCGCCACGAAAAACGCTTTGTTCTGCCATTTCTTTTCCTTTCCGTGGGCCTGTTTCTGGCCGGTGGCTTCTTCGGATACAAGATAGTCTTCCCGGTCGCGATGGATTTCCTGATCCGCGTTTATGGTGGGAATTTCCGTGCGGCCATCACCGTCACTGAATACACAAAATTCTTCCTGACGGTCATATTAGGTCTCGCCCTCATTTTTGAACTGCCGATCGTGCTCGGCTTTGCCGGCCTGATGGGCGTGGTCAACGCGAAATTCCTTTTCAAGCACATCCGCGGCGCGGTGCTGATTTTCTTCGTGATCGCCGCCATTCTCACGCCGACGACCGACATCATGAACATGACCATCTATGCGGCGCCCATGATTCTGCTCTACATTCTGAGCATCGGGATCGTCTGGCTGGTCCATCCCAAACAGCGGCGCAAGCGCAAAGAAAAGCGCGAAAAAGAAGACCTACAGTAGACTAATACTGTTCATCCTCTGGGCCGCAATTTACGATTGCGGCCCGGAAGGACCACGGAAGGACTGTCTCCCATTGCGGGGTGGAGCAGGGCTTTAGCCCTGCGGGAATTGTTTCCAGCTCTCCGGCTTTAGCCGCTGAGGTCGCCCTCGCGCGCGGAAAGGCAAGAGGTAATTTTAAGGAGCCTGCTTGATCTCGAATGCAAAGCTTCGTTTCGTTCTGCTCTTATTTTCTTTAGCAACCTTTGGTTGTTCCAGTGACACTGCTTCTACATCGGCCTCGCCGGCTGCAGCGCCGACGGCGGCCGCGCCCGCCAATCCGGCGATGAAGAACCTACAGCCTGCCGGGCCGGAAATGCACCTGGATGCCGCCCGCGCCATGCAGTACACCAAAGAAATCGTTGCCTTCGGACCGCGTCCGGACACCAGCAAAGCTATCGAACAGGTCCGCGGCTACATCAAGAGCAAGCTCAAAGGGGACCAGGTGGAGGAAGATTCCTTCGTCGCGGAAACCTCGGTCGGCAAGATACCGATGACCAACATCATCGCCAAATTTCCCGGCGCCAAGGACGGGGTCATCGTGCTGAGTTCGCATTACGAGACCAACTACTGGCTTAAGGACACAAGATTCGTGGGCGCCAATGACGGCGCCTGCACTACCGCGCTGCTGCTCGCGATCGCCGACCAGTTGCGCGGCAAGAAGTTAGAAGGCTACAGCGTATGGCTGGCTTTTTTTGACGGCGAAGAATCCATGGTCCGGCACTGGAACACCGCTGACGCTCTCTGGGGCAGCCGCCATCTGGCGCAAAAATGGCAGGCAGACGGCACCAGCAAGAAAATAAAAGGCATGCTGTTGCTCGACATGGTGGGCGATGCCAACCTGCACGTGATGCGCGATGAAAACTCCACGCCCTGGCTGGAAGACCTGGTGCTCCAGGCGGCCACGGGGCTGGGATATCAATCCTATTTCTTTCGCGAATCTACTGCCGTCGAAGATGATCACCTGCCGTTTGTCCGCACCGGCGTCCCCGTCGCCGACATTATTGACGGCGCTTACGGGTACAACGATACCTACCACCACACCACCGAAGACACCCTGGACAAGCTGAGCGTGAAGAGTCTGCAGGTCGCCGGCGACGTGGCCCTGGAGACCATACGATTGCTGAACGGCATGGGCGGAAGCGCGCCGCCTCAGCCGCAAAAGGTCCCATCGTAGAAAAGAATTGCAATTATGCCCGATACCTACGTTCAAGTTGGCAGAAAATCACTGGCGCGGGGGAGCATCTTTGAATGAATGCAAAATTGCACATGAAAACTCTGTTCGTCTTGTTTGGATTGTCCGCGCTGCTGCTGACGCAAGCTGCCGGCGCGCAACAGCAACCCTCGCCGCGCACCTCAACCGTTGTGCTTGTTCGTCACGCTGAAAAGGCTTCCAGCGATCCTGACGCTCCCCTGAGCGCGCAGGGGCAGCAGCGAGCCGAGTGTCTCGCTCGTGTCCTGAAGGATGCGGGGATCAAGCGTATCTATGTTACCGACACTAAACGCACGCAGCAGACGGCAGACCCCCTGGCCAGGGCGCTTGCGCTCAAGCCCACCATTGTTCCGGCGAACGACCCAAGCACGCTGGTCCGGGACGTGTTCTACGGCACAGGCGGCAACGCACTGGTCGTCGGCCACAGCAATACCTTGCCTTTGATCATCCAGCGCGTGCAGGCGGGGACGATTCCTGCGATCGGCGAAAGCGAGTATGACGGCCTCTATGTGCTGACAGTGATGGAAGGGGCAAGCACCCCGGTGCTGAAGATGCGTTATTGCGCGGCTTCGGCGCCTTCCGCCGCCCCAGCGAACATGGAACTCCCAAAGAAGAAGGCCGCGGCAAAAAAGAAATAGCACCGGAAGATTCGCCACGCAGCCCCTTACCATTCTCGATGCGTACGAAATGGTCAGGGGCTGAATGCTGACGGCTGAATGCTATTATGCCGCCTTGCGCGGCTCTGCATCGTTTTTTTGCGGTCGAGGCGCGTGCACGTAGACCTCACCGCCCCGGATCTCGATATCGCACGTGTCGACCTTCTCCTGCGCCGGCCCCGAGACCACACGGCCGGTGCGGATGTCGAATTGAGAGCCATGCCACGGGCACTGCACGGTGCAGCCGACCAGAGCTCCGTCAGAAAGCGGCCCGCCGCGATGCGTGCAATGGTCGCTGAAGGCGAACAGCCCTTCAGAACAGCGGCCCACCACCACGCGCTTGCTGCCGACGTTCGCCAGCATCATCTGGCCATCGCCCAGCTCACTCTGATTGCATACCGGCTTGTTCCAGTTGTCGAGCGTCCGGCTCTTGAACTTTCCCGCGCCGGCGTAACGATGATCGACGCCGATCTGATTGCGATAAACCAGCGTCCCGCCCAGCCAGCCAGATATGCCAAGCACGACCACGCCGATGGCCATCAGGACCAGCGTTGTCCCGTCCGGCCGATTGTCCGGCGAGCCAAGCCGGTACGCGATATAGATAAACAGCAGCAGGTCCAGCGTATTCAGCCCGCCGTGTATCAACCCGCGCTGCTTCGCCGAGGACTCCGGCGGGACCACCGTAAGCCAGTCCAGGGCGCCGGGCAGGGCGGCCAGCACCGCGCCTGCACAGCCGGCGATCACGCAGTAGAATCCGGCAGCCCACAAATTCGGATTGTTTCTGCCAACGAGCTCAAAGATGAACGCTGCTACCCACAGTGCAATCGGAAACGCCACCAGCATCGGGTGCAAAGGATGGGACTGGATCGCCGCTTTGGAGCGCATGCTGCTACCCCCTGCTGATAGTGGGATACTCTGGCCGGCGCCCGAGGATGCCTGGGAGCAACTGGCCCTTGGCAACTGGCAATGAGCAAAATCGCGTGGGCCCGCAGATTTGCAGTCAAAGAAAGTTCGGTGGCCAATGCAACCAGAATCAGCTATCTTCGATAGCATTACACTAGATCGCGAAATTCACCCAAAGCTCTCTTCATCTGCGATCATCCTCGAAAATCTACGGCAAATTTGGTTTTGCTGGATTGCCCGCTGCTAATTGCTAATTGCTGCTTTTTCGTTTTTAATCGCCGGATGAGAAATCTCAAGCTGTCGCCGCTGTCGCTGCTCTCCTCATATCGGGCGGCGCGACGTTAACCTTCGATGCCGATTACCTTCTGGATTGCCTTCAACGCGGCCATTCTTCTTCTGCTGGTCTTCGATCTGGCCGTCCTGAACCGCGGCCATCGAGTGATTGCGTTCAAGCGCGCGCTGCTGATGAGCGCGTTCTGGATCGGCCTGGCTGGCGCCTTTGCCGTCTTCGTCCACTTCTGGCTCGGTCCGCCCAAAGCACTGGAGTTCGTGACCGGATATCTGCTGGAAGAGGCGCTCAGCGTCGACAATCTTTTTGTCTTTATTCTGCTGTTCGCCTATTTCAAAGTTCCGCCGGAACAGGAAAAGACCGTGTTGTTCTGGGGGATCCTCGGCGCGCTGGTTATGCGCGGCGTTTTCATCATTGCCGGCGTAACCCTGGTCAATCGCTTTCACTGGATCCTTTACGCCTTCGGTGTGTTCCTGATCTATACGGGCATTCAACTCATGCGCGAAGGCGACGAGGAAAAGGACCCTTCACGGAACATTGTCCTCAGGTATTGCCGCAAGTTCCTGCCGCTGACGGAGAGCTATGAAGACGGAAAATTCGTGGTGCGGCGCGAAGGCAAACTGCTGTTTACGCCGCTCTTTATCGTTCTCATGGTGGTGGAAACCACTGACGTGATGTTTGCCACTGATTCCATCCCCGCGATTCTGGCCATCACGCGCGATTCGTTCATCGTTTACACCTCGAATGTCTTCGCCATCCTGGGTCTGCGGTCTCTTTACTTCGCGCTCGCCGGGATGATGAAGCTCTTCCACTACCTGAACTACGGGCTTGCGGTGGTCCTGATTTTTATTGGAATCAAAATGCTGTTGCCCGAGCGATATCACGTGCCAACCTGGGCGGCGTTGGTGGTGATTGCGGGTGTCCTGGCTCTGTCGGTAACAGCTTCCGTGCTGTTTCCAAAAGAGAATGACTCTAATTAGGAAGAGTTCCGGGCTTGAGTGAAAGCAGCAGGGCAAACTGCTGTTCCGGCGAAAGTCCGGTTGAATTTCTCCGCCGCGCGGCTCCTTTGCAGTCCTGGGGCAGAATGCCGGCCCGGTCCATGTCTTCATTGGAGAGTGTCAGTTCGCGCAATCCCCAGAAGCGCGTACGCACGGCTTTTTGATTCTCATTAACGTAGTTGAGCTCGTGCTCGCTGATCATGCTTAGCGCTTTCTCATAGGCATCGTCCGCGGTGTCAGCAAAAATAATCCGCGTTCTTCGGTGGACCACATGCTGCGGATCGCCTTCCAGCGTAACTTCTTCCGTCAACTCAGCTATATACCAGCGGGACACCTCGGGGGAATTGGCCATCTCCATCCTTTTCAATAGCTTGCACGAATTCATGGTTTGGACTGCCGTCGCCTTCCCGCCGTATACAGGAGGCTAACTCTATAAAGGGTAGTTTTATGTGCCCAAAAATAGCCCCTCTTTAAAATATTTTGCAGCAAGGGGTCTCTTGAATTAGAAAATCAAATACTTTAAGTGGAGCTTTAAGGCGCGAAGTCCAGCCTCCGGCTGTCGGTCCGGCCCCTGCCCCAGGGTAACTTGCACGGAGTTTATACATCGTGAGACGATATAGACAACGCTCCGGTCTTCGTAATGCGCAGGCCGGGGCTGGGCATCAAAACCCATTGACAGCGTAACTCTCTCTTCATCAGGGGCCTTGGCAACGGGGCCCCTTTGGTTTTGTCAGTCAGCGCCGGCTCTCGACCATAACCATTAGCGCTCGGGAAGCTGGTTAGTTGCTCCTCAGGGCCTCATTCGGGTCCACGCGCATCGCGCGCCGTGCCGGGAGATAGCTGGCCAGAATTGCGATCAGCAAGAACAGTACGGGCGCCAGCACGAAGGTAAGCTGATCACGCACACTGACCTTATAGAGAACGCCGGAAAGGAGGCTGGCCATCGTCCAGCTCAGGACCAGCGATCCGGCCAGCCCAAGCACGATCCCGATCGCTGCCAGCAACAGCCCATAACCCACCACCAGGCGAAAAATGTCGCTCCGAACGGCTCCGAGCGCTACGCGAATTCCGAGTTCCTGCCTTCGCTGCTCCACCGAATATGCGAGCACGCCGTAGATTCCTACGCCGGCCAGAACCAGCGCCATCCCGGAGAAAACTCCCACCAGCACCATCATCAGGCGCGACTGGGACCGGCCCGCGTCCATCAGGTCATTGGCAGTTTCAATCGCCGTGACCGGCTGGTCGGGATCCACCGCGGCAATCTGGGCCCGCACAGTTGACACCATGGCGCTCGGCTCCGGCGCCGTGCGAATGATCAGATACATGTTTCCCCAGGGAATCTGGGAAAAGGGAAAATAGAGCTGGGTCTGCGTGTCCTGGGCCAGGCCATGATTTTTGACGTCAGACGCCACGCCCACCACCTCTGAGGGCGCGGGCCCTCGTCCCACCACGATGTGCTTGCCCACAGGATTTTCATGCGGCCAGAATTGTTTTGCGAAAGCCTGATTCACGATCACGACCTTCGGGGCCTGCGCATTGTCGGCGTCGCTGAATTCCCGGCCGGAGATGATGGGAACCCGCAGCGTGCGAAACCACTGCGGGCTGATGGCTTCAATGTCGATAAATGGACGCTGCGGCAACGGAACTTCCGGCTGGCCTTCCGGCAGGACGGGCGTAATCCGTTTCCAGGTCAAAGGCTGGGTCGCGGAGATGGCGGCGCTCTGTATTCCCGGAGTCGCAGAGAGCCGCCGCAGCAGTTCGTCAAAGAATGCCACCTGCTTCTGCGGCTCGGCATATTTGCCGTTGGGCAGGGAGACGTTCATGGTGAGAACGTGGTGAGGATCGAAGCCGGGATCGACGGTGAGCAGGCGGGTAAAGCTGCGCACCAGCAGCCCCGCGCCGATCAGCACGACCAGCGAAATCGCTACCTGCCCGATGACCAGCAGGCCGCGAAGCTGCATGCGGCGATGCCCGCCCGTGGTGCCGCGGCCTTCGTCGCGCAGCGTCTCATTCATGTTGGTGCGTGAGAGCTGCAGAGCGGGGAAGAGGCCGAAGAGCAATCCGGTAAGCACGGAGATTGCCGCAACGAAAAAGAGCACCCTGCCATCGATCGCGATGGGAATTCCCTGGGGCAGATAGTTTTTGCCCAGGGTCTGCAGGTAACGAGTGGCCGCCCAGCCCAGTCCCAGGCCGAGCACGCCGCCAATGAGCGCGAGCAAGACGCTTTCCGTCAATAATTGGCGCACCAGCGCGCTGCGTCTGGCACCCAGCGCCGCGCGCACGGCAATCTCTTTCCTGCGCGAGAGCGCGCGGGAGAGCAGAAGGCCGGCCACGTTGGCGCAGGCGATCAACAGCACCAGGCCGACAAATACGGAAAGGATTTTCAGCTTGTCGCGAATCCCTCCCACCACCGATTCCTGCAGGCCGGTGAGCACGGCGTTCACGTCAGCACGAGCGTCCGCAGCGCCATGATGCTCCTGCTCGAATTGGCGCTGGAGGACATTCATTTCCGCGAGTGCCCGGTCACGGGAAGCGTCAGGCCGCAGCCGCCCGATGATCGCCAGATAGCCGACGCCCATGCGTAGCCGCTGCGTCGTGAAGAGCGAGTGCTCGAAGTAGCGCGGCGTCCAGACATCCGCAGGGCCCACGAACGGGAACTCCAGGCCCGCGGGCAATACGCCGATGACCGTATGCGGCGTGGTATCCAGCGCAATCGTCTGCCCCATGATGCTCTGATCGCCGCCGAAACGGGTGTGCCAGAAAGCGTTGCTCAACACGATGACAGGCTTGCTCTCCGGGCGTCCGTCTTCCGGCAAAAACAAGCGGCCTGCCTGCGGCTTCACGCCCAGCATCTCGAAGAATTCCGGCGATACTCGCCCCGCTGCCACTTGCACGGGCTCGCCGCGGCCTGTCAGATTGAAATTGTCAGGAGCTGCGGCCGCCACGGCGCTGAACGACTTTGTGTCATGAAAAACATCGAAAAGGTTCAGGCTGCAGCAGTGCGACTGCCCATCGTTACTCTGCAGGTCGAGCGAGTAGAGCTGTTGCGGTTGCTCATAGGGCAAGGCTTTCAACAGCACCGAACTGGTCACGGTGAAGATAGCGGTGTTGCCGCCGATTCCGAGTGCCAGCGTGAGCACGGCCGCCAAAGCAAAGCCGGGATGCTTGCGCAGCATGCGTGCGCCGAAGCGAAGGTCCTGCAGAATGGCGTGCATAGAGGTCGATTATAAGACGCGCGTCTGCGTTCGATGTGAGCGCTGCGCCTTTCTCAACGCGCACTGCTCAGAAACGAAGATCATTCCGCACGAACATCACCAGCTTATTGCCGGGACGGAGTTCATGTGTGCTGAGCCGACGGTAGTTCTTGCCGAGTCGACGCTCAACCTCGGGCGCCTGGGGCTCCAGGGCAATCACGAGCGGCTCTGAGGTGTCGACGATCTTGCCCCAATAGCCCACGTTGGGATAGTCGCGCAGGTACCACGGCAGGGGCCAGTGCTCCGGCGACATGACTGTAATCCCGATCTTGTTTTTGGCCGGATGATCCGCCGCGATGGTTTCAATCTCGTTCACCAGCCTCAGGAAATCGCGATCGGTATGGGCGTACACATAAGGGTAGCTTTCGTTATTCGCGTCGTAATGAACAAAGCTCAGGTCAACCGCCTGGTAAAACGAAAACAGCACACCCACTGTCATCGCGAGAAAAACAAGCAGGCCAAGTACAAAAGTCAGGCCGCCGCGCGCTCCCGCCCGGAAGACGTCTTCAATCAGATATCCAGCCATGAGCGTCAGGGGCAAAATGAGGCTCAGGATGAGCCATGGAGTCTTGTACGGGACCAGTGAGTAGGCTGCGAAGATACCGATCGCCCAGAACGCACAGAACACCGGCAGCCGGCTGCGTGCCCTGGCGAGCGCCAGCAGAGTCCCCGCACCACCCAGGAGCAGAATCGGCGATTCTACCTGCCACATCCACTGGAAGTAGGTTGACCACTCGCGGTTGTAGATGCCGTGCTCGCCGGTCTTGAACCAGTAAGTAAACGTGCGGAAGGCGTCCAGGATGCCGCGAGGATTGGTGAAGAACGACGTGTAGAGAAGAACTCCAATGGCCACAAACAGCAGCCCGGCCCACAGCCATTGCTTGCGCCCGTTCCCGGCAGCGGGGATCGCATCCTGTCTCTCCGCACCGGGTGCTCGCCTGCGCAGACGCAGATAGAGAATCGTACAAGGAATCGCGATCAGCCACACTGCCGTGGTGATGATCCACGTCTCTTTGGTGGTGAAGAGCATAGCGGCCGAAGCGGAAGCCAGCATCAGGTAACGCTGCCGCCCGGTTTCGCGGTAGAGCAGCCAGGCAACGATGATTCCCAACGTGAAAAACACGAACAGAATTTCGTGAATGAAGTAACGCGAGAAGAAAACGAATCCCGGCGAAACGGCCGCCAACGCCGCTGCCGCGAGCGATCCCGCCCGTCCCAGCCAGCGCCGCAGGCAGAGAAAGAGCCAGGCGACGCCAATTCCGAAAGCCGCCGTGACCAAGCGGATGACAAACGTGCTCAACCCATGGCCCCAATGGAAGACATTGTTGATGGCCGTGGGGATTACCGCCAGGTAGTAGAGCGAGGGACCGTGATAGTTTGCGGGATCGTAGTGATAGAAGCCGGTGCGGAACAAAGTGGCCAGAAAGACTCCGTTCACGCCTTCGTCGTGGTGCAGCGGCTTTTCGGTGAGGAAGAGGAGGCGCAGCAGCGCGGCGCCGATCAGGATAGCCAGGCCGCTCCACCACCAGGCATCGCGTGGCTGCTGGACCAGCGCACGGCTGGGAGCAATTTCACTTCGATCTATTCGCGCCTTGCGCTGGCGGCCCTTGGCCGAAACCTGTTTCATCCGCGCTTATCTTAAATCAGGAGCTGTGCACCTCTTCCGCGTGCCGTTCAGCCAGACTATTGACCACATCGATGAATTCCTGGCTCACGCCACGGTTCTTGGATACCGCTTCTGAAATCGGCACAGAGGTAATATTGTTGCCCTTGAGCGCCACCATGCGTCCGAACCTGCCTTCATGCACCAGATCGATCGCCCCGATCCCATACCGGGTAGCCAGCATGCGATCGAACGCCGTAGGCGATCCGCCGCGCTGCGTGTGACCCAGAATCACCGCGCGGGTTTCAAACCCCGTCCGGCTCTCGATTTCGGCCGCCAGCGTGTTGCCGATTCCGCCCAGCCGCACATGGCCGAACTCATCCGTCCTGCGCCGCTCACTCTCTACCGCCGTGCTCGCCAGCTTTGCGCCTTCCGCCACCACAATGATGCTGAAATAGCGCCCCCGATCATGGCGCTGCTTGATGGTCTCGGCCACGTCGGCGATATTGAACGGCTGCTCGGGAATCAGGATCACGTCGGCGCCGCCGGCCACGCCGCTGTATACGGCAATCCAGCCTGCTTCGCGGCCCATGACTTCCACCACGATCACGCGATTATGCGCTTCGGCCGTGGTGTGCACGCGATCAATCGCCTCAGTGGCGATGCTGACCGCGGTATCGAAGCCAAAACAGAGGTCGGTGCCGCTCAGGTCGTTGTCGATGGTCTTCGGCACCGCGATGACCTTCACGCCCAGTTCAAACAGCTTGAGCGAGACAGACTGCGTATCGTCACCGCCCAGGGCGATCAGCGCTTCCACCCCGTTGAGCACCAGGTTATTGATGCAGCTCTGTAATCCCTTTTCTTTCTTGGCCGGATTGGTGCGTGAGGTGCGCAGGATGGTGCCTCCGCGCGGCAGAATCCCCGCTACGGTGTTCAGGTTCAGCGGCATGGTGATGTTCTCCATTACGCCGCGCCAGCCTTCCATGAAGCCGGTGAACTGGTCGTCATAATGAAAGATGCCCTTGCGCACAATCGCGCGGATCACCGCGTTCAATCCCGGACAATCACCACCGCCGGTAAGAATGCCGATCTTCATTTCTTCGTCCTCACTTCATACTCTAGTGATCAATCTTGTACAGGCGATACGGCCCCGCCCGTGCCACCTTTCTATATTGTGACAAAAATCCTTCATTCGTTCTCAATTGTGAGAGTTCATCCGGGCCGACCAGCACGTAATCGATGCCATATTGCTGCAGCAGCGCTCCCGACTCCGGTCCTCCTGAATAGATGCGCTCAATGTCCAGATTGCGCTGGGAATAATCCAGGCCCCGCGACCACATCCACCCGGGATAGCCCAGCAGCGAACGCCGGCCGGTCAAAAAGACAGGTGAATTGAAGGTTGGCGCGTGCAATATCAGGGCACGTGGCGCCGTCTGCTCAGAAATACTTCTGGCCATCGCAATCGCCTGAGTGTCAAACTCCCGCAATTCCGTAGTCCCAGTGATTACGCGCCAGACATCGAGACTTCCCGCAAGCACCATGCTGGCGAATACCAGCGGCGCCAGCCATCGCCAACGTGAGCGTTGCGCCCACCACCTGGCCAGAAAAAACGCAACCAGCGGCACAGAAGCGATGTACCAGAGAAAGAGGACCTTGATGTTGTCCCACACCCAGGGCGCCAGCTTGATCAGGTTGGGGACCAGAAAGCAGAAGATGAATGGAAGATAAAATTTCACCACTTGAGGCGACAGCCCGAGATCGCCGCTTCGCCAAAGCAAGGCCGCCAGCAGCGTCAGCAGGAATGGTCCGGCATTGACGAACCAGAACCAGAGGACATTATGGGTACCGTGGTCCCAGCCGGGCTGCCAGCCCAGAAAGCTGTGTGCATTGACTGCGCCCGCATGGGCGAGCCAAAGCAGTTCAGGAAGCGATAAGGCGATTGCGGTTGCAAAAAAGACGATCCAGCCTCGCCAGGCGGAGCGGAACAGGATGGCGAGGCATGCGGCCACCGCCATCAGCGCCAGAAAAGTATGCGCGTGGATCAGCGGCAGCAATCCGGCGCAAACACCAGCAGCAAGCATGCGCGGCCGAACCGGCGCCGCGGCCGGCGGCCCTGCCCGGAATGTCACCGATATTTTGGCAGACCGGCGGTCGCGAGTGCCGGCAGCGAGCTCGTTCATTGGAGACGGTTCGCGGGCCGAAATCGCGCTCCACCACTGGCAGAAGATGAGAATTGCCAGCGGTATGCCGAAGAGAATGCTGCGCTGCGGAACAAAGAGCGTCGTAAGCGAATTTCCCCAGCGCAGGAGACTGTCGGGTTCAGGCAGGATCGTGTAATCGTGCGGCAGATTGCCCAGCAGAGAGAAGAAGCCGTCACTTGCACCGTAATCGGAGAAGAGCAGCCACCATCCCAGGCCCCCGCTGAACAGCACCAGCAGCGGCGCAATCAGGCCGGCCGTACGGTTGCGCGTGAGTAGCAGCGTCCAGTAATGCAGCAGCCCGACCAGCGCCAGCGCCAGCAGCATGTTTTGCAGCCACATGGCTGAGATGATGCCGGCCCCGGCACGCACCAGCATGGCAGTCATAAAATCCACCATGAATGGATACGCAAAGCGAGCGCCGGCATAAGTGGGATCTTCCGGTGGAATGTTCTGTCCATGGACGAAGCTGTTGGTTACCTGCATGTGCAAGGGCAGGTCGCCCAGGTTGTTGGGAAATCCGGTGTAGATGCCGTCAGGCCGCGCATAGACCGCCCGGCTGAAAACTAACCCGAGCAGCAAAGTGATGGCCAGATAGAACAGCCAATACCCAACTCGGCTTCGTTGTTGCTGCGACAGTTGTCTCTTTGGTTTAGCTGCAGAGAACCAGAACTGCGCCACGACCTGCGCGCGAAATCTCGATTTGATCAGCAGAAGCAGAGGGAGCAGCAAAACCAGAGCGCTTACGGCGACGCCGGCGGAATTTAGCCCGATCCACAGAGCAAACAAGAACCCCACGCCGGCCATAAGCGCCATGCCCAGGCACGCGCCCGTGCAGAGACGAGCGGCGCGAGGGGCCGCAGGATCGAACACGTAGGTAAGCAGTGTTCCGCCGAGCACAGCGATCACGAGCAATAGGCAAGCGGCAAGCATGCTCAGTCAGGACGCGTGTGAGGCGCGTGATGAGTTTATGGCAAACAAGAAGGGAAGTGCCTCCGGAAACGTGGTCTTCATTTTAAATCAGGCTTCCTACGGGCACGCGTGGCGTCCGTGTTATATATAGCTTTTATGCCCCTGTGCTCTTTCAAGAGTGTGGCAACTGCCGTTCTCATGTTCGCTCTTGCCGCGCAGGCCGGTGAGCCAGCGCCGAAGCTTGAACTGCACGACCTCAATGGCCGGGCGCACAAGCTGGAGGCCTATCGCGGCAAGCCGGTGGTGCTGAATTTCTGGGCGACGTGGTGTGTTCCCTGCGCCACGGAGATGCCGCTGCTGAACGAGATGCAGGTCCGCTACAACGGCAAGATCGTGTTCATTGCCGCTTCGGTTGACGATGATGACATGAAAACCGCTGTCCAGTCCTTTATCAGGAAACACAGAGGCGGCGCTCTCACGGTCATGATGGGCGCAAGCCTCGACAACCTGAACGATTTTCGTCTTAAGCAGGTGATGCCCGGCACCGTTTTTATCGACGGCGATGGAAATATAGTGGACCGCCTGAGCGGCGCGCTGAAACGTCCAGACCTGGAAGAGCGGCTGAAGAAATTGGCGGGCCCCCCAGGCCCTATTCCCGCAAAAAATCGGCCCCACAAAAAATCCGCCCAAAGTGCATCACTGGCAATGATCCAATCGGGCTAAGAAGAAAATTCGGGCAACTTGGCTTTGTATTCTGATTTCAGACTGTAGACGGGCTCGCCTGGCCGGAGCCTCAAGGAATCCGATACCGAACCAGGAGACCCCGGGTGAAAAAGCTTTTTTGCTGCATCGTCCCGCTGTTGGTTGTTGTCGCTCGCGCGCAAGTTCCGCAATCTAACCATGTGGTCGTGTTGTTGGAGGAAAACCAGAGTTACTCAGCCGTAATCGGCAGTCCATCCATGCCGTTCCTGAACAATCTGGCGAACAAGTACGGCCTGGCGACGCAGTATTACGCCAATACTCACCCTTCGATCGGCAACTATTTCATGCTGACGGCAGGGCAGCTGTTCACCAACGATGATTCGCTCAACTCCACTATCAACATTGATAACGTCGTGCGCCATCTGCTGACCGCGGGCAAGACGTGGAAAAGTTATGCGGAAAGCCTCCCCTCTGTCGGCTACACGGGCGGCGATGTGTATCCGTACATCCGCCACCACAATCCGCTTTCCTACTTCAATGACGTAGTCAACAGCAACGTGCAGCGGCTGAATCTGGTGCCTTTTTCGCAATTGGCCACCGATCTCGCCAATAATCAGCTGCCCAACTATTCATTCATTGTTCCCAACCAGAACCACAACGCTCACGACTGCCCTACGGCGCCCACCGGCTGCACCAACGCGCAGAAGCTGGCCACGGCTGACGCCTGGCTCCAGAACAACATCACCCCTCTGCTGAACAGCCCGGCGTTTCAGCAGGACGGCATCCTGATCATCGTTTTTGATGAGGGCTTTTCAACTGACACAGCCAACGGCGGCGGCCATGTGGCGGCCGTGGTGATCGGGCCCAAGGTGAAAGGGGGATTCAAGTCAACCCACTTTTATCAGCACCAGAGCGTGCTGCGAACCATGCTGGATGCGCTGGGGATCCACACCTACCCCGGCAGCGCAGCCACGGCACCCGACATGGCAGACCTGTTCGGGGCGACCGTTACTTCCGGGTGCACTGCCGGCTCGGTTGGCGTAACGGTATGCTCGCCGATTGCCGGGAGCACAGATGCTTCTCCGGTGCATTTTGTGGCCGCCGCGAAATCCACGCACCCGATTACCGCCATGCGGATTTACATCGACAGCGTTTCTAGATTCACTGTCAATGCCACTTCCCTGAATACATCGCTGGCGGTGGCCTCGGGCACGCATTCGGTCGTGGTGCAGGCCTGGGACTCGAGTGGCTCGGTCTTCAAAACGCTGCTTACGATTCACGTGCCGTAGGGGATCATTCTCTACCACGAAAAACAGCCCCAGAAGTTACTCTGGGGCTTGTTCTCTTTAAGAGAGCGCTTACTTGCCTTTGCGATCGCGATGAATGTCCCTGCGATCGTGACGGATGTCGCGTTTGTCTTTCCGCGCGTCCTTGCGATCCTTGTGCAGGTCCTTCTCGTCCTTGCGGATGTCACGATTATCAGCCTTCAGGTCCTTGCGGTCGTGAGCGAGGTCCTGTTTGTCCCGGTTGATGTCGCGCTGTTCCATCCGGGCATCCGCCTTGTCGCCGTTCTTCAAATCCTGGTTACGCTCGCGGCGGTCTTCTGCCAGGTCCTTCCGGTCTTTGTTGATGTCGCGCACGTCCTTGCGGCGGTCAACCCGGTCTTTGCGCAGATCGCGCTTGTCCGCCCGGATGTCTTTGCGGTCTTTATTCAGATCGCGCCGGTCGTGGCGAAGATCTTTCCGGTCTGATTTGATATCGGAGTTGGAATCGGTCGTGGTACCGCCTTGCGCCCAAAGGGAGGTACCCAGTCCCAGTACAGCCAGCGCCAGCAGATGAGTGATGTGTCGTCGAATCATTGAAGCTCCTTTCATGCCCTCCAGGGTCATTGATTGTCTGCCGGTATTAACCCGCTGCTGCTCAGAAGTTGTGTTGTCGATCAGCGGCACAGAGTTACTTTTGCAATGGACCCTCGCGAAGATTTTTTCTGAGCGGGAGAAATCGGCGCAACCTTTACTGGCGATCCGGGTTGGAATTTATCTTCCCTGGTGTAACGAAACTCTTCCTCGTCTGCTTCCTCTCCTCTGTCAAGCAGCGATGTTTCGCTATTATAGCGCTATCCTTGAACAGGAACGGGCAGTGTCCATTGGTACAGTGTCCGAAAGGTCACAGCACCCGTGTGATGCCCGGAGCGCGTTTAAAAGGGCAAATTTCGGAACATTTTTTCATCTCATCACAATAAATATAATTCTTTTTGTTTCAATATTTTATACGGTATTTCAAAGTGACTCCAGAGCAGCTGGGGTAGTATGTCTTGGTACAAAAGTCCAGCCACAAAAGTCATCTGTTTTCGGGCGCAGTCCCGGCCGCGAAGCGGGCGACTTTTGCAGTTAGAAGCTGCAGGGTTTTCTGTCCACCTTGTGGCGCCCAGGTACCCACATCGAGCGAAAGAAAAGGGAGAAGCAGAAGTGAAGTTGGCGGCCAGCCTCAGGGAAGGTCGCGCCTCGGAAGCAGGTTTCACTTTAGCGGAGCTGCTTGTGGTGGCGTCGATCATTGCGCTTGTCATTGGGATGTCCATTCCCAATCTCTCCCGCGCAATTGACAATGCAAGACTCAAGGGAGCGGCGCAAACCCTGGTTTCGGTGTACCAGGATGCCCGCCTCCGGGCCACGCAGCAGAACATGCCGTATGAGGTTCTGGTTTCCGCCGCGGGAGTCACCCCGGCGCAGGCCTGCGTCGATCTCAATGGTGATGGAGTCTGCAACGCCAACGATCCTGTGACTCCGCTCGCAGGCCGCGTAATCCCGAACAACAATGGCGCTCCATCCGGGTTAACAGCCTCGGTGCTGGGATTCTCTCCAATCATCAATACCGAAAATTCCCAGATGCACGATCAGAACAATGATCTGGCGCCCGGACTGGCCTGGAACGGCATGGGAATGCCATGCCAGCGCTCATCGTCGACTTCACCGTGTACAAGCATCGGATGGGTGCAATACCTGCAGCTGCCACGTTCGGGCGGCGACACGCTTTACCTGGCAATCAGTGTGAGCCCGACCGGCAGAATTCGAACCTGGACCTATATTCCTTCGAGCAACGGAAACGGAAGCTGGTTTTAGAGCACTACTACTTTATGCAGCAGGGCAGTCCAATCCGGCGCTGTGGGACGCGGGGAAACGTGCGCGGATTCAGCCTGGTTGAGGTGATCATCGCCATGGCTGTTCTTGCGGTCGGATTGCTGGGAGGCATTGTGGTGATTGGCGTGGCCACGGCTAACAATGGCCGGTCAAAACTACACACTACGGCTTTCACGCTTGCCGAGAGCACGATGGAAAAGATTGTGGCTATCGGTTCCAAAGCCACCGGAACGGCGACCCAGACCAGGATCACTGATTGTGCCGGGAACACTTTCACGATCGAAACGGCTGCAGGGGGCGCGGACCTCATTACCAGCGGCGCCTTCCAGAACACCATTGATTTTTCCAAGCCGGCCCAGGCGAATTATTCGATGAATTATGTGATGTGTTCCGCGAACGGCGGTATGACATATGACGTTCGCTGGAGAATCGATTCCCCCGGCTACACGCCGGGTACCCAAGTCGTCACGGTGGGCGCCAAGCCGCTCGCTGGAACCGCTGCCGTGGTGGCGCCGCTCACGCTTCCTGTGACTCTGCGCCAGACCAGAGGGGACCGCCAGCCGTGATCCGCAACTCCAACACGGTTACTGCGCGAATGAAGGGCTACACCCTGGTGGAGTTGCTGGTCAGCATGTTTATTCTGCTGACTGTCGCCGGTGCCGTCTTCGAGCAGATCAACCAGATGCAGAAGAAGTCGAGCGCTGAATCCATGAAGCTGGACATGACCCAGGCAGCGCGGGATTTTCTGGACCAGACTGTCCGCGATCTGCACATGTCAGGCTACCCGGGCGCGTCCATGTACTCCAATCCGCAGCAGGACACGAGCCGCGTGGCGCAGGGCCTGGTCAGCGTTTCACCAACCCAGATTCTGTTTGAAGGCGACGTCAACAATGACGGCCTGGTTTACAGCGTGACCATTCAGTACCTGTCCAGCGATCCTAATAACCCGGGGAATCCGAATTGTCCATGCATCCGGCGCAGCGCGGCGCAAAAGCAGGCTGCATTCGATTCACTGCACCAGCCGGCGGGCGCCACTTTTACGGAAACGCCTCACGTTTTACCGCCAGGCGCAGGCAGCGGGCAATCCGGTGAGGACCTGTTCGCGTATTACGACCAGAACGGGAACCCGGTGGGAATCGGATCAGGAGCGGATATTTCGACTCCCGCCGGGGCAAGCACAATTTCGACGATCAAGACAATCAAAATCAACCTGAGCCTGCTGACCCTGGCAGCGGATTCGGGAACGGCTGCGCGGACCTCAATGTCAGCCACAGCGAGGCTGAACCAGTAATGCGGAAGAACGTGACCAAAGCGGTGCGGACGAACGAGCGTGGCATGGCATTGCTGCTGACGCTCTTTGCTCTTCTTCTGCTCTCCGGCATTGGCCTCTTCCTGGTGGTTTCCTCAAATACTGAGACCCGCATTGATGCCAATTATGGCAGCGGCCTGCGCGCTTACTACGCTGCGCGCTCCGGCCTGGAAGAGGTGCGTGACCGCATGAGCTACGTCACGAGCCTTCCCACTAAGCCGGGCGGTCTTGCCGACAAGCTGCCGCTGGATATCGCGGGAAATCCCGGAGGAGTCCTGTACGTCGTGAACCCTGCTGCCGGCGAAACCGTTGATCCCACGGATCCCGCCAGCCCGTATTTTGATGATGATCTTTGCCACCAGTACAACTCCGGGACGGCCAAAGGCGTAAAGTGCACCACACAGCCGACAATCGCCAATTGGCAGCTGCCGGCGCAGTTGTCACTGGCCGCCGGACAACTCACCTACAAGTGGATCCGGATCAATATGAAGACCAACCGCAGCGTGCTGCCCAGCTTCTGCGTCGACCAGCAGCAGGATTGCACGACTGCGCCGCTCGATACTCGCGTGTGCTGGGACGGCAAGACTGAGCAGCTCTCGCCCGGCGGCGTCAACGTGGCTTGCGACGCCAACGGCATGCAGACGGTTTACATGCTGACGGCACTGGCCGTGACCGGCGGGGCTTCCGGCCCCGGCGCAGCGCGTAAGCTGCTGCAGGTTGAATCGGTTGCGCCTTCGATTCGGCCGGCCGGCGTGGTCACGGCGGGATCGATGACAGCAAGCGCATCAGGTAACACCGTCATGCCGTCACTGGTAATCGATGGGCGCGCCCATAAGCTGGACGGCACACTGGCGGATCACACGCAGCCGAACGTTTGTTCTGACATTTCGTCGCTGGGAACCGATACCGGCGCTGCGCAACTTGAGTCAGTGCTTGACCAGATGCGGAAGAACATCGTCAATCTTGCCAACGCGTCGTGTAATGCGGATGGTTCAGGGGTGAATGGGAACAACTGCACT
>DASTJB010000210.1:0-13883 GCA_035717005.1 Candidatus Angelobacter sp.
CTGCCGGGCCAGGTCAGTGACCAAAATCACAACTGAATCGCCGTTTTGGACGGCCTCCAGCGGAATGGGATTGCATCCGCCGGCCTGGCCGACGCTCTGGGGGTTGATGGGAGCAGCGCAGTTCTTGCAGATCAGCCCTGCGGTCCCTTTATAAAAGCCGACGGCACCGCATATCTGACAAGCATCAAAAACCGCGGCGACTTTGTTATCGGGCTTGCGGTAGAGAAGAAACCGGACCTTGGTGCCGTTCACGTCGACGCTGTAGCGCTGGAGTTCGCCTTCAGGCAGATTCTCTGGTGAAACTTTGACAGTGACTTTGCCCTGGGCATCGGGTTGAAGCTCCGTTGCCGGCGAAATCTTGATTCCTTGAGCATAAATAAATTCCGCCGTAACCATAAAGATAAAGACGAAGGCTGTAACACAGACCGTAATTGCCCAACGGCGCTCGCGCCGGGCGGTCCATTCCGCTTTGCGCTCTTCTGCCTTGCTGACCACAACAGCCCCTTCAGGCTTACGCCGCCGGTACTCCAGGAGCACCATTAATGCCACCAAAGCCAGCATGGTGACAGGGAAGAAGTAGTCGTTGCGAACGACTGGTCCGATCAGCGCCATCTCGCGCTTACTGTTCGGCAAGATCCCGGTCTCTGAGAGTTCATGAACACCGGATATGATCAGCTGCGCAGCGACAAAGAAGAGAATGACAGTCGTGACGCGAAAGAATTTCCGCAGGTCAATCCGCACGCTGCCTTTGACGAACATGACGCCGAAAACCACCGCCAGGGCGACACCAGTCAGCGTGCCTAAAAAGCTCATCAATTCGGTGGAATTCAGGGAGACGCCGGCCAGGATGGCAACGGTCTCAATGCCTTCGCGGAAGACCATCAGAAAGACAAAGGCGAATAGACCCCACTTGGAGCCCGTTCCGGCCAGGCTTCCAACCCTGGATTCGATCTCACCCTTTAACTTTCGTGCCGTACGCATCATGAAGACGATCATGCCGACGACCATCACGGCGGCAATCAACATGACCCAACCCTCGAATGAGTCCTGGGTGATGGGAAGGCGGGCGAGAACAATGGCGCCACCCACGCTGCCAACCAGGGCCGCAGCCAGGGCATAGTAGACGGTTCGCCGGAGGTCGGAACGTCCAATCTTGCTGAGATAGACCAGGGTGATGCCGACGATCAGAGCGGCCTCAACGCCTTCGCGTAATGTCACCACCAGGGCAGAGAACACCCGGGGAATCTCCAATCTTGAAAATGAATTTCAATTTCAATTTCAATTAGGATTGTATCACCGTAAGAGATCGAGTGAAAGAACTTGAAAGCCGCTATGGCATGAAGTGTGATCTGCGTCACACCGGCTCGATCAGGATCGTCAACGCCAACCCAGAGAACGTCGCAAATAATTATAGCCAGAGTGCGGCGTGCATTATCGCGCCAGATCCAGAGCACAACCATCCCGGAACCTACGCTCTGCGTCTTATCTCATGGTGCCTGGTCCACGAATCAGCATTTTCCATTCCGCAGAAGCCTTGCTGAGAGCTCGGCCCCTTTGGGAGTCCATCCTCTCAACTCAGCCGCATACGACGTTCCAGCGCTTCGATTTGAACATGCTGGCCGCGAATGCATTTGCCGGCAGGGAAGAGCCTTTTATCGTTTGCGCTGAGGCATCCTTCGGCGCTGCCATCGTTCCCGCTGCCATTCGCCACGACGGATCGATTTCTCTGCTGGGAGAGGAGCTGTTCGACTACCGCTGCTTTCTCCATCAGGGCGATCCCGAGGTACTGCGCGCCGCGCTGGCAGCCGTGGCGGGCCTCGGTCGCCCTCTGGACGTAAAAGCCATACGTGAGCAGGACCTTCCCGCCGCCGGCAGCTGCTTGCCTTCGCTCCCGTTCTGCTGCGCCCCCTCGGTACGCTTCGGCGACACCAGTGCGGAGGAGTTTGCGCTGGCCCATTCACGGCTGGGGCGCAATTTGCGCGGGCTGACGCAGCTTGGCTTCACCCTGCGCCGCTACAACGGCGATTACCCTGGATTGGTGAGGTTCATTTACCGCAAGAAGGCCGCCCAGACGCCAAGCTCCCTTTTCCGTGAACCGGCGCGGATAGAGTTTATGGTGAATGGAGCCGGTTTGCTGCGGCATCGCTGTGAAATCTTTACCCTGGAGGATGAGGCCTCGATCGCGGCGGCGCTTGTGGTCCTGCGTGAAGATGGCTGCCGCCGCTTTTACACCGGATGGTTCGCGCCCGAGCTGGAAAAACACTCTCCCGCTCTCTCACTCATCTATGAGATTACGCGCCAGTCACTCGCCGAAGGCCTGGACTGCGACTACATGACTGGGGAGCAGCCCTACAAACTCCGGCTGGCGACCGCCTCCATGCCGCTCTATCGGGTGCACGTTACGGCAGAGCAGCTCGCGGCGTTTGCGCAGGAGCCTGTGGCAGAGATCACACAGGCAGCATAAGCTTGCTGTCAGGCTCCGCAGGTTTGTAGCATTTCAGTGGAGAAGGTGGTGTGGTGTGATCACACCAGCTGCACTTTTTCCCTCAAATCGATTCCGGCGCGGCGCAGGATGGCCGCAATTTCGCCGTCATTGAGGCGGGTGGCATCGTATTCGACGCGGATGGTGCGCTCTTTTTCGTCGAACCTGATCTTGCGCACGCCGTAAACTTCCCAGGCATTGTTGAGCGCCGCCATTACTCTTTCGCCGGGCGGCGTGCCGTACTTGAAAACCACATCCAGCAGGGTCATCGAATGTCCTTGGGTGATCGGGATCACTTTAGATTGCGGAACCATCTAATATAGTCCAATCCAGTTTATTTCAGGTATGGCTGAGACACACGAGCACATGTCGGGCAGCATGCAGCCTGCGGCGAACACCGTTCGCGATCCCGTCTGCGGCATGTTTGTGGTTCCTGAGAAGGCGCGCGGATCATCCGAATACAAGGGCCAGAGATTTTACTTCTGCAGCCCGCGTTGCGTAGAGCGTTTTAATGCCGATCCGGAAAAGTATCTGGCGCCCAAGCCTCCGCAGAGCCAGTTGATTCAGCTCGGCGGGACAGCGCCGGCCAAGCCTGCCGCTGCCGCGCCTGCAGCGTCGATTGCGGAATCGCCCAAGCAAAAGGGAAGCGTTACTTACGTCTGCCCCATGGATCCCGAAGTTCGGGAGCCAAAGCCTGGCCCGTGTCCCGTGTGCGGCATGGCGCTCGAGCCTGAAGCGGTGGAGTACACCTGCCCAATGCATCCGGAGATCGTGCGCAACGCACCCGGCAATTGCCCGATCTGCGGCATGGCGCTGGAGCCGCGGGTAGCGGCCGGAGCACTCGCGGAGGACGATTCCGAACTGCGCAGCATGACGCGGCGCTTCTGGGCGGGCGTGGCGCTCAGCATTCCCCTGCTGGTGCTGTCGATGGGCGGCATGGCTGCGGGAAGTTTTCTCCACCAGCTGCCTGAAGGCGCCATGAGCTGGCTGCAATTCGCCCTGGCAACCCCGGTGGTGCTCTGGGGCGGATGGCCGTTCTTCCACCGTGGCTGGGTGTCGCTCAAAAATCGACACCTGAATATGTTCACCCTGATCGCCATGGGGACGGGAACGGCCTACATTTACAGCCTGATTGCCACGGTTGCCCCGGGGATCTTTCCTGAAGCGTTTTTTGGCCATAATGGGCGGCCGGAAGTCTATTTCGAGGTCAGTGCGATCATCGTCACCCTGGTGTTATTGGGGCAGGTGCTGGAACTCCGCGCACGCAGGCAGACCAGCTCTGCAATCAAAGCTCTGCTCGATCTCAGCCCGAAGACTGCGCGCCGCATCCTGCAGGATGGTTCTGATGAGGAAATTCCTCTCGAGCAGGTGCACCGCGGCGACCGCCTGCGCGTGCGTCCGGGTGACCGCATTCCGGTAGACGGTGTGATCGAAGAGGGAAGCAGTGCGGTTGACGAATCAATGATTACCGGGGAGTCCCTGCCGGTCGAAAAATCGCCGGGCGCCAGGGTGATTGGGGCGACCGTAAACCAGGCCGGATCTTTCATCATGCGCGCGGAACGGCTGGGGAGCGATTCAATGCTGGCCCAGATTGTGCGTATGGTCGCCGAGGCGCAGCGCAGCCGCGCTCCAATTCAGTCCCTGGCCGATAAGGTTTCGGGCTACTTTGTTCCTGCCGTGGTGCTGGTGGCGGTGCTGACGTTCGTTGTTTGGGCCATCTGGGGCCCCGAGCCGCGCTTCGCTCATGCTCTGGTGAATGCCGTGGCCGTGCTCATCATCGCCTGCCCTTGCGCATTGGGATTGGCGACTCCCATGGCGGTCATGGTGGGCGTTGGGCGCGGCGCGCGCGGCGGCGTGCTGGTGAAAAACGCGGCAGCGCTCGAGACGATGGAAAAGGTCGATACGCTCGTTCTGGACAAGACGGGAACACTTACCGAAGGCAAGCCACGGGTGACCGGAGTTTTTGCCCTCAATGGCGATGAAGGAGAACTCCTTCGTCTTTCCGCTTCACTCGAACGCGCCAGCGAGCACCCGCTGGCGGCCGCGATCGTAAGCGCGGCGAGCGAACGCGGGTTGAGACTCACAACGGTATCCGATTTCAAGTCTCTTACCGGACAGGGCGTGACGGGTGCCGTGGACGGCCATCAGGTTGTGATCGGAAACGCTTCACTCTTGAGCGCAAAAAACATCTCTATCGATCGTGTGAGCTCACAAGCTGACACCATGAGGCAACAGGGGCAGACTGCGATGATGGTGGCGATCGATGCCGAGCCTGCGGGGATCATCGCTGTTTCCGATCCGGTCAAACCTTCAACGCGCGATGCACTCATCGCCCTCAAGCGCGCCGGAATTCGGCTGGTGATGCTCACCGGAGACAATCGCGTAACGGCGGAGGCAATCGCAGCGAGACTGGGCCTCGATGATTTCCAGGCCGAGGTTCTGCCGCAGGACAAGGCAGACGCAGTCAAAAAATTGCAGACCGCTGGTCATGTGGTTGCCATGGCGGGCGATGGCATCAATGATGCGCCTGCCCTGGCGCAGGCGAATGTGGGCATTGCGATGGCCACCGGGACGGACGTAGCCATGGAAAGCGCAGACATAACGCTGGTAAAGGGAGACCTGGGCGGCATTGTACGTGCACGAAACCTGAGCCGGGCCAGCATGCGGAATATACGTCAGAACCTCTTTTTCGCGTTCATCTACAACCTGTTAGGTGTCCCCATCGCTGCAGGCGCGCTTTATCCCTTCACTGGCTTGCTCCTGCAGCCGGTATTTGCGGCGGCAGCCATGAGCTTCAGTTCAGTCTCGGTGATCGGGAATGCGTTGCGGCTGCGCCGGATCAAGCTTTGAGAATTCCAATGTCGGCTCACAGGCATTTACCATTTGACGCGCCATCCCGGTAGTGTCAAGATTTCCCAACCAGCAACTCTGTTTTCCCAAAACATCTACTGATTCCGGCAGTGATCGCTGGCCTGTGGAGTGATATGGATTTGCGCCGTCTAATGACTTTGGCACTATTTTTGGCAGGGACCGTTTCAATTCATGGTTTTGCCCAGAAACCAGTGGCTCCGGCAAGTGGAACAGCCACCTTTTCGGACTCGAACACTGTGGCGGCCTCGGACGCAGATGCTGACAGCGCGGACATTCCGCCATTGGCCCGTGATCGCATATCTCAGGAGCAGTATCTTTCTCTTCGCGATCAGGATGTGCGCATGCGTCGCGGCATTGAGGACCTTCTACGTGCGCCCGGAGCGCGCTCTCTGGCCGTCCGGCGGATGGAACTCCAGGAGAATTTCCTACGCCTGGCGACTCAGGCCCTGAATCCATTCAGCGGCTTGATTCAATTGGCCGCGCCCAGCTGGACCCCTCTTGGACCTGCGCCGATACCCAATGGCCAGACCACCGCCGTTCAGGTCCCCGTCAGCGGGCGCGTGACCGCAATCGTCGTGGACCCGACAACGACCCAGACGGTTTACGTCGGCACAGCTCAGGGAGGCGTTTATCGCAGCACCGATGGTGGAGCGAGTTGGACAGCTCTGCTGGATTCGGCACAGTCACTCGCCATCGGGGCGCTGGCGCTCGACCCCCAGAACCCCAACACGTTGTTTGTCGGTACAGGTGAAGGCAATCTTTCCGGCGACAGCTTTTTCGGGGTCGGGCTCTACATAGTCACGAATGCTTCAACAGCGACGCCGACAGTATCCGGACCCTTCAACAGCGACGGGCTGGGCGACGTGTTCACCGGCCGCGCAATCACAAAGATCATAGTCAACCCTGCGGACAGCAATAAGATTCTGGTTTCAACGGCTTCAGGCGCGAGCGGACTCAGCGCTGACGCCTTCGGCACTCTTCCCACCAGGGGTGTTTACCTCTCTACCAACGCGCTTGTCGGAACGCCGCCTACCTTTTCCCGGGTCACGATCCAAACGGGGAACATAAACCGGACGGTAACAGACATGGTGATGGACCCCGGGAATGCCAGCAAGATCCTGGTATGGGTCTTCGGCCTCAATGCTGCCAACGACGGCGGCCTGTACGTGAGCACCGCAGGCGATCCCTGGGCCAACACCGCGACCTGGACGCAGACCATCACGCGCCAGGGATTCGGTAAATTAGCGGTCAACCGCTCCGGCGCGCCGGCCGCGACCACTTTCCTGATAGCGCAGGACGAAACTGTCACCTGCGGCATCAACAATACGCAAGGGACCTTGCGAACGTCGGCAGACGGAATTACCTGGAGCGCCCAGCTAACCGCCGCGAACGGCTTCTGCGGGGGCCAATGTTTCTATGACATGGTTCCTGCCTTCGACCCCGGCACGGCCGCCACTATTTACATCGGGGGCTCTTCCGATGGCGCCTGCAGCCGTGTGTTGGCGAAGTCGACGAATGGCGGCACAAGCTTCAGCAGCATCGATGGCAGTTTGCACGCTGACTTTCACGCTCTGGCATTCGCGCCCAGCAACCCCAGCGTGATTTACTCCGGAAATGACGGCGGAGTTTTCCGCTCTGCGGACAGTGGGGCGACCTGGTCAAGTATCAACACAGCCGGTTTTAACGCCACCCAATTTGTCAGCCTCTCTTTGCATCCCACAGACGGCAATTTCACCATTGGCGGCACCCAAGACAACGGCACAGAGTTCATGAAACCGGATGGAACGTGGACTCGCGCGGACTTCGGTGACGGCGGCTATTCCGCGATTGACCAGAGCGCCACGGACACGACCAACGTGAACATGTATCACACTTATTTCAACTCGAGCGGGGGCCTGATTGGGTTTGCCCGGACCCTCCCGGCCACAGCCACGGACAATGGCTGGACGTTTTTGGGGTGCAACGGCGTTAATGGCAACGGCATCACCTGCGCGGATGCGGTGCTCTTCTACGCGCCGCTCGCGCTTGGGCCGGGCACGCCGAATACTGTCTATTTCGGCACGGACCATCTCTACCGTTCAATTAACCAGGGAACAAATAACACTGCCGCGAGCCAGGTCTTCGCGCCGGCTGTCCCCACCGCTGTTCCAGTCAGCGCCATCGGTGTTTCTCCGCAGGACGACAACGTCCGTCTGGTCGGCTTGGCCAACGGGAAAGTATTCGCGACCACGGCAGGCGCAAATCCCATGACCGACATCACCGGTCCATCACTGCCGGGCAAGTTCGTGGCCCGGGCCGTGATCGATCCGAACAATAAATCCACGGCATATCTCACGTTTGACGGTTATGGCACCCCGGCAGCGCCGGTTGCCCACGTCTGGAAAACAACCAATCTGGCAAATGAGCCGCCCACGGCGACCTGGAGCAGCGCTGCAAACGGCCTGCCTGACGTGCCGGTGAACGCCTTTGCCGTTGACCCCTTCAACCCGGCATATCTATATGCGGGAACCGATATTGGCGTGTTCAGTTCGATCGACGGTGGCGCAAACTGGGCGGCATACGGAACCGGTCTTCCGCGAGTTGCAGTTTTTGACCTGAACATACAGAAGAGCAGCCACAAGATACGGATTGGCACGCACGGGCGCGGCGCATGGGAAATTGGCGCGTCGCTGTTTACCAATACAACCTCGCTCGGTGCAGACGCCACCACGCCGACTCTCGGGCAGAATGTAACTTTCACCGCCACGGTGAACCAGGGCACCGGAATTAATATCCCCACCGGCACTGTGACTTTTGAAGAGGGCGCGACGGTCCTGGGGACGGGAACGGTTGATGGTACGGGCAAAGCGACGTTCGCGACTACGGCGCTGGCTCTTGGACCCCACAACATCACGGCCGTCTATGGTGGAGACACGCTGTATCTGAGCAGCACATCGAGCGCATTGGCGGTAACTGTGACTGCGGCCGGAGCAACGGCGACGACCACGGGAATAGCTACCAGCAGCAACAGCTCAGTGTTTGGAGCCGCAATTGATCTGACGGCAACCGTGACTCACAGCACCGGCGCAGCAGCGCCCACGGGCACTGTAACTTTCAATGACGGCGTCACTGTTCTGGGCTCGACGTCAGTCAATGCGCAGGGCAGCGCAGTGCTGCATATCTCAACGCTTGGGGTCGGCAACCATAGCATTACGGCTGCTTACGGCGGCGACGCCAACTACGCCGCCAGCACGTCGACCGCAGTAGCCGTGAATGTTCTCGCCGCCACAACGCTGAGTCTCACCGCCAGCTCGACCAATCCTGTCTCTGGCACGAATGTCACATTTACGGCGACGCTCACCACCACCGGCAGCTTGAGCGTACCTACTGGCCAGATCACCTACAAAGACGGGACTGCGAGTATTGGCACATCGGCCTTTTTGGA
Source organism: Candidatus Angelobacter sp. (assembly GCA_035717005.1). GTDB lineage: Bacteria > Acidobacteriota > Terriglobia > Terriglobales > Acidobacteriaceae > Angelobacter. The sequence continues at coordinate 8,778 of DASTJB010000210.1, forward strand.
TTCCAGCGTTACGAGCTTCCAGATCTCGACACTCGCAGTAGGGCCGCACACCATTACGGCCGAATACGCCGGCGATACCGTCCATGCAGCAGCTATTTCTTCTGCTGTGGTGGTCACAGTGGGAACCGTTCCGCCGGATTACCAGGTGAGCGTGCCCAACGGCAGCGCCACCATCGCTGCGGGCCAGTCAGCAACGTACACGATCTCCATCAATCCGCAGGGCGGCTTTAACGGAACCGTCACGTTCGCGTGCTCGGGACTGCCGTCCGCCTCAAGCTGTTCGTTTAACCCCCCTTCGCTCACGCCGAACGGCACCACGGCCAGCACCACGCTGACGCTCTCAACGACGGCCCGGAGCGTGGCGTCTGCGCAGCCCACGGGCGGCATGACCCTGGCAGCACTCGCGAGCTTCGGTTTTGTTGGAGTCGTTTTGCTGGGCTCGGCACGCCGAAGGAAGCGCACAGTACGGTTGGTTAGCGGACTACTCGGTACGCTTGCGTTCGGGTGCATCATTTCGTGCGGCGGTGGTGGCGGAAAACCACCAACGATTACCGGCACTCCCGCGGGCACATACAGCGTCACTGTGAGCGCCACGTCAGGAGCAACAACTCATTCTTCGGTCATCACCCTGACGGTGCAGTAACGCTCTCGAGAAAAACCTGCCTCGTTGATTCAGAGGCAGGTTTTTTTGCGGCGCCGCTAGCTCCGGTCGCGGGGCTTATACCTTCTTCAACTTCCACCGGCCTCGCTTGAAGGCATAAATACAAATCACTGAGAGCAGGACCTCAGCCACCAGGATCGCGTAATAAGCGCCATTGGGGCCCACGCGCAATTTGATACTCAGGATGAACGCCAGCGGCAGCTGCACGATCCAGTAGACGAAGAAATTAATCCACGTCGGCGTCCAGGTGTCACCTGCGCCGTTGAAAGCCTGCACAATCACCTCGCCGTAAGCCCACAGGACATAGCAACAGCTGATGATGCGGAGGCAGCTGGCGCCGTACCGAACCACTTCGGGATCATTGGTGAAGACACGCACAAGGTGCGGCGCAAAGATCAGGAATGCCGAAGACACGAAGGCCAGAAACACAGCATTGAAGAAGCTGGCGCGCCATACGGCCTGCTCAGCGCGGTCCGGCTGCCTTGCGCCCAGGTTCTGACCGACCAGTGTTGCTGCCGCCGAGCCAAGGCCCCAGGAGGGAAGCGTGGAGAAGATCACGATGCGGATCGCCACGGTGTATCCAGCTGTAGCCTGGCTGCCGAAGGACTGGATCATTATGACCATGAGGAGCCAGCTTGCGGTCGCGATCAGCAACTGCAAGACGCCGATGCCGGCAACCTCGAAGATGTTCCACATCAATTTGAGCTTCACGCGGATGTGTTTGCGCAAGATCTCCAGGTGCGCGCTGCCTTTGCTGAGCATATAGAGCTGGAATGCAATTCCAATACTCCGCCCAATGCTGGTAGAGACAGCCGCGCCGGTCACGCCAAGCTTGGGGAACGGCCCCAGGCCGCGGATGAGGCAGGGATCGAGACACAAGTTGATGAAGTTCGCCAGCCAGAGGACGCGCATGGCAATGGCGGCGTCGCCGGCGCCGCGGAAAACGGCGTTGATGAGGAACAAGAGCAGGATGATCCCCGAGCTGCTCAACATGATCCGCGTGTAAAGAGAGCCGGCGCGCAAAATTCCCGGACCAGCGCCCATCCGGCGCAGGAAACTGGGCGCAAAGGGAAATGCGACGGCAAAAATCAGCAGCGCAAATCCCACCCCGATGAGAATGGATTGCACCGCAGCCTGGGCTGCGCCGTCGCGATCATGCTCGCCCACGCGTCGGGCAACAACGGCTGTAACGCCCATGCTCAGCCCGAACGCCACCGCCATCACCAGCACGAGCATGCCTTCGGTGATTCCGACGGCAGCGGTGGAGTCTGCGCCCAGGTGCGCGACAAAAAACATGTCGACGATCCCGAACAGCGATTCCATGGCCATTTCCAGCACCATAGGGACAGCCAGCAGGAAGATGGCGCGATTGAGTGAGATCGCAGTGAAGTCCTGTTTGGAGCCCAACAGAGCTTCCTTGATCAAGGCAAACCAGCGGGCGCCCTGAGCAGGTTCCGAGGTGCCAGCAGCGGTACTCAAAATCAATTCCTCAAAGCCGATGATCGGCGGCAGAACAACAGGTTATCTGGAACGTACGTGTCCGGCAGAAGGACGCCGGTCAGTCTAAGCGGGAAGCGCTGCTTAGTTGGAGAGGCACATAGGCGTAAATGATTTTTTACCACAGCTCTGGCAGGGATTGCAAAAGATGCGTGATCTATAATCCTCGGCGAGGTCCCGCCGATGAAAACACTCCTTGCCGTGCTGCTATTCTCTGCAGCTGCAATTGCACAGAACGTTGAAGAGGGTAAGGTGGTTCGCTATGAAGTAAAGCCGAGCGAACTCAAATACACCTACGCTGCGTCGTACACGCCGGTTGCACACCTGAAGTCCGGCAATATTCTGGAGACCAACACGGTCGACTGCTTCGGCAACGCCATCAAGAAACCGGGCGACACGCTGAGCATGGCTCCCGGAGACAATCCCTTGACCGGGCCGTTCTTCATCGATGGCGCAGAGCCTGGCGACACATTGGCGGTAAAGGTTCTTGAGATCAAGGTCGATAGCGATCAGGGCATTGGCGCCCTTGCACCTGGCTTCGGAGCCATCAACTCCACCAACTACACGCCCATGCTCAATCCCGAGATCAAGGAGCGGATCTGGTTTTATCCCATTGACCGCGCCTCCAACACCGCCACGTTCAAGGCGCTGGATTCGAACTACACAGTCAAATTTCCGCTGCATCCGTTCTTCGGCTGCATCGGTGTGGCGCCCGCGGGCGGCGAGGCCCGCAGCTCGGTTGTGCCGGAGGCATTCGGCGGCAATATGGATTCGCCGGAAGCCAGCGTCGGCAACACCGTTTATTTTCCCGTCAACGTTTCCGGCGCCATGCTCTTCCTGGGCGACGGCCATGCTGCCATGGGCGATGGGGAGATTGCCGGCACCGCGCTTGAAGTGCCGCTGCGCGGCCGCGTTCAGGTGCGCGTGATCAAAGGCCAGAAGATCAGCTGGCCGCGTTTTGAGAATGACGAGTACATCATGACCGTGGGCGCCTACCGCCCGCTCGATGATGCATTGCGTATCGCGTTCACTGAACTGGTGAGCTGGATCCACAAAGACTACGGGCTCTCTGAGCTCGACACGTATGAGCTGCTATCGAAGGTGGGCGAGATTCACCTGAACGAGATGGTGGACCCGAATTATGTCATCGTGGCCAAAGTCAAGAAAAAGTTTCTTCCCGGGCCCAAGTCGGAAAGCGGAAAATGAATCCCTGAGTCGACGACGTGGCCGTGGCCGTGGCCGTGGCCGTGATCTCATGGGGTAGTCGTTTACAATCGCGGCGATTCCGCGCGATGACGGCAATTTCTGCGATTCCTTCAGAGTTTGTTCAGGTAATCCACAATCTCTGGACTCGTCCAGTTCACCGCGAAGACAAATTTGCGGCGAACCATGCCATTGCGATCAATAATCGTCGTCTCCGGATAGCCTGTGGCGCCATACAGGTTGTAGCTGTTCTTAGCTGAGTCGAGCACTGTCAGGAAGTCGATGCCGTGCTTGCGGAGGAAGGCGTGATATTCGTCATTCTCGGTATCTACCGCTACGCCGACCACGGTGATTTTGTCTCCCATGCGCTTCTGCAATTGGACGAGCGAAGGCATTTCCGCGATACAAGGTGCGCAGTGCGCCGACCAGAAATTCAACACCACAATCTTTCCACGGTAATCATGCAGGGATACTGTGTGGTCAGAGTCCTTGACGGTGAAATCCGGGGCCGCGTTGCCGATCATGCGCAGCTTGGGCTGCTCCGTACAGCCCAGGCATACGGCCAGGCCGGCGCCCAAAACCGCTAACAGCAATAGTCGAAGGGATTTCACCCCTTTATAATAACCCGATTCCGATGACAGCAGCCCTGCCTGAAGTAACCGTCCACGTAATTATTCCCGCGCGAAATGAGGAGGATTGCCTGGGGCGCTGCCTGGGATCGCTGGTGGGCCAGCAGGGAATTGATTTCCACATCACGGTGGTTGACGACGGCTCTACCGACAGCACGCACGCGATAGCTGAGTCATTTCCTGGGGTCGAAGTAATATCGGCGCCCGAACCGCCACCGGGAGTGATGGGGAAGTGCAATGCGCTCATCGCCGGCGCCCGCGGCAGCACGGCAAAGTGGCTGCTTTTCACTGATGCGGACACCTTCCATCTTCCCGGTTCGCTTGCCGCGGCAGTGCGCGAAGCCGAAGAGCGCCGGGTTGACCTGCTTTCTTATTCCCCGGAGCAGGAGGTCGTCTCCGTGGCCGAGCGTATCCTCATGCCACTGATCTTTGCCGACCTGGTGCGGACCTATCCGCCGGAGAGGGTAAACGATCCGCAGGACACAACCGTCGCCGCTAACGGCCAGTACATCCTGGTCCGAAGAGACGTTTATGAAGAGTTGGGAGGCCACCAGTTTGTAGCAGAGAAGCTCTTGGAAGATGTGGAGTTAGCTCGAAATTTTAAAGTATCAGGTCATAGGATCTGGTTCCGCTTTGGAGGGGGCCTGGTGCGGACACGGATGTATCGGAGTTTCAACGCCATGCGGGAAGGTTGGACGAAGAACCTGGTACTCCTGTTTTCGAATCCGTTGCGGCTGGCGCTCGGCCATCTGATGCTCTTCTTTACTGTCCCTGCGTTTTTGATTGCTGGTGTGGTGATGTATCCGCATCGGCCGATTGAGGCAAGCGGCCTGCTTGCGCTTGCGATTTGGTTCTATGGTGAGCATCTGGCAGAGGTTTGGAAGGCTCATTTTCCCTGGACGACTAATTTATTGGCTTTCTTCGGTTTGCCGCTTTATGTGTCACTTTTGCTTCGCTCTTACCTCCATTCTCATAGACGAGGCGCGGTAACATGGAAGGGACGAACGTATCGCCCGTCTGCACCCGAGAGGGCTGCCGGTTCATCTACTGAAGGGGGTAAGCGCGGTCTAAAGAGCTGATTCTGATGGTTTATCTGACACGCAAAGCGGAATTTTC
>DASTJB010000211.1:0-14113 GCA_035717005.1 Candidatus Angelobacter sp.
TGAGCTTGAGCTGGCGGCCGGCGCGCGTCAAATTGCCTTCGCGATAGATGGCCTCCAGCACCACGAACAAATTGAGGTCGACCTGGCTCAGATGCACGGCACAAATCTTACACTATTCGGCTGATTCATTTGATGAATCAATGATAATCGACTACGCTAATGTGTATTTGGCTCTTGGCTGTTGGCTCTTGGCTCTGAGTCTTCACCCAGAGCAAGCCAAAAGCCAAGAGCCAAAAGCCAACAGCCAACAGCCAACAGCCAACAGCCAACAGCCAACAGCCAACAAGCAGGAAAATATGAATTTCGAATACAGCGCCAAAGTCAAAGACCTGGAAAAACGCCTCTGCGCCTTCATGGACGAGCACATCTATCCCAACGAAGCGCGCTATTACAAAGAGATCGAAAAAGAGCGCTGGTCGCCGACGCGCATCATTGAAGAGCTCAAGCCCAAGGCGCGCGCGGCAGGGCTGTGGAACTTGTTTCTGCCTGATAGCGATGATGGCGCCGGCCTCTCCAACCTGGAATATGCGCCGCTGTGCGAGATTATGGGCCGCAGCATTCTGGCGCCCGAGGTCTTCAACTGCTCCGCCCCCGATACCGGCAACATGGAAGTGCTGGCGCGCTACGGCACGCCGGAACAGAAAGCGCAGTGGCTCAAGCCGCTGCTGGAAGGCAAGATCCGCTCCTGCTTCGCCATGACCGAGCCCGCCGTGGCTTCTTCTGACGCCACCAACATTCAGGCCAGCATTCGCCGTGAAGGTAATGAGTACGTTTTGAACGGACGTAAGTGGTGGTCGTCGGGCGCGGGAGATCCACGCTGCAAGATCGCCATCTTCATGGGAAAGACCGATCCGAACGCCAAGCGCCACCTCCAGCAGTCCATGGTGCTGGTTCCGATGGACGCCCCTGGCGTGAAGATCGAGCGCATGCTGACTGTCTTTGGCTATGATCACGCCCCACATGGCCATGGCGAAGTAACATTCGAAAACGTGCGCATTCCCGTTTCCAACATGCTGCTGGGCGAAGGCCGGGGATTTGAGATCGCGCAGGGCCGGCTCGGTCCCGGACGCATTCATCATTGCATGCGTTGCATCGGCGTGGCCGAACGGGCGCTGGCCACCATGTGTGAGCGGGTGAAAGCCCGCGTGGCTTTCGGCAAACCGCTGGCGGAACAGGGCACCATTCGCGCTGACATCGCGCTCTCGCGGATGGAGATCGAGCAGGCGCGGCTGCTCACGCTGAAAGCGGCCTACATGATGGACACGGCCGGCAACAAAGAGGCCCGGGCGGAGATCGCGATGATCAAAGTGGTTGCGCCCAATGTCACCCTGCGCGTCCTTGACCGCGCCATACAGGCGCACGGCGGCGCCGGCGTTTGCCAGGACACCTTTCTCGCCGGCGCGTGGGCCAATGTGCGAACTCTGCGCCTGGCCGACGGCCCTGACGAGGTCCACACCGAAGCTGTGGCCAAGCTGGAGCTGAAGTCAGGCAGGTCGGCGGCGCATTCATGTTAGGAAGGCAGCCGTTAGCTCTTAGTTGTTAGCTCTTAGCTTAGTCCTGTGACGAAGATTAATGTTGCGGTTTGCTTTAGCTGAACTGATGGCCAAAGGCTAACTGCTAATGGCCTATCCGAAGAATTCCTGAAACGCTTGCACGATCTTCACCGTCAGCTCGGGATCCGCCTTCTTCCCCGCCAAATCATGCCCCGCTCCTTCGATCTCCAGCAGCTCGTTTCGGCCGGGTATCAGCGTCAGCGCCGAGCGCATTTCTTCCTGGGAGCCGAAGGGATCGCGGCTGCCGTGCACGAAGAGCGCCGGAGTTCTGAGCTGTGGGAAATGCGCCGTGCGCAGCTCCAGCGGCTTGCGCGGCGGATGCAGCGGGTAGGAGAGCAGCAGCAATCCGGCGGCAACGTCGGGCTGCTCGGCGGCGACCATCGTCGCCTGGCGTCCGCCATAAGAATGTCCGCCGAGAAAAACCTTCCCGGAAACTTTCTCGCGCAGGATCGCGGCCGCCCGGCGCAGGCCCTCGCGATCGCGCGGCGCCATGGCCGGGAACGGCGGCCCGTGCGGGCGTGACTGGCGGAATGGCAGATCGAAGCGCAGGACCAGAAAACCTGCATCGGTGAAGGCGCCCGCCAATGCGGTCAGCAGTTTCGATTGGCAATTGGCTCCTGCGCCATGGGTGAGCGCCAGGCCGTTGCCGTTCGGCCGCGCGGGCTCGTGGAGAAAGCCGCGGACCGCAGGTTCGGCTGAGAAATCGGAAAATTCCTGGATTGAATTCATGCCGGCTGCCGCGCAGCGAAGAGCTTATCGAATGAAGAGCATCCCGTAAACCATTTCTGGTCCACTCTCTCCGCAGGTGCAAAAACTGGCGGGCTGAAACGTTCGTACTGCTAGAATACAGATTTCCAGTAACTGTTTGCGGGCCATTTTGCCAGGCCAGGCTTTGCCGCAGGCTGGTTGGTTTGCGCGTGTAATTCAAAGGACAAGGAAACACCGAATGAAGGCTTTCATTGCAATAACAACATTATTCATCACTCTTTTATTCGTTGGCTGCCTCGGCTCCAGCAACAGCAGCGTGGCGCCGACCCTGGCCTTTGCTTACGTCGTGGGCACGGGTGACAACTCCATTCATGCGCTGAACGAAAAAACGACCGGCGAACTTCAGACCGGCACTCTCCCGACTTTTTCTACCAATCCGCGACCGGTCGCGATGGTCCTCCATCCTTCCAAGAACTTCATCTATGTCGCCAACCAGACCGCAGGGACAGTTTCCGGCTTTAACCTGGACCACACCACCGGCATACTTACGCCGGTCGGCACGGCGCTGCCGCCTACGCCGGTCTGCGCGAATTCGTCCGTGTGCTCCAATCCTCTCTCGTTGGCTGTGAATTCGGCGGGCACATTCCTTTTCGTGTTGAATCAGGGCGCGGTCCCGCCGGCTACCGCGGCGCCCGCCACTATTTCGGTCTTCAGCATCGACACGGCCAAAGGCTTGCTGACGCCCATTGCGGGGTCTCCTTTTCCCTTCGCCTCCCTGGTCGCCCCGCATCCGCAATTCCTGTCCATCGCTCCGAATGGCAACACACTTTATGTCGCGAATGGCTCTTCAGGAACAATTTCGGCGTTTTCCGTTGCCGGGAACGGCACGCCCACTGAGCTCGCCGGCTCGCCTTTTTCCGCAGGCGCATTCATGGCAGGGATGGCGATCGATTCTAAAGGTCAATTCCTTTATGCGACTGATACCAACAACAACAAAATTGCCAGCTTCAGCATTCAGGGCAGCGGGGCGCTTTCACCTGTAGCCGGGTCGCCCTTCTCCACCGATCTTGGGCCGGTCGCCGTTACGCTGGACTCTGCCGGCGCTACGCTGTTCTGCGCGAACGCCGCCGGCGAGACCGTTTCTGTCTTCAAGACCTCTTCCGGTGCACTCACTCAGGTGACGGGATCGCCTTTTCCCGTGGCCGCATCCGGTAATCCGCAGCCGTCGTTTGTCGTAGTCGATCCCAGCGGCACGTTCCTTTACGCCGGCAATCAGGGCACAAAAAATATCGTGGGATTTACCATCCATTCCGACGGCACATTGGCCGCGCTGTCGACCAGCCCGTTTTTCCAGGTCATCGGGCCGCAATGGATCTTGATCACGCCGTAAGGGGCGCACACGAAGCACACGGTTCGCCTCATGGTTTCTCGATGAGTTGAGAATGAGTGTCAGCGGCGGCTACGCCGCCTGGTCTTCCCTTCGGCGGGGACGCTGCGCGAGGTTGCGCATCTTCTTGTCTGCATAGCCGGCCAGCCGAAACAGGCAAATGGCGACACAGAGGATGACACCCCAGCTGATTCCCAGAATGACCCAAAGCAGCATCGTCCCTGAATAGATTCAATTCTGCGCCCCGGGGTTGGCGCTATCGCTGCGGCGATTTGTAAACCTCCCCGCCCTTCATGACGAAATCAATCTGCTCAAGCACGCCAACATCTGCCAGCGGGTCTCCTTTCACCGCGACAATGTCCGCGTATTTCCCCGCCGCGATGCTGCCCACATCATTCTGCATGCCCAGCAGCTCGGCAGCCATGCTGGTGGCTGAGCGAATGGCCTGCGCGGGCGTCATGCCGTACTTGACCATGTAGGGGAACTCTTTGGCTGGATTGATGCCCCAGTCAAACCCGCCGGCATCGGTTCCAAAAGCAATCTTCACGCCGCCGTTGAGCGCGCGCCGGAAAGTTTCCTCATGGATCTTGATCATGTCGAGCCAGACCTTCGCTCCGGCAGCGGCCCGCCCCTGCGCAACATATTCGCCGACGTAAATGGTGGGAACGTAGAAGATTCCTTTTTGCGCCATGGTCTTGATGTCGGCATCGGCGATGTAGTTTCCGTGCTCGATCGAATCCACGCCGGCTTCCACAGAATTATGCACGCCGTTCAGCGCCATGGCGTGCGAGGCGACCTTGTGGTGCTGCCGGTGCGCCTCGTCCACGATCGCACGCAGTTCGTCCAGCGTGAACGTCGGGATGTCATCGAGCACGCCGTCAGGCCGGATGAAATAGCTGCGGTCCGAGTAGACCTTGATCCAGTCAGCGCCGTAGCTGATCTGCTCGCGTACAGCTTTCCGGCCATCTTCAGGCCCGTCGACCACCTGCACGCCATGCGGGACGGAAATTTCCCAGGAATATCCCTGCAGCGGATACGCGCCGGTGACGTCCATGGCGCGAGTCGCCACTTTCATCCGCGGGCCGGGAACCACTCCGTTGTTGATCGCCTTCTTCAGGTCGACGTCGGCGTAGCCTGCGCCCTCAGTTTCCAGATCGCGGATGGTGGTGAAGCCGTACTCGAGCGCACGCCGCACGGAGCGCGTCCCCAGAATCGCGCGATAGGCGGTGGATTGCTTGAGCAGCTGCTCATCGTAATCGGCGGCCGTGATGTCGCCCTGCAACAGCACATGCGTGTGCGTATCGATCAAGCCCGGAAGGCAGGTGCGATCGGAAAGATCAACGGCTTGCGCGCCGGCGGGCGCGCTCCCGCCCTCCCGGACCTCAGTGATGCGCTCCCCTTGCACCGTTACCAGAACGTTGCGCTGCATCTTGCCGCTCTCCGGCTGAAACAGCGCACCGCAGCGCAAGTAACGCGTAACTGCGTGCGCTTTGGCGGGTTGTTGCTGGGCCGCAGCCAGCCCCGCCATTAAGATTGCCAGAAGGAGGAAGAGTTTTTTCATCAGGTCACCTCGTAAAAGAAGGTGGTAATCCTATCAGAACGCAAAGGTTCATCGCATTGCCAGGCAAGGGACCGGCGGCCCCGACATCGAGTAAACAACTGAGCGCCGCACGGTGTCTATCAATGGTATGCTCGCCTCGGTTGTTGGAGAACCGAACTGATGCAGCCAGGCCTGCGTCCCATGAGCACCTCGCAGGTGCTGGACCGGACGTTTCACGTTTATCGCAACCATTTTCCCTTGCTCGCGGGAATCGGCGTGCTGCTGCCGGTTCTGCTCTTCGTCTTGCGGCTTGCCGCGTTTCCCCTGGGCTATCCTCCACGGGGAGCCGCGCTGCGTGATCCATTTATGTTCTGGACCATCTTCCTGGAATACCTGGGAGCTTTCATTCTGTTCTATGTCATCGGCCACGCGATCACAGGCGGCGCAACCGTATACGCCGTTTCCCGCCTGCACCTGGGCGAGCAAGTCACCATCGCCGAGGCGTACCGCAAAACGCTGCCACGCTTCTGGAGCATACTGCGGATCGCGCTCAACATTTACCTGCGCGTAACGGGTGTTGGCCTTCTCGCCCTTGGCGCCTCCATGCTGCTTTCGTTCGGGATAGATACCTTCCTCGGCTTTCTCAGCATAAGCTCCAATACCGCGGCTGTGACCATCGGCGTCATTGTCGTGAGCCTGGCCACGCTCGGCGGCATCTTCTGGATGCTCTATCTCTACTCCAAATACTGTCTGGCCATCCCAGCCTGTGTGCTGGAAGGCCTGCCGGCGCGGGCGGCGCTGCGCCGCAGCCGCTTTCTTGCCCGCAGCAGTCTCCGGCGCATCAGCCTGATTTACCTGCTCACCGCGGTCCTGGGACTGGTGCTCTCCACCGTACTCTGGCTGCCCAGCCAGTTATACGCGGCGTATGTCCCGCACTCACTGAACGTAGCCGTTTTTCTGCGCAGCATTGGCAGCTTTTTTGCCGGAGCACTCGCCGGCCCGATCGCCACCATCGCGATTGCGCTGGTCTATTACGATCAGCGTATCCGCAAAGAAGCCTTCGACCTCCAGCTCATGATGGACTCCATCGCACAACCTCCCGCCCGCCAAACCGCGGCGGCATTCGATCCTCCGGGCACCACCGCGTTCTGACGATGCGCTGGCCATTCTTCCTTCTGTGTTCTATGCTACTGTCCAGCACTCGCCGCTCGATGGAGAACGTCTTTCTATGGATCTAGCCTTGCGCCCGATGAGTACTTCCCAGGTGCTGGATCGGACGTTCCATCTCTACCGCAACAACTTTGTTCTTTTCGCCGGCATTGCCCTCATCGCGCCTGCTCTCTCGCTGATCGCTGCTCTGCTCCAGCTCTGGCTTCTCGGCCCCGCGCCTGCGCCTCCGGAAGCCGTGGTTGATCCGGCGGTGGCTTCCAGAATCTTCACCGAGTACCTCATGCGGGCCGGCTTGCAGATGCTGATTTCACTCATGGTCTACGCCATCGGAGCCGCGCTGGCCACCGGCGCTACCACTTACGCCGTCTCCATGGTGCATCTGGGAAAGCCCGCCACGATTGCCGAATCCTACCGGAAGATCAAGCCGATGTTCTGGCGGATCCTGCGCCTGATCATCACCGTCCTCCTGATCACATTGGGGCCGATGCTCCTCGTGGAAGGACTTGCCATCACCTGGGCCATTCTGCAGATACGCGCCATTGCCGAAGGAGGCGCGCCGCCGCTGTCGACTACGTTGGCCCTCCTGGTCCTGCTTCTCCTGGGACTTTTGGCCGGTGTTATCTGGGCCATCTACGCGCTTTGCCGCTACGCTCTCGCGGTGCCCGCCTGCGTTCTGGAAAATCTTCCTGTCGGGCAATCTCTCACCCGCGGCCGATTTTTGATCAGGAAGAGCCTGCTCCGTGTTTTCGGCGTGTATCTGCTCACTTTTCTGATGGTCCTGGTTCTCACCACCGTTCTGCAACTGCCTGCCTGGATCAGCGGCAGTATCTTCACGAAACCCGCCGCGCACCTGGGAGGGTTCGCGCTCATCTGGCTGCTGCTGGCGGAGTTCCTCGGCAAAACGCTCGCTGGTCCCATCGTGACCATCGCCATCGCGCTGCTCTATTATGACCAGCGCGTCCGCAAAGAAGCCTTCGACCTGCAGGTGATGATGGAGGCTGTCGGCCAGCCATCTCCGCAGCCATCCATCGCCGTCTCCGCGCCGCCAACCCTCGGATGAAATCCCGTAACGCCATCGTCTCCTTTCTTCTGTTCGCGCTGCTGTGGGCGTTCGCCGGCACAACGGCACAGGCGGAAAGCATCTCCGTTGCCGAATACCGCGCGCAACTGCGCGATATTGCTGCGAAAATTGCTGCGCTCGGCAATCATCCCGAACAGGCGGGCAAAGCCGTAGCCGAAATTCCGGACCAGACCACCGTCACCACCGGCGCCGGCAATGTCACGGTCAACTACAAAAACCTCAAAGACGACCTTGCAGCTTTCTCCGGTGCCGAGCAGCAAAAGCGCCCGGCGCTGCTCAGCAAAATCCAGAGTTACGTTCAAACGCTCAGCGCGGCCGCCGATGCCTACGAGCAATCCGCGACGGACTTACCTTCCGCCCGGGCCAAACTCGACCAGATTCTTTCCCGGCACGAGTTCAACAAAGTGAAAGGGCCCACCGCCAAGGACACATTTCTTTCGAAGGTGTATCGCTGGCTTTCGCGCATGCTGAACAAGCTCTCCTTTGGCAAAGGATCGCGCTTCGATTTTTTCGAGCTCTTCATCTACCTCCTGGTCGGCGCCGCCGTGAGCATCCTTCTTATCTGGACCCTGCGGCGCCTGCGCCGTCCGCGGGAGGAGCTGCCGCAGCGTGAAGTCATTCCCTTCGCTCCTTCTGCCCGAAGCTGGCGCGCCTGGCTGGCGGACGCGCGTTCGCTCGCCGCACAGCAGGACTGGCGCAACGCCATCCACATGGCGTATTGGGCCGGGATTTCCTATCTCGAAGAGCACGGCGCGTGGAAGCCCAACCGCGCGCGCACGCCGCGAGAGTATCTGCGCCTGGTTGGCGCTCGCGCCGCTCAGTATCCGGTGCTGGCCGCCCTGACACGCAAGCTCGAACTCGTCTGGTACGGCTACGGCACGGCACGGCAAGCTGACTTTGAGGAGACCCTCGGCCAGCTTGAACAACTGGGGTGCCGATGAAGATCGAGAAGAGTGATCGCCGGTTGTTGACCTGGGCGGCGCTGCTCCTGTTACCGGTCATCGTGATTCTCGCCTTTCTTTCTCAGGAGGATGAAGAGTCCTTCGTGCCCAGCACCTACTCCGCCCAGAGCCGCGGCGCCAAAGCCGCGTATCTGCTGCTGGAAGACCTGGGATACCAGGTCGAGCGCTGGGAACAGCCGCCAACGGACCTTCCCGCGGAAGCCGCCAATACGGTGCTCGTGCTGGCCGGCCCGTATCGCTTTCCCACGCCGCAACAAAAAAGTGCCTTGCAGCTCTACCTGAGCCACGGCGGAAAAATTCTGGCCAGCGGCCCTTATGCGTGGTTTTTCCTGCCTCAGGCCGATACGGAATATGAGTCCCTGCCTTCGCCCAGCTGGAAGGAATACCAGCCGCAACTTCTTACCCCGATCACGCGCGGCGGCCCAATTCAGATGTCGCCCGGCGCATACTGGAAGGATTCTTCCACGGCTGTCCTTGTGCATTACGCTGATGAGGCGCGGCCCATCGTCGTCTCTTACAAAGTCGGCGAGGGCGAGGTGATCTGGTGGGCGGCAACCACGCCGCTGACCAACGCCGGGATCAACAAGTCCGGCAACCTCGCACTGCTCCTGAACTCCCTCGGCTCGCCCGCCGATGTTCAGGTCCTGTGGGATGAGTACTTCCACGGCTACCAAAGCTCCTTCTTCAAGGGATACCTCTTCGAAAAACCTGTGATCTTCGGCGTGCTGCAATGCGCGCTGATCTTTATTGCCTTGATCTTCACTTTCTCGCGCCGCAACGGGCCGGTCCATCCGCTGCCGGAGCCTTCGCGGCTTTCTCCGCTCGAGTTTGTGCACACGCTCGGACGGCTTTATCATCGCGCGCACGCGGCACACTCGGCGCTGGCGGTGCCCTATGCCCGGTTTCGCACCATCGCCACTCGCCAGCTCGGCATCAGCCCTGATGTTCCGGCCTCCGGGCTTGCCCGCGCTCTGAACGGCCGCCTGTCCCGGCAAGACAGCGGGCTCGACGAACTGCTCGAGCAGATTGAAAATGCTCTGCGCAGCCCGGAGCTTTCCGAAAAACACGCGCTTGAGCTGGCGCAACAACTGGCGCGTCGCACCCAGGATTTCGAACTCATTCCGCTCGCCACACAGGAGACCACCACTCATGCAGACAGTCGCGCAGGTGCTCACGCACGGACGTAGTGAGCTGGCCAAAGTTATTGTCGGCCAGGAAGACCTCATCAACCAATGCCTGCTCACCATCCTGTGCGGCGGCCACGCGCTGCTCGAAGGCGTTCCGGGAATCGCCAAGACGCTGGTCGTCAAGAGCTTTGCCCGGCTCTTCGATCTCGAGTTCCGCCGCGTGCAGTGCACCTCTGACCTTATGCCCGCCGACATCATCGGCAGCAACGTGCTCAATCTCTCCACCAGCACCTTCTCTCTGCATCGCGGACCGTTGTTTACCGATCTCCTGCTCGCCGACGAGGTCAACCGCATGCCGCCGCGCACCCAGGCTGCCGTGCTGGAAGCCATGGAAGAGCGCCAGATCACCATTGACGGCATCGCCCATCCGCTCTCGCAATTCTTCACCGTCTTTGCCACGCAAAACCCCATCGAGTTCGAAGGCACCTATCCTCTTCCTGAAGCCCAGCTTGACCGCTTTCTGCTCAAGATCAAAGTCTCCTACCCCGCCGCCGAGCAGGAGATCAGCATCCTGGAGCAGCACCATCACGGCTTTGACGCGCATGATCTCGATGCCGCCAACATCACCGCGCTCACCACGGAAATGCTGGCCCAGGCGCGCGCTGAAATTCGCGGCGTAAAAGTCGAGCCGGCGCTCTTCCGCTACATCGTCGAGATCATCCGCCGCACCCGCGGCTGGCCTTCGCTCGCTCTCGGCGCCAGCCCGCGCGCCGCCATCAGCCTCATGATGGTCGCCAAGGGCACTGCCGGCCTGGAAGGCCGCGACTTCATGATCCCGGACGACGTAAAGGCCTCCGCGCTTCCCGTGCTGCGCCATCGTGTGATGATGAGGCCCGAAGCTGAACTCGAAGGGCTGGACAGCGACCGCGTGCTCACCGAGATCATCAACTCCGTCGAGGTGCCGAAGTAATGCAGCAGCGCCTGCTTGCGCCCGAACCGGTCAGTGCACGCGCCCATCGTGCCAGGCGCCTGAGCTTCGGCTTTGGCCGGCGCTTCTTTCTCGTCACGCTGCTCGGCCTGTTCTGGGCCATTCCCGCGTTCTGGGACGCGCGCTTTCTTCTCGTCATGGCCGCCTGGGACGCATGCGCCGTGGTCGCCTGGGCCATCGATCTTGCCCGCCTTCCCCGCGCCGACCGTCTCGTCATTGAGCGCTCCTGGGCGCACCCGCCCTCGCTCAGCAACTCGACCGAGGTCACGCTTGAGCTGCGCAACCAAAGCGGTGTAGCCATCGAATGCAGCGTGCTCGATGACCTGCCGCGATCGCTCGCTCCGCAGCCGGGGCCCCCAGAGCCAGGGCTCCCGGATCGCGCCGCTTTTGCGCAATCTGGGATGGCAGGGCGCGCCGGTTTTGCGCGCACCGGGGTTGAGGCGCCTGAGGTCACCATCAAAGCGCCGGCGCGTGACTCCGCTTCGGCGCGGTACACGGTGCGTCCGCTGGAGCGCGGTGACGTCAAGCTCGGCGCCGCTTATCTGCGCTACCGCAGCGGTTCGCACTTTGCCGAGCGCTGGGCACGCGTCGCTCTGGAGCAAACCATCCGCGTCTTTCCCGATCTCGAAGACGCCAAACGCCACAACATCTATCTCTCCCGCGCCCGCCAGATCGAGCTGGAACGGCGCCTCATCCGCCAGCGCGGCGTAGGCCGCGAGTTCGAGAGCCTCCGTGAGTACCAGCCGGGTGACGAGTTCCGCAACATCTGCTGGACCGCCACCGCCCGCCGCGGCAGGCACGTGACCAAGCTCTTCCAGGTCGAGCGCAGCCAGGCCATCTGGATCGTCATGGACGCCGGCCGCCTGCTTCGCGCGCGCGTCGGCGAGCTCAGCAAGCTCGATCTTTCCGTCAACGCCGCGCTCTCGCTCGCCCAGATCGCGCTCTACTCCGGCGACCGCGTCGGCCTGCTGGTCTATGGCCGCAACGTGCAGCAGCGCATCGGCCTGGGCCGCGGCCTCAGCCACATGCGATCGCTGATGGAAGGCCTGGCTTCGGCGCGCGAAGAGATCGCTGAAGCCGACCATCTCCGCGCCGCCTCCGCCCTGCTCCAGCTCCAACGCCAACGCGCACTCATTATTTGGATCACCGACCTCGCCGACAGCTCCATGACGCCCGAGGTCATCGAAAGCGCCTCGCGCATTCTCTCCAAGCACCTGCTGCTCTTCACCGTGATCGCCCAGACTGACCTGAACGAGCTGGCATCGCGCACGCCGGAAAGCGTGGAAGAGCTTTATGAAATCGCCGCCGCCCAGGAGATGGTCCACCGCCGCGAAACCCTCATCGGCAAGGTCCGCAACCAGGGCGCATTGGCCCTGGAAATCGCCCCCAGCCGCCTCACCACCACGCTGGTCAACCAGTACCTCGATGTCAAGGAACGTAATCTGATCTAACCGTCTCCCGGACCCCGATAATCTCAACTAGGATTCCAAAGGACTTAACTGCCGGCATCCCAAGACCACCCCCGGTGGGTACCCCTCCCCCTCCATTTTAACTAGGATTCTAAAGGATTTATCTTCGATCATCCCAAGGTATCCCAGATCGGCGTGGGCTCCCAAGCGCCGCTGAATCGCTGACCGCTAAGTTTTCAAAGACCGTTCGGCAACGCGCCGCCCTCACTCAGAGGGAAATAGTTTAATTTACTATTTTATTCGCCTTTTTGTCAACAAAAATCGTGCGCCGATAAGGGCCCGCTTTGGCGCCATTTGATCCGCATTCGCGGAACGCTCGCCTTCACCTGACATTCTCAGTCGCCATCCCGAACCCGCGCCGCGGCTTGCCCACGGCGCGGGCTGAGGGATCTGCTCCGCTGCTCTCTACGAGAACCAAGAGATCTCTGCCACTGGCCCTCAGTCAGCCCGCCAAGGTTGGCTTAGGCCATCCCCATCCTGGCGGGCTGGGTCAGCATTGGATCCAGGAATCGAAAATAAAAAGACTGCTAGACTCACTCCATGGACACCCACTCCTCCGTCGCCGCCATGGCCAACGCCTACGCCGAACAGGCCGTGCTGATCGCGCGCGACTTCAACGCCACCCTCGACTACAGTGAAAACTCGCTCATGGAGCTCGAATCCATCGTCGCCCGGCTCGCGCTCGACCTGCCCAACGGTGCCCCTGCTGAAGAACTCACTGAGGTGTGCAAGATGTGGGGCAGCTACCTGGGCGAGGTCGTGCGCCGGCGCTTTGGTGGCGATTGGAGCATCGATACCTACCCCGGCAAGCAGTTCGCTACGCTCACCCTCACCGTCGCCGGCAACAAGCTCTTTCCTTCCATGAAAGTCCACCGCCGCCTCACCGAAGGCGAAGCCGATAATCTCTGGACTTTTTACAAAATGGTGAAGGCGAAGCTCGAAGCGGTGCCCGGTGGGAAAGTGCAGTAAACTAACATCCCGAGTGAAGTGAGGGATCCCTATCTTCTCCGAACGCTCTTAAGGGGCAACAGTAAATTCATCGCGCACTCAAGATTGTCTTTTCAGCGCTAGATTCGTTACTCTTTTCCCGCTGGATTCTGCATGCCTTCTCGCCCCCGATTATCGTGTCCCGCGTGTGAAACGCCGCTCGATCCGAGGGAAATCAAGCAAATCCCTTTCGAGTGTCCTCGGTGCGCAGCCAGGGTTGGGCTTTCACCGGCGTTTTTTTTGGCTGCCTTGGTCATGGGTTTTCTTCTGAGCGTGGCCATCGTGCAGTTTCTGGGTCTCAAAGCCTATGCTGCCCTCCTCTGGCTCCCCATTCTTGTTTATTGCGTCTATCGTGTGTTCCCGCTGGCTGGCTTCATGTTCTTTCGCCTCACAGTTGAGAAGCCCTCGGACAAAGCAGCCGGTTCATACAAGAGCACCTTGCGTCTCTTTCTGGCATTGTGGCTCGGCTTGATCGTATTCGCAGTAGTGTACGGATCATTCATCGGCACACTGCCCTTTCTGCTAGGAGCACCACGGCAGGAGGCCGTGCAAGCAACTGACATCTTTTCTTTGCCGCTGGGGCTCGTGAATCCCAGGTTCATGATCAACCCGAACAAAGGTCTGGCAGAGGTGATAGGAATTCTCACCGCGAACGCTTATTTCTGGGCCTTGGGGTTGACCATCGTCTTCAAGGTCGTCCACGGATTCATCAGCAGAAGTCGCGTCACACAACTCGGCATTTCCAGTACCACACCGAATGATGACGACGAGCTGCTTTAACAGCGATCATGGCCAGCCGCTTGCTTCCAGCCACTTGTTTTGTGCACAAAAACGTTCCTTCGCAATTTCGGCGATCTTCGGCAATTTCGGCGGTTCTGGCAGTTCCGATCACCCGATGACCCGATCACCGGATCTCCCGATTTCCTCCAGCCACTTCGGCCCCGGCAGGTCCTCCTTCAACTCCACCCCGCTGATCTTGCGCTCGATCATCTGCCCGGCCAGCGCAACAATCCTTCGCGCCGCAGGTCCCGCCGGCACGCCCCGCCCATGAATATTCGAAATCAAGTTTCGATTCGCATCCGTGTGGCCGCTTGTCGGCCGGAATCCCATGTACGCCGAAAGGCTCTCCGCCGTCGCCAGC
>DASTJB010000212.1:0-4445 GCA_035717005.1 Candidatus Angelobacter sp.
GGGCCTGATTTTCTTTCCGGCAAAGAGCTGCTTCAGCACCAGCGCTGCATCTCCGAGCGCGCCAGTGACGTAGATGCGGTCGCCGGGGCGCGCGCCGGAGCGGAGAATTGCGTGGCCGGCGGGGACTTCGCCGAGCACAACGATATCGGCAACGATCTGGCGCGCGGCGGAGAGGTCGCCGCCAGCCAGCTGAACGTGAAAACTGCGCGCAAGACTCTGCAAGCCGCGAAAGAATCCGTCAACCCATTTTTCCGGCAGCTTCTCCGGCAGGCCAAGGGAGAGGAAGCAGGCCAGCGGCGTGCCTCCCATGGCGGCGATGTCGCTCAGGCCGCGCGCCAGGCAGCGATGGCCCACCGAATCCGGCGGTTGCCACCCTCGGCGGAAATGGACGTTTTCAATCGAGAAATCAGTGGTGACCAGAATTTCCTGGCCGGCGCGAGGGCGCAGGATGGCGCAATCGTCGCCGATTCCCCGCCTGACGGCTTTGTTTGCGGGGGGACCGGCCATTTTTCTGATTCGCTCGATCAGGTGACGCTCTCGCATGGGCATAATCCTAGCCTAAGCACAATTGCCGGTGAACGAAAGGACATGTCCTGCGGTGCCGCCCGGAGCGGCGGGGAGTCAACCTTCGTTACCCGTACCAGGAACTCTCCGGGATTGACACATAGGAAAGCACCTTGTTAAGGTTAACGAACGTTTCACAAGTCCTGTGGCCGCCAGCGACTCCCCCGGATTCATCCGCGGTCAACGGTGAAACTTAGCCAGCCGAACGTTAGATCGGCAGATCGGCCAAAGTGGGCCCCCAGTCGGGCCGGACAGCAGCGAAGAGTGCTGAAGCACAAGTTAAGAACGAGAATCTTTTAAGCGGAGTTGTTGAGCTTTGCGCAAGCGCTTTTACATCATGCTGGTGGCACGGAACGCCGAAGGCGAGCTGCTGAAGATTCCTGTGCCCATGCACTATTTATACGTTTTTGTGGCCGGGGCGCTGATCGGCATGCTCACGCTCACCGGCATCCTCGGGTCTTATACCCGCATGCTGGTCAAGACGCAGAAATTCAACGATCTTCGCAATGAGCAGACCGCCCTGCAGAAGCAGTACAAGCAACTGGAGCAGATTGCGCAGGACAACGAGTTGCAGGCGCAGTCACTGAGTTCGCTGGCCAGCGAAGTTTCCACTCTCTACGGGCTGAAGCCCGATCCCGCATTTCAGGATGACGATCCCGCGTCCGCCTCCTGGCAGCAGCTCGACGCGCTGCGCAGTTCGGCCATGAACGGCACGGCATCGGTCGGAATCAGCATGGGCGAAGTGCGCGACACCAGCCTGCGCGACTGGATGCGTCTGGCGGCTGCGCCAACGCTTTGGCCGGTCATCGGAAGGGTCAGCGGCTCGTTCGGTGAACGCATTGATCCGTTCAGCGGCGAAGGCGCGTTCCATCGCGGCGTGGACATCTCCGCCGAGTACGGCACCAGAATCATCGCCCCGGCTGATGGCATTGTGCGCTTTGCCGATTTCATGAACGGCTACGGCCGTGCGGTGATGATCGACCACGGCAACGGCGTAAGCACCCTGTATGGCCATATGTCAGGCTTTGCGGTCACGCCGGGCCAGTATGTCCGCCGCGGCGATGCCGTAGGATACGTGGGGCAAAGCGGCCGCAGCACCGGCCCGCACCTGCACTATGAAGTGCGCATCTTCAACACTCCGGTCAACCCCAGCAAGTACCTGCGCTTCAGCCTGAACCAGCAGGTGGCAGTAGGAGCGATGTAAGCTAGCGCTTCTCCGGCTGGACTTCAGACCAGATTTTCCTGATCAGCGATTGCGGAATGGTGGCGGTGAAGACCGCCACATTTTCTTTCTGCTCGACACGAAGGCTGTCAAACGCCGCCTTCAGGTCCCTGTCCTGCCCCTGGGCGCCCAGCGACTCAGCCACACTGTGCACCAGCGCGAGATGATTGTTTGCGTCTTCCACAATCTGCCGGGCCTGCGCTTCGCTCTGGGCGGAAATGTCCGCCCGGAACAGCAACGCGGCGTCATAGCGAAGAGAGGCGATGGCGATGCTATCCGGAGGAAGACTGAAGCCGGCCGGCAATTGCGGCGAACCCTGATTGGGAACGCGCGCAATGACCCAGCCGACGCTCCCGTGCGGGACACGGCCGTAAAAGGCATTCAGCAGCGAAGGGCCCGCGGCGTGCCGGCTGATGGAGCGATCGATGATTCCGTGCATGGGATCGCTGCTTTGCATGTTAGTCACGGCCACGCGCGCCGGGTCCAGGACGCAAACACGAACGGAGTGGCCTTCATGCAGCGCCAGATAGATGGTGTGATCGCGATATTCTTCGGCGGGGGCGATTTTTTGCAGGTAAGTCTTCAGCCGGCCGGCATCGAAATGACCGACAAAAATCTCTGACGATTCCACGTCACGATGGTCCGGCGTATCGCGGCGGGACATGGCAACCGCTTCAAGATCGCGTTCAATTTGAATCCCGGTCTGCTCGACAAAGTCTTTGTAGTCGGTCTCAAGCTCCACCGGGCCGGACTTGCTGAGAGCGGCAAGGTCCAGGGACTTGAGGTCGATGTAAAGAATGAAATCGCCCTCAGGAAGCAGACGTGCAGCGAAGGGCGGCGGAGCAAGGTGGTTGCGAATGAAGAAGCCCACGGCCAGGGCCGCCACTACGATGAGGGCGGAGACGATGAGATTGGACGTCTTACGCATCAGAGGTCGGCACGGCTAGCGCTTCTGCGACGCCTTTTTGATGACGTCCTGCGGAATCACGACGCTGAGAATCACGCGGTTCCCGCTCTGCTTCACTTCCAGGTTGTTCATTACCTCTGCGAGATCTTTATCGCGGCTGCCGGCAGCCATTGCTTCCACCCGGCCCAGGGCCACAGCAGAGTTCAGCTGGGCGAAAACGCGCGTGGCGTCGCCCTGATTTTGAGTGATGAACTCCGCGCGAAGGCGGACTGAACCGGTGTAACGCACGGAAACGATGGTGACGCTGTTTTTCAGGATGCTGAGATCCATGCCCCCCGGTCCAGGAGGCGGAACGGCGAATTCCGGGACCCGAACGATGGCCCAGCCGACGCTGGCGAAAGGCACGTCATCGTAGTAGTCCTTCAGCAGTTGGGGCATCGAGCCCGCCCCGGCGAATTTATCGATGATGCTGTGCATGGAATCAGCTGAAGGGCCGAACGTGACCGCAGCCATTTTGTTGTCGAGAAGGCAGAAGCGGAGCGTCTGGTCCTTTTCCGGGGCCAGATAGATCGTCTTGCCGCCATAGCTTTCCGTTTGCACTTCTGACTGTTTTTTGATGTAGCTGGCAATGCGCTCCTGGTTAAAAGTGCCGCTGACGACGGCGGAAATGTCCGGGTTTGCCCCGGCGGCGGCATTGGCTGAGACAGCAACGTTATCCACGTCATGCTGGGGATCGAAGCCGGTCTCAGTGACAAATTCCTGGTAATCGGGGTCCGACGTAAGGGGGTGGGTGTCCATATTCATGAAGTGGAATGGCGTGAAATTCACGTAGCCCATAACATTGCCGTCAGGAAGGAGGAAGACGGACCGGGCGGGCCGGCGGATCACATGGTACGTAACCGCAGCGGCAATGGCGACGACGGCCAGAACAATGACCAGGGTAAACAGGAGTTTTCTTGAGCGCATAGCAGAGACAGTATAGAGGAAGGTACCCTAAGCGATTGAAAATTACGCCTCTCGGGTACAATCAGCAGCGGGTTGCTAAAAGAGCTTCCGCCGCTAAACGGTTCAAAGGGCTGCTGTTGCAGACCGGTGGCGGCTGTGTTAACTTATTATCTTGGGTTGGCTTTGCTGGCGTAGCTCAGTTGGTAGAGCATCTGATTTGTAATCAGAGGGTCGGGGGTTCAAGTCCCTTCGCCAGCTCCAGATGGTAGCAAAACGGGTTTTTCCGGAGTGCGTAGCTGGACGCATTTCGGGACATAGCAGGCGCTCAAGCAAATAATAGATTTCTGCCGGAACGCAATTCCCAGAACACTTTCCTCCAACGTCGGTTTTGACGTCTGATGCGGAAGTATGTTCGCGCGTCCTTGTCTGCTTTTTTCTTCGGAGAAGAGCACCCGTTGAGAAGCCAGCGTAAATAAGCCGGGTGAGCATGAAGTGAGCGCCGTTCAGCGCGAACGCAATGCGAGGGCGGAGCAGCTTTGCTGCGGAGCCCTTGAAAGAAAGCTCGGTGCAATGCACAGGTGACCGAGTGGTTAATGGTAGCAGACTGTAAATCTGCCGCTCTTCGGAGCTACGGAGGTTCGAATCCTCCCCTGTGCACCAGATTTTCGAGCTGATGTAGCTCAGTTGGTAGAGCACTCCCTTGGTAAGGGAGAGGTCACCGGTTCAATCCCGGTCATCAGCTCCAGAGTTTCAAAGCTGATGTAGCTCAGTTGCGGGTGAGCGCGAAGATGGCGCTGATTTGGGCCA
>DASTJB010000213.1:0-4372 GCA_035717005.1 Candidatus Angelobacter sp.
GAGATCTGCACGGTCCCTGAATTGAGGATGACGAGACCCACCGGGAGCACTCCGTGCTTGATGAGCGACGCGCCCTGAGGCAGATCCAGGTTCTGCTCATGCTTCCTGAGCGCCTCGCAGACGGCCGGCGGCAACATGGAATAAAGCTCGTTGGTGGTGACGCTTTCCGGAGTCATGGTTAGGCTCATACGTTGAACTCTTTATAGAGCACTTATGCGGAGATTGCTGTGATTCGTATCACCCAGGCCTGTGAGCATCACGTGGTAACCAGGTCCTCCAGCGCATGTTTGTTGAGGATGGTCCAGGTTGCGCCCTTGATGCGCAGCCAGCCGCGGCGACGGAACTCGCTGAGCACGCGGGAGACAGTCTCGCGCGAGGTGCCGACGAACTGGGCAATCTCCTCCTGGGTGAGAGTCACGCGGATGGGCAGCTCCTGCGGATTCTTGCGCGGCAACGGCTGCTCCGCCCAGCGCAACACCAGCTTGGCGATCTTTTCCGGCACTGAATTGGAAAGCCCGATGGAGCGGATCTCGCCATAGGCGCACTTGCAGTTATGGGTGAGCTGGCGGGCGACTTTCAGCCCAACGTCAGGATACTCCTGCACGAAGCCCACAAAGTCGTGCTGCGATATGAAGTTGGCCTGGCTGGGCTCCAGCGTCTCAATGGTGGCTTCATAGGGCGTATTGGAAACGGCGGCGGTGAGGCCCAGGACCTCGCCCGGCTCCGCGATGCGCAGGATGATGCTCTTTCCTTCGGCCGAGGTGGTGGTCAACTTGGCCCGGCCGGTGCATAGAACAAAGATGCCGCGTGGCGGCTGCCCTTCCAGACAAAGCAGCGCGCCCTTGGGATAAACGGAGGTCGCCTTGATGTTCTGCAGCTTGATCAAGGCGTCATTGGGCAGGTCACAGAACAGACGCTGCTCGCGAAACGCACACTTCAGGCAGTTCTCAATGATATGAAAGTTATAGGCCATCGCCATAGGTAGCCCCTCGAGGACATTGATACTGAATAAGGTTAGATTTCGCTGCTCACAGAGGGATGTGACGGCCATCACACCTCTCCGGCGGTGAAATCGGCTATGGCGGATTGGCGCTAGGAGTCCTGGCCGGGGCAAAGTACCGGCTTGATGTCGACGACCGGCGTGCCGTCAATGGCTTCCATGGGGCCGATGCGAAGCTTGTTTTTCACGATCCTGCGGATGACGACGCGATGCAGGCCAATGGGATTGGGCCGATCCGGCGAGCGCGTGGCGAATACGCCATGCAAGCGGCGGCGGGGATCGCAACGCGGATAGACCTGCAGGGTTTCGCGCCGCGCCTGGTGCAGCCAGGTGAGGACGATGATTTCATCGCCGGCGCGAAGACGATGCAGGCCGTCGGCGGCAGAGGGGAGGACTTCCAGCCATGCGTCCGGCGCACCCTCCGAGCCCTGCATGGGAGCGTCTTTGCGGTCCTTGATCGATGAGCGAATCACGCCGATAGGGCGAAGCTGGGGGCGGGAGGGTTTCTTTTTTTCTGCCATGCCAGGGGAATCTTACCGCACGGGTGAATCGGGACATCGGGACATAGGGTCATAGGGTCATCGGTGCAGCGGGCCATCGGAGAACAGCCCTCCTTGCGTCCGTCGATGTAAGCAATGAGGCGAGATGATTGACAGATCAAGCAGGTAACCGTTTCTTGTAAACCTGAAAGACCAAGTGCTGGTTTTACGTGAAAGCACGGTGCATCCGGTCAGATTAGATTATTTTTATCAAGCGAAAATCACGTGTGGCTTTATTGACATTCGCCGGCGCGGGGCATAGACTCCGTGCTCACTGGCCCAGGGGCAGGGTCGTTGATTACCGCTTAGCAGTCGATGATCTTCCAATGGTCCGATCCCAGGGCCGCCGAGAAAACAGAACGCAGAACAAGGCATCAGCGGATTTAACATCAATATAAGGAGAACTGCGTATGCTCAATGGAAGAAGGAGAGGAACAATTGCGTCCATCGTAGGTTTGTGCCTTGCAGGCACGGCGTTAGCGCAGACACAGAATGCTCCGGCCGGTCCGCCAAAGATTCTGGTGATCGGCAGAGAGGTCGTAAAACAGGGACAGGGGCCGGCGCACGAGAAGTGGGAAGCGGGCTGGCCGCAAGCGTTTGCCAAGGCAAACTGGCCGGTGCATTATCTGGCGGCGACAGCGATGACGGGCGAAACTCGAGCACTGTACATAACCGGCTACGAATCCGAGGAGGCGTGGGAAAAAGACAATCAGGCGCAACGCAAAGACCCCGCGATGAGAGCGCAGCTTGAGGCGCTGTCAACCAAGGACGGCGATTTTCTAAAGGAGTCGCGCACCGGCGTGTTCAGTTACATGCCGGACATCAGCTACAACGCCAACGTGCAGATAGGGGCGATGCGTTATTTTCGCCTGGTGGCGATCCAGGTAAAGCCGGGCCACAACGATCATTTCGTCGAGGTAAGAAAACTGGTCCGCGCGGCGCATGAAAAAGCAAGCCTGAAAGACCATTTTGCCGTTTACCATCTCGTTGAGGGCGGGTCGACCGGGCTGTACCTGATCTTTCTTCCCATGAAGTCGCTGGCGGAGGACGACCAGTTCGACGCGATGCACGGCGCGGACTACAAGACAGCGCTGGGCGAGGACGGACAGAAAAAAGTGGCTGACTTCAACATGCAGGGAGTGGAATCAATCGAGTCACATCTGTTTGAGTTCAACCCCACGATGAGCTATCCGGATAAATCCTGGGTTGACGCTGACCCGGACTTCTGGACGCCGAAGGCGGCTCCAGCGGCGGAGAAGAAACCTAAGAAGTAGAGATCCTCAAGCAGAGACTGCGGCGGAGAATGGAGGTTCTCCGCCGCAGTTGCGTTTTGCGGGGAACAATCGTTGATTGCACCGCCGCGCGAAGAATTTTCCTTTGACCCGCCGTGTGGTTCGGAGTAGATTTCTCAAATTCTCTATCCTGCATTTGATCAGTGCGATCTACGGAGGAACGGCCATGAAGAAGTCGGCAATTTCAGGCGCATTAGCGCTCCTAGCTGGAGTCCTTTCCCTCTGCTCCGACGCAATGGGCGCAAGCGGCCCTCACGGACCCATTACGATCACAAAGGATGCCGACTTTCAGGCGTGCAACTGCGTTGCCAGCGGCTCCGGCACCAATGCGGATCCGTTCATTATCGGCCCGCTGGCGATTAATTCGCTGGGGGCGGGCAACGCCGCCGTGTTCATTGACGGAACATCCCTGACGAAATCCTTCACGCTGCTCAATCTGACCATCGCCGGAAACGGCTCCAGCTCCAGCGCCGGCATCGTGCTGAGTCACATCAATCCGTCGGGAAAGAACACGATTTCGGCCGCGGTAAAGGGCAACCAGACCTCCATCCAGAGCGCAGGGATCGGCATTGTGGTAGAGAATTCGAGCTTCGTGATGCTGGATGGCGCGGGTGCGAATCCGGGCGGAGCGGGAGTTGGGCCGGCTGCGGGAACGATCAATAAGAACTTCGTCGGCGGCATCGACATTGAGAACAGCCGCAACACCACGGTGAGAGGCTGGCAGCTAAGCGCCAACGGGCAAGACAATTCGCCGGATTACATCGCCTTCGATCCTTCCCTCACCCACTGGGGCGTGGGCGCGGTGCGGCTGTTCGGGAGCAGCAACACGCTGATCGATCACAATGCGGCAAATAACTGCACCACCGTTTCGTTCGCGGTATTCAACTCGAACAACAACACCATCAGCCACAACACGGCAGACTATCCGTTTACGAACAACGTGCTGATCACAGACGGCTCATCGTTCAACGCGGTGAGCGACAATGTATTCAGCACAGCGGATTTCGTGGGAATCATGGTGGCCGATCCGTTGCCGGGAACATCTACGCTGAGCCAGTTCGGGCCGGCCCACGACAATGTGATTCAGGGCAACGTGGACCATTCCGACGGACCCACAGGAACAGAGAGGCACAGCGGGATCGCGCCTTCTTTTGTTGGCGGGATCGTGATTCTGAATGGGACGTTCAACAACACGATCAGCAACAACCAGGTATTTTCTTCAGGCGGGGGCGATCTGGCCTGGGCGCAGGCGATTCCGGATGCAACCTCACCCATCGGCGTGGCCAGCGCCCCGCCAGTCATCCATTGCAACGTGACCGTATCAGAAGGTGGAGGCGGAGTCGCCAACCACAACGGAAACGTGTGGTCGGGTAATGGGGCAAGGAATATCGATAGCTGTATCAGCCAGCAATAAGGCAGCGAATCGGCTGTCACGTTGGAAAGAACGGAGATTTGTAAGTTTTTTCGGCCGCCGCCAACCCTTGCTGTCAAGAATTTAGCGATTCATATCTCCGGATGTTTTACACCCGTTGTAAAACGCA
>DASTJB010000214.1:0-5405 GCA_035717005.1 Candidatus Angelobacter sp.
TACAGCTTCTCCGCGTTGGCCAGCACGCGCTTCTCCGTCTCCAGCTTCTGGTCTTCGCCCGGCTGCAACTTCGCCGCTTCGATCTCTTTTTTCTGAAAGCTCCACAGGTCGGCCATGCGCAGCCGGTCCTGCTCATCGCGCTCGAAGCCGGCCAGCCGGTCGCGCACCGCAGCCCACGCCTCATACTTCGCAGCCAGCTCGCTCAGGTCGTGTGCGGCGTATGTGTCCAGCAGCCCCAATCGCGCCGCCGTATCGAAGGCAAAAGCGAAGATGGTTTCATTTTGCGCGTGAATGGAAGCCAGTGCCGGGGCCAGCACCCGCAAAAGAGCCACCGTTGCGGGCTGATTATTGACGAAGACGCGCCCTTTGCTTCCGGCGGCGACCTCGCGCTTTACGATGATCTGCGTCCCCTCGGGCTCGATCCCGTTTTCCTCCAGCACGCGCCGCAGCTGCTTTTCATCAGCTTCGAAAACACCGCTCACCACTGCTTTTTCTGCGCCGTGGCGGATCATCTCCGTGGACGCCTTGTCACCCAGCAATAGAGAAAGCGCGTCGATCAGGATGGACTTCCCCGCGCCGGTTTCGCCCGTGAGCAGGTTCAGCCCGGGGGCAAACTCCACCGCCAGGCTGTCGATCACGGCGTAATTTTCAACCCGCAGCTCCAGCAGCACCGGGGGAACCTCAAGATAAGAATTGAGCGCAGTCTAACACAGTGTCCCTGAGGACAATTGACACCAGGCTCTTTGAGAAAGCATACGCTTACTCTGTGTTCCTTCGTGTCCTCTGTGGTTCGTGGCTTTGCTATCCTTTCATCAGAGGCAGTTTATGTTTCAGTTCCTCCGCACCCTCCGCTCCCCGGAACATCGCAAAGCCTGGTTTGTGGCCCTCATGGCTGATGCCATCCAGATCGTCGGCTTCCCGCTCTTTTTTCCCGGCGCCATCTCGCCTGCCGACTCCGCGCTCGACCTGATTACCGCTGCGCTGCTGATAAAGATTCTGGGCTGGCACTGGGCCTTCCTGCCGACCTTCGCCGCCGAGCTTGTCCCCGCGCTCGATCTCTTTCCCACCTGGACCACTGCGGTCTTCTTCGTCACGCGCACCCAGGTGCGCGCTGCCGATCCCGAAATCCTTCCGCCCGGTCCGGCGCCGCAACCGCGTTCGTAATCCGAAGACGACGGGGTTTTTGCCAGGGGGTTTATACTTCTCTTGAAGATTCCAGCACACGTTTTCCACGACGGGCCTCATCTAAATCTTATGGGTGCTTCCATCTGGAGGGAGCCAACACCATGAGCAGCCCAACCAAACATTGGACCCACAGTCGCGAAGAGACAATGCCGAGCCTTGTCCCGCGCGCCGGCAAGCCGAGCTGGCTGGAAAAACTTTTCCAGCAGATTCATGTCCCGGGCGAGCTTGCCTTGCCGAGTGGCCGGATCGTCCCCCTGGGGCAAGGTGCGCCTCGCTTCCGCATCACCGTTCACCGCAAAGAGTTGCTGCGACGCCCTCAGGACGAGCTTTCCCTGGGCGAGGCCTATTTGAACGGTGAGCTCGATCTTGAAGGCGACATGCTGTCCATCCTGGAAGTGCGCAAACAGTTTCTTGACCGCACCCACTTTGCCTCGCGCCTGCGCTTCCTGGCCGACCGCCTGTTTACGCCGGTCAGCCGCTCCCACAAAAAAGTGATCGACCGCCACTACACCATCGGCAACGATTTCTTCTTCAAGTTTCTCGATACGCGTTACCGGCTCTACTCGCATTGCCTGTTTCAGCGCGAAGACGAAGCCCTGGAGCAGGCGGCGGAACGCAAGCTGGAAAAGACGCTGCAGGGGCTCGAACTGCGGCCCGGCATGCGCCTGCTCGATATCGGCGCGGGCTGGGGCGGGACCTTCGAATATTTTTGCCCGCGCGGAATAAAGCTGACCGGGCTCACGCTGTTTCAGAATTCATATGACTATATTCGCGATCTGATCGAGCGCAACCATTTCCAGGCCACGGTCCTGCTCGAGGACTTCTTCGACTATCGAACGGAGGAGCCGTTTGATGCCATTGTGACCTATGGCGTCATTGAGCATATGCCCGAGTACCGCAGGTTCTTTGAGCGGGTATGGAGCTGCCTGAAACCGGGAGGCAAAATCTACATGGATGGTTCGGCCAGCAAACAGAAATATGACATGTCACAGTTCTCGCGCAAGTACGTCTGGCAGGGCGCGCATAGCCCCATGTGTCTGCAGGACCTGGTGCAGGAGGCCCTATTTTACGGTTTCAACGTGCTGGAAGTGAAGGACGAGTCGCACGATTACGCACTCACCATACTCAACTGGGCGCGGCGGCTCGACCTTCATCGCGATGAGATCGTACGGCAGTGGGGAGAAAAACTGTACCGCATCTTCCGCCTGTTTTTGTGGAGCGGCGCGCCCGCTTTTCTGGGTGACCAGGCGCAGGCCTACCACGTTCTTGCGCGCCGCGGCGCGCAGCCAGGTTCACGTCCCGGTGTTCCCGGCAGGATTGCGGCCTTCGTCAAGCAAATCATTTAAGCTGCGCTGTTTGTCCTGCTGAGTATGCCGCGATCACCCACCCGCCGCCCGTAGTCCCGCCAATGGCGGCCTGAGACCCATAAACCCTGGCTCTCAGCGTACGATTAACTCCAATACTTTCTTACGTTTGCGCCAGACCGTTGTGCTCCCGGGTCACGGACCAAAGTAACCCCGCTCACGACCTCGGTAATCTCATCCTACTTCTGTCCATTCGATAGAGTGGTCTCCTCCGCCCGGGTTCGATCTCCGGTTCACCCATGAGCTGTTTGCGAAAATTCGCGGGATTTGCTTTGCTCGTTGCCGGCACGCTCGCTGCTGCACAACCCATGCCGCGTCTGGATACCATGACTCCGGCGGTTGCGCTGGTTTCTCCCAGCCTGATCACCCCGGCGCGACCGCCCTGCGCCCGCCCGGTGGAAGTCTTCGATATGGACGATTACAACGGCCCACTCAGCCGCATCGTAGCCCGGTTCTCGCAACGCATTGAGAACACCACGGTCCACCTTTCACGCCGCCACAGCGATCTCCGCCCCTGCGCGCTCTCCAGCGCCGATAAATTTCACATGTTTGTGGAAAGCAGCGCCGATCCGCTGAACTACGTTGGCGCAGCCTGGGACGCCACCACTGCCCAATTCGATCACGACGACCGCGCTTTTCAGCAGGGCGCCGCGGGGTATAGCAAGCGCTACGCCGCGGCTGTCGCTGACAATGCCACCAGCGATTTCTTCGGCATCTATCTCTATCCCTCACTCTTCCGCCAGGACCCGCGCTACTACGCCATGCGCGAAGGTCCGGCCCCGGCGCGCCTGGGACATGCTCTGGCCCACCGCTTCATCACGCGCGGCGACTCCGGCCGCCCGGTGCCCAACTATTCCGAGTGGTTCGGCACGGTAAGCACCAAGGCGCTGAGCAATCTCTATCATCCGGGCAATCCGCGCGGCTTTGGCCCAACCGCCACCCGAGTCGGCTTCAGCGTGGCCAATGATATGGCGTGGGACGTTCTCCGCGAGTTCTGGCCCGAAGTCACGCGCAAACTTCATCTGCCGTTCCGTGCGCGATAATTCCAAAGAATAAATTGGACCGCAGCCGCCCCCGGCTGCGCTGAAGGATCTCTGGGTCCACGGGCGAGGACGCCTGCGCTCCATGATTCAAAGAGTCCAAATCCCACAAAAAAGCACGAAGGCTTGCCTCCGTGCTCTCTCGGGTCTTCTGTCCCAGGGATTCTTATCTGCCCGCGCTGGCCGGCGGAACAATGCCATTCATACGCAGGTATTCGACCATCTGCCCGTATTCATCGGCAGCATGGATCACAGCTCCCGAAGCAATCAACAGGCGCGGCGCCGTGCGCCCGAAAAACGGCAACTGTTCCAGCGCGTTCTCCGGCGTGATCGTCTTCGCAGCGCGATGTCCAACGGCAAACGAGTCTTTCAGGAATTGCAGGATCTCGGCTTTGGTCTTGAGTTCATCCGGACCGTTCGGCCCCTTGATGTTCTCCGGCATCTTCTCTCCGGTCAGAGTTGTCCAGAAGCGATAGTTTGCCGTCGCCGTGTGCTTGATCAGGACTGCAAAGGTGCGGACGTCTTTGTAGGCCGCACCGGGAATGTTGAGCGATGCCGGCGTGAAATTGTATTTGTCTTCCGGCATTGCCTCGGCCACATCGACAACCAGCTTCTCATACTGGCTCACCTGGCGGTCGGCCAGCGCGGAAAAACTGGTGATCGGCGGCGGGGTGGGCTGCGCTTGCGCAGCCGGCGAAGGCGTTGCTGCTGGCGCTGCCGGCTTGGCGCCGCCCTGGGCGAATGCCCCAATCGCAAAGCTCAGCACCGCAAGCAGGCACAACGTTCTTAGGCATTTCATGGGGGAATCTCCTGTGTTTAAGTGCCCCAGCAAGATATCACGAGCCGGGGCGTAGCGCGCTTTTCCCGGGCGGCGTTCCTTGGCGCTTGCTTTTGCCCGGCGGCACGCCCATTCTGCAATCACGAACCGTGTAGGTGTCAGAGGCCCCGTGTTTTTCCAGTCTGGTTCTTGAGCGAGCCTCGCCTTGGAAACCTCGGGGCCTGGATTTCTTGAGTCCTGGGAAGCTACTGTCCCCGGCTCGGCGGCGGAATGATTCCATTCATCCGCAGATACTCGACCATCTGCCCGTAATGATCGAACGCGTGCTGAACCGCGAAGGTCGCCAGGAAAAGCTTGGTGATCTTTTGCCCCTGACCAAACGGGCTTGGTATCAGCCCGACTGCGTCCTCTGCGGTCTTTAATGACTGAGCAGCTTTGTGCCCCAGGGCGAAAGAGTCCTTCAGATATTTGACGATCTCGGCTTTCGTCTTGAGCGCCGAAGGGCCGTTCTCATTGGGGGAATCTGCCGGCAAGGGCGATTTATCCCCGGTAATCGCGCCCCAGAATTCGTAATTGGTCGCCGCCACATGTTTCACCTGCTCGGCAAAGGTGCGCACGCCCTTGAAATCGCTGCCCGCGATATTGAGGCTGGTGGGAGCGAAGTTGAATTTGTCTTCCGGCATGGCTTCGGCGGTGCTGACGAATTCGCGTTCCAGAATGCTCACCTCACGATCAACCACGGCTCCGATCGTTGGCGGCGCAGCCGGGGGTGGTGGGGCCGTAGGCTTGGGCGCCGCCGCACCGCCTTGCGCCATCGCGCCCGCGGCAAAGCTGAGTAGGGCCACTAGACAGAGTGTTTTCAAGTGATTCATCTCTTCTCCTCTTCTCTATATTTGTCGCTTCGCTCCAAACCGCTTGCGAGTCTTGCTCGACTTTCAATTTCTCTGCTCCTGATGCAGCGCCACTCGGCGCGCGGTCGGCCTCCCACCCCACCACGCGAAACCGCGCGTGGCGGGAACCCCGGCCTCCCACCCCACC
>DASTJB010000215.1:0-4090 GCA_035717005.1 Candidatus Angelobacter sp.
TCCGCTATCGCCCGGCACGTTCAGGATATTCGACTTCACGTCCAGCGGCCGCAGCGAGCACGGAATTGCAAATGCTCCCGGCGCCGGGTTGCATGCCGGAGCTGGCGCACCGCTGATGGTCAGCGAGTAGATACCACCTCCGATATTGGTAAATACATTGCCCACTCCGCCCGCGGCGGGGTCAGGGTTGTAGATTGCACCCGTGGTCGTCAGGTAAGGCTGCAACCTGAGGGTCACGTTTGGATTGGGATCAGTCACTTGGACAATCAGCCGCTTCTGGTTGGCGCGGTATTCCGCAGAATTCGGGGTGATGGCATCCGGCGTCGGATTGACGGTGACCGTGGTTGTGGTCGGCGCCGAAGCGATGCCGGCGTTGTTTGTTGCCGTGATGGTGAGGGTTACGACCGTGGGCGCCAACTGTGTCGCAGGCAAGGTAGGCGCCAGGAAGGTGATAGTAGCTCCCGTTCCTGGAGGATTGGGTCCCGGGGTAACTGTCAGGACCTGCAGAGTGTTCGCAGGCGCCTGAACAACGGTGTAGACCAGAGGCACCAGCGGCGGGTTATTGCCGTCAGACCCGGTTACCACGATTGTGCCGGCCGCACCGGAGAACATTGATAGAGGCGCAACGGCGTCGACCGTGGGTGCGTTGGGAGCATTGATAGCAACCGTTGTTGATGCGCTCGCGCTTCCGGCGCAGGTCGTTGCTGTAAATGTAAGCGTCTCCTGTGGGCTGTTCAGCGGCGCAGTGTACAGCGGGTTGGAGAGCGCTGGATTGTTGAAAGTCCCGCCGGTCGCGGTCCAGAGGAACGTGATCGGGTCAGGAGCCGTTGCGTTGCCGGTCACCTGGATCGTGCCACCTGCAGCCGCCGTGTAAGGTCCGGTGGTGCTGGCGGTGGGTAGTACGCTGCAGGGAGGAGGCGGAGGAGGTCCGGGCGCCACGTTACTCGGCCAGGGATCAAGCATCCCAACCAGCGTGCCTGCCGCCGAGGTGTAGCCGCCCTGCGCCAGGAACGGGATGGTGTTGAAGTTGTTTTCTACGATCGGAGCCAGTCCGGGCAACACCTCTGGGAACGCGTACTCCGCTACCGGTGCATGGTACTGGCCATAGACGATTCCATTGGCAGCTGTCGGCGACGCTGGCGTAATCGGCGCGATGAAGGACGCCGCTTTTGTTCCGTCACGTGATGCGCCGATGACTGCACGCACCTCACGCGGAGGCGGCAGGAAGGTGCCGGACTGATTCATCACGCAATCCTTGTCTGGTTTTGCCGGAACGCTTCCGAAGACCAGGCAAGGTGGACGGAAGCGCCAGCGGCCTTTGGCCGCGCCGGTTGGAGGACCGGGATCGACGCCGATCTGGCCAAAAATACGGTCAGTCGCGGCGCCCGTCGTCGGGTCGAAGTCGATGCCATAGATGTTGATCAGGCGCTGTGAAGGAAATGTGTTTGTCGGGGAACCAGGACTCACCCCAGGATCAACGTCGCTGGTGAAGCCTTCAAACCGTGTGCGAATCGCAACTTCATTGGCCCCGATTACTGTCAGTCCACCGGTGCCCATGAGGGAAACCTCGATCGAGACGTACGCAGGATCAGTGCCACCGACGGTATAAATCGCGGTGTTGCTCACTATCGTGTGGGCCGCGATGTATGTACTCGCGTTACCGGGCCAGGGTCCAACCGTCGGAGTGCCCGGCGTGGCGTCCTGGACCAGAGTTCCTGCATAGGTCACATAGTCGCCAACCATAAAGGGTGCTTGCGTCCGCGGATCAAAAAGACCGCCGAGAGGCACGGCCGCGGGGTTCGCCATGGTGAAGCTCGTGCAGGGGGCGCCCGCTGTCGCCGGTGCAGCACAGGCAACGGGCCCGCCCACTAACGGCCGCTGTGTCACAGGGCAGAGCGGGTCGATGGCAACGTTTGGATCAAAGCGCGGAATGCACATTGGGTAACCGGTGACGGCCGCAATCGTCGGATTGTCCTGGTCCACGGTGAAGCGAACATCGGGACTGAAGGCCACGCCATAGCGGCCGGTGCCGGTGTTGCCCACAGCGGGATCGTTGATGCGAATGCGCGCTCCCACCCCGCAAGTTCCGATTGGGCCGCCCACAAAGATTTCCGGCGCTGCCGGATTGGCATAGCTGATGCAGTTGACAAAGCCCTGGCCTGAATTCAGCGCCTGCTGCGAAATCCAGATCAGGCCGGCAATGTATGTATCGCCCACGCGATTGCCCACGACGTGGGCTTCATAGGTGGTCAGGGGCGTGGGAACGTCCGCGGCCGCCATGCCCGTGGCTCCGCCGGTATACGGTGGCGGCGCCAGAGCGAAGAGTTCCTGCCAGGTCAACGCGCTCGCCGGCAGGATCACGATTGTGTTTGAGGGCACGGTGATCACATGGCCATTCACGGTGATGAAGCCACCTTGCCTGGCTCCGACTCCACTGCCGCTTCCCGCCCCGCCCAGCGTGGCCGATTGAATGAAGCCCGTAATATCGAACTGCGAAGATGGCGGAACTGGCAACTGTGCAGCCGCAAACGTCGCCAGCACCATTACCAGCAGCAGGGTGATGAGAATGTTTCTGGGTGAGGCCTCGCGCGGTGGAGCTGCCCCTGCGGCCCGGGCCGGTGTGCTGTGCAGCGTTTCTGTTTTTCTCATGAGAGTCTCTCCGTCATGCCGTCATTTCGCGGATCTTTTCTTGCGGCCAGATTTGCAGCGGAAGAGCATTCGGAAGCGCTGCGACGCAATATTTCGAAAAGCGGCAAATTCACAACCTTAGTGTGAAACGCAGGCTCCACTCTCACCATCCCGTGATACCGGGAGAGTCGGGTGTTTTATGCCGGATAAATGAATGGAGGGCCGGGGGGGTTGGGTGGCGAAACAGCACTTGGCTCCGGGATCGCAACTCGCAATCAGGTGGCTAAGCAGCCGAACGCCGGGAGCAGAAGGTGTGGGCCGACAGCTAATGGTTAAAAAGCTGTGTTACTGGATCACCCCGTTGCGGAGCGCGTACCTGACCAGACCGGCGGTGTCGTGAATATCCAGTTTCTCCATCAGGTTGGTGCGATGCGATTCGGCCGTATTCACGCTAATGCCCAACAGTGAGGCGATCTCTTTCGTGGTCTTCCCTTCCGCCACAAGTTGCAGCACCTGGCGTTCGCGATCGCTCAAGGGCTTCGCCGGTAAGGTATCTTTCATCAGGAATGCCTGCACCACGGTGCGGGAGATGCTCTGGGTCAGATACATCTCGCCGCGGCAAACGGCGCGCAGGGCCTGCACCAATTCATTGGTGGCCCTGGTTTTCAGGACGTAACCGGTAACACCGGCGCGCAGGCTCTCCAGAACCATCTGGTCTTCCGTGTGTTGAGTGAGCAGCACGACTCTGGTTCTTGGGTTGGACTTAATGATTTCTCGCGCGGCATAGATTCCGTTCAACACGGGCATGGCAACATCAAGAATCGCGACCTCAGGATGGTGCTGCTGGCAAAGCTCGACTGCCTGGCGGCCGTCACAGGCTTCCGCCACGAACTGAAATCCTTCTTCTTCCAGAAGGACACGCAATCCCTGGCGGAACATTTCATGATCGTCCGCGATCAAGACTCGCACTGCCATCCACACCCCCTGAGACCCCGGGAATCTAAAGGGAGACCGCGCCCGGGAAGCGGCCAACACACAGCACTGCAAGGCAAACGAACTGGATTTTTCAACAGGGTCCTGGGATGAACGAAATCTGTGCAAGCGCCGTGCTTGTGAGCAAGCTTACACGAAGTAACTCCGCGCTGATGAAAAAATCATCACAAATTAAAAGTTCTAATGCAATGTTAAGAGTTTCCTGGAATAGACCCGGGTATAATTAGGGAAAAATCAAGGCGCGGTAGGCATTGAGATCCTGGAGTGGCCGAGACTCCAGGGGTAGCCGACGGGAGGCTCCATTCATGGGCCGTTTTCGGAAAGCTGCGCGCCTCGCACTCTCCCCTGCAGTGCTGATTGTGATGGCGTTTACAGTCGTCGTCACATTGGCCGCGTGGTATTTCGCAAAGGTCAACGAGCGGGACCACATCCGCCGCATGACGCGCCTTGCGACCGCTGCGATTTCAGC
>DASTJB010000216.1:0-7673 GCA_035717005.1 Candidatus Angelobacter sp.
TACCGCGGCTGAAGAATCGCTGTGATCGCGCGTGATCGGAAAAGCAGAATCTGGTGAAAGGGAAATGCCGCGGACTAGCGCGAAACAATCAGGTACGCAAAGGACAGCTTGAGTTCACCAGCCACATCCTCCGCCAAAGAAGTTTTTGAGCTGTTGCGCGACGATCTTGCCGCCATCGAGCGCGAGTTCGGCCGCGATACGGTCTCGACGGTGCGCGCCATCACCGACATCGGCGAGCACCTGCGCGCCGGCGGCGGCAAGCGCATCCGCCCCGCGCTGCTTCTGCTCTCAGCCAAGCTTTTCCCGCATGATGAAAAGAGCGGCGTGCGTCTGGGAGCGGTGGTCGAGATCATCCACACGGCCACGCTGGTGCATGACGACATCATCGACGAAGCCAAAACACGGCGCGGCCGGCCTGCGGCCAACACGCAATGGGGCAATTCCAAGTGCGTGCTGGCCGGCGACTGGCTGTACATGCAGGCGTTCAAGATTGCAGTCCAGCAGCGCAACTTCAGGGTGCTGGACGTGCTCATTGACCTCACGCAGCAGATGGTGGAGGGAGAATTGCTCCAGATGGAAAAGCTGGGCAAATGCATCTCCCTGGAAGAGCATTTTGATCTGATTTTCCGCAAGACCGCGTGCCTGTTTTCGGCTTCCACGCGGCTGGGGGCGATTATCGGCGGAGGCAGTGAAGAGCAGGAGGCGCGGCTGGGCGAGTACGGGCGCCATTTGGGATTGGCATTTCAGATCGTGGATGACGTGCTGGACCTTACCGCGTCAGAAGAAGTGCTGGGCAAGCCCGTGGCCAGCGACTTGCGCGAGGGCAAGGCGACCATGGCCGTGATCCACGCGCTGGAACACTGCACGCGCGCTGAACGCAAGCTGGTGGAGACGGTCCTGGAAGAGCGCGCCTTCGTGAGCGTAAAGCATGAGCAGATTCTCGAGATCCTGAACCGCTACGGCTCGATTGCTTACGCCTACGATGCCGCAGCCAAACACACCGAAACCGCACGTAACGCGATCTGCTCTTTTGCCGATTCGGATATCAAGCGGGCCCTGCTCTCAATACCCGACTTCATCGTGGAGCGGAGCAGCTAAAAGCACCGATGCGGTTGCGCTCTCATTGAGCCCGGGGTGTGCGACCTTCTATACTGATAGCCGGAGATTTGCATTGCCCCTTTCCGCGATCATTGTCGACGATGAGCAGCTTGCACGGGACGAGCTGAGTTATCTGCTCAAGTCCGTTGACGACGTCAACGTGGTGGCGCAGGGTCACAACGGTGTGGAAGCGGTGAACCTGGTGAAAGAATGGTCGCCTGACCTGCTGTTTCTTGATGTCCACATGCCCGGGCTGGACGGCTTTGGCGTCATCAAAAAACTCATCGACAAGAAGATTGAGTTGCCGCAGATTGTGTTTGCCACGGCCTACGACCAATATGCTGTTAAAGCATTTGAAGTCAATGCGGTAGATTACATACTTAAACCATTCGATAAAAAGAGGGTTGGCCAGGCAATTGAGAAAGCGCGCAAGAGAGTGAAGGGGCCGGCGGCGGCCGGCACGGAAAAGATCGACACCCTGATGAAGATGCTGGAATCGCAGCGTCCGCAGAATTCCAAGGTGCTGCTGCGCGCTGCGGGGCGTCATCTGGTGGTGGACCAGAAAGACGTCTGTTTCGCGTCCATTGAAG
The DNA here is from genome assembly GCA_035717005.1 of Candidatus Angelobacter sp. GTDB lineage: Bacteria > Acidobacteriota > Terriglobia > Terriglobales > Acidobacteriaceae > Angelobacter. The sequence continues at coordinate 1,689 of DASTJB010000216.1, forward strand.
ACGGCATCATCAGCGTGGTGGCAATGACGATCGAGGGCCAGTCGAACTGCCGGACGCTGGAAGAGCTGCTGGAAGGGCTTGATCCAGACATGTTCTGGCGGGCGCACCGCTCATTTGTGGTGAACATCAACCGCATCAAGGAAGTGGTGCCCTGGTTCAAGAGCTCGTATCAGCTACGCATGGACGATCGCAAGCAGACCGAAATTCCGGTGAGCCGCTCGCAGACGAAGCGACTGCGCGAGCTGTTCGGTTTGTAATCAGCTCGGCCGCATCTCAGGCACGATTTTCAGCTCTAACCTCCTCGACCCGCGTAAAACAATCATGGCACCGGCCTTCCCAATCCGCTGTTCGTCCAGGAGCCGATGAAGTACGTCGACGCCCTCCACCGGCTCGCCATCCAGACTCACGATGACATCGCCTTCCTGCAAGCCGGCTTTTTGCGCCGGACTGCCCGGTTCTGCTGCCAGAACCAGGGCGCCAGTGGCGATCTTGAGCTCATAATGGCGCGCGATAGTGCGGTTTAATGGCGCTGTCTGCGCCTGCACGCCGATGTAGCTGCGGCGCACCTGTCCGTGACGGATCAACTTGCTGGCGATGAACTGGGCCGTGTTGATGGAGATGGCAAAGCAAAGCCCCTGAGCGGGGAGAATGGTTGCCGTGTTAACGCCTATGACCTCGCCGGCTGAATTCACCAGCGGCCCGCCGGAGTTTCCGGGATTGAGCGCCGCATCGGTCTGAATGACGTCTTCAATCAGGCGTCCTGACTGCGAGCGCAGGCTGCGGCCGAGCGCGCTGACCACGCCGGCTGTCACCGTGTATTGGAAGCCGTAGGGATTACCGATCGCGACTACCAACTGTCCGACGCGGATCTTGCGCGAATCGCCAAGCCTGACGTTATGCAACGCCGGCGCGTCGATTCGCAAGAGCGCCAGGTCGGTATCGGGGTCTTCGCCGACCAGTTGCGCGGTGAAGTCGCCGGAATGGGGCGTCCAGACGGTAATCTTCTTCGCACCGTGAACCACGTGGCTGTTGGTAAGAAGGAATCCGTCAGGGGTAAAGATGAATCCCGAACCACTGCCGGCGTGTCCGCGCTCGCTCGCGACCTGAATGCGCACGACGGCGGGACTTACCGCTTCGGCGACGGTGGTCACCACGCGGGAGTAGGCGTCCAGCGCCTCGGATTCAGTCGGTACTGCCGATGAGAGTTTGCTGTCATCGCCGGGAAAAGATATCAGATAGGGTGTGCTGCTCATAGTAAGCGATTGGATAAAACCAGGCGCGCAAAAGATTCATGGCAAAGCAAACCGCTACAATGGCTGGCGTGACCGATCTCAATGGCAAGACCATCCTGATTACCGGCGCGGCCCGCCGGCTGGGCAAAGCGATCGCCCTTGCTGCGGCGAAAGCCCGCGCCAACGTGGCCTTCACCTACCACCGGTCCGCCACCGAAGCGAAACAGACTCTTTCTGAAATTCAACGCCAGGGTGCAAAGGCGGTTGCGCTGCAATGCGATCTGCGCGATGAAAAGAGCGTCCAACGCGCGGCGGAGGAGACGCGGCAGCGCTTCGGCGGCCTTGACCTGCTCATCAATAACGCCGGCGTGTTTCAAACGGCCAAGCTTGAGGAGATCACGGCCGAGCAGTGGGACGAAGCTTTTGGAGTGAACGTGCGCGCTCCTTTCCTGTTTTCGAAGTACTGCATTCCGTGGTTGCGGGAGAAGCGCGGGGGCATTATCAACCTGGGATCGCTGGGCGCAAAGAAGCCGTGGACCACGCATGCGCACTACTGCTCGTCGAAGGCCGCTCTGCATATGTTGACCGAAGTGATGGCCAAAGCGCTGGCGCCGGAAATCGCCGTCAACTGCGTTGCGCCGGGCATGATTGATGCCGGCGGGGCGGACCGCTATCCCGACCTGCTCCAGCGCGTGGCGGAGCAAACGCCGATGAAGCAGGCCGGCAGCCCGCAGGACGTAGTCAGCGCGGTGATGTACTTTGCCACGGCGCCGCATTTCATCACCGGGCAGGTGCTCATGGTGGATGGCGGGCTGGGGCTCCGCTGAAATCTGTTTCAGAATTGCCGCGCGGTGCGAAGGGGACCTTTACTTCTCGCTTACAAACGCCTTGACTACGATGGCGCGCGGACCTTTGCCCAGAGGCACCATGGTTTCCAGCCGTGGCGTTTCCGGTTGCGGACGGCCTTTGTTGTCGACCAGCGTGAGCACGGTGAGATCGCTGCTTCCGGTATTCACCACCAGCAGCATGTATTGATTCGGAGAAAACGCCATGGCCTCAGGGCGGCTGCCAACGCTCACGGTGCTCAGACGCTTGCCGTTATCGATGCTGTAGACGGCCACCGAATCGGAGCCGAAATTGGCGACGTAGAGCAGGGAATTGTCGGGCGACACCAGGGCGCGGACGGGATGATCGCCGATGGGGAAGGTATTGCTGACCTCGTTGGAGTTGGTGGTGAGCTCGGAGACGGAGCTGCCATCGTAATTGCAGACAAATATTTCGCCACCGTCGGGTTTTACCACCAGGTGAATTGGCGTCTTGCCGACGTCCAGCTGCGCCAGCAGCTTGTCACTCCTCAGGTCGACGACCCCAACCTGCTTGGATTCGCTGCACGCGACGAATACCTTGCGGGAATCCGGCACAAAAGCCATCTCTACCGGCTTGGCGCAGACCGCGACCTTGTTCCGCACAGCGAGGCTGGGCACGTCCACAATGGCAATAGCGTTCTCGTCGCGCAGCGCCACGATCACCAGCTTGCCGTCCGGCGTGAGGCGCGCCAGATTACTGCCGTTGCCGGTCGGCACGTATTTGACCACCTTGCGCTGCTCCAGATCGATGACGGCCAGGTTCGCCGAACCGGAGTTGGCCACGTAGGCGCGCTTCCCATCGGCCGAGACATCGATGAAATACGGTGCGCGATGCACGCCGATGGTGTAGACGACCTTGTTCGTCTCGGCATCGATGACGCTGACGTTGTTCGATTCCGTGTTGACCGCGTAGATTTCGTTGTTCTTCGGGTTGGTGGCCAGTCCCGTGGGGCTGTGCCCCACGGCGACCGTGGCCTTGATGGCCAGGCTGCGCAGATCGATGACCGTCACGCTGTTGCCGGCGCCATCGGAAACGTAGGCGTACTCGTGATAGTTCGGGCTGGGCTCGGGCGTATCTTCGGTGCATCCGCCGAGCAGGACAAGGCAGCAACCAAGAAGAAAGGTAAATGCGCGCAAGTTATCTGCCGGCCTTCGCCGCGGCCGGGACTGTTGTTGGATTGTTTTGTGGTTCCTGCACGTTGCGGTGTAACACGGCGGCTATCTGCCGTATCTCCTGCATCAGCTCGTCAAATTGCTCGGGATAGATGGACTGCATGCCATCAGAAAGCGCACGGTCGGGATCATGGTGCACCTCAACCATCAATCCGTCCGCGCCGACCGCGACGGCTGCGCGGGAAAGCGGCAGCACTTTATTGCGCTTGCCCGTACCGTGGCTGGGATCGACAATGATAGGCAAGTGGCTCAGGCGCTGCACCGCGGGCACGATGCTCAGGTCGAGCGTGTTGCGCGTGTGGTCAGCAAAGGTGCGCACGCCGCGCTCGCAAAGAATCACGTTGTAATTGCCTTCGCTCAGGATGTACTCCGCGGCCATCAGAAACTCTTCCAGCGTCGCCGACATGCCGCGCTTCAGCATTACCGGCTTGCGCTGGCGTCCGGCCTTCTTGAGCAGCGAGAAATTCTGCATGTTGCGCGCGCCGATCTGGACTACATCGGCGTACTCCTGCACCAGTTCCAGCGATTCGTCGTCGAGCGCTTCGGTAATGATCCGCAGGCCAAAGCGGTCGCGGATCTCCGCCATGATCTTCAGACCATCTTCACCCAGCCCTTGAAAGGCGTAGGGCGAGGTGCGCGGCTTATAAGCTCCACCGCGGAAGAACCGGGCACCGGCCTTGGCCACCCGCTCTGCAACGGTGAACGCCTGCTCCCGCGATTCAATGGAACAGGGACCGGCGATGATGCCCAGGTCGCGCCCGCCAAAGCTTCCATCACTCCCGGCGAAGCGTACGACGGTGTCTTCTTCCTTGGCATCGCGGCTTACCAGCTTGTACGGCTTGCTGACCTGAATGACTTCCTGCACGCCGGACATCTCTTCCAGCGTGCCCGGCTCCATGGCCCCTTTGTTGCCCGTAATACCGATGGCCGTGCGCTGCGCGCCAGGGATGGGGTGGGCGCGATAACCGAGGGTTTCGATTCGTTCACATACGGCGCGCACCTGCTCTTCCGTGGCATGCGCCTTCATTACAACCAGCATGAGAGCTCTTTCCTCCGAGGAATGCCTTCAGTTTACTTTGGTTCGAGTTGCGGTAGCAACGAAAAGCAGCTACTTGCACAACAAAACGCGGGAGTTAGCACATTATTGAGGTGGGTGGCGAATCCAGGAAGTCCAATTGCCGTACTTCAGGCTCATGATCGGGCCGCGGCAACGCTCGGCGAGGTTTCGCAGCTTGGCGGCTTCAGGTTCAGGCATCTCCCGGGAAGCCTTTTCACAATCGGCGGCCGTTTTCTCCAGTTCAGAGATCACGTCACCTGCGGGGACAAATTTCATTGCGGAAGTCCGTCAATCACATTCTCTGTGATGCGTTGAGCTAGTCAATCGCTACAGGCGGCAAGTGGCCGCGTGGATTTCTATTGCGCGATGGCGAATAAATAGCGTATAATGCATTGCCTAGATCTCAGGATCTTGCGCGAGGGGTGGTGGAAATCGAGATCTTTGACAGCATTGGGTTTTTAGATTGGATCTGCGACCCTCTGCCGAAGCTTTCAGCATCGGGTCATCTGGGGTCGGATTGGGTCGAATGGGGTCAAAAGCAGGGGGGAGGGGTAGGGGTGCACTGTTGAATGTGCAATTCTACCCATCGCTTATTGAAAAGGAAGGAGTTGCGTTGAGGGGGAGCGTTGCAAACGAGGTCCAAAACGCACTGAAATATAGCTCGATCAACCCTCTGCCGCGGCCTTCGGCAGAAGGTCGCAGAAGGAGCTCCCTGCAAAAGCTGACCCTGATGGCCGATGCTAAAATCAATTATTCAGCGCATGTCAGCAGGGGATCCAGAGCGTGGCCGCCTGGCAATGGCAGAGCGGAAGTCGAAACGGCTCAGCATGAAGGATGTGCTGCTGTGGTCGGAAGGCGAGCCGCCCAAGCCAGGGCCAAGGCGGATCGGGATACACACTTCGACCGCCGGCGGAGTGGAGATGGCCGCCGAACGGGCCTACCGCCTGGGAGCGAATACTTTTCAGATATTCTCTTCCAGCCCGCGCCAGTGGAAGCCATATGCGCTCGCGCCTTCGCAGTGCGACGCCATGCGCGGCCTGCGCGAAAAGTATGGGATTGGCCCGGTGGCCATCCATTCGAGCTACCTGGTGAACCTGGCCAGCGCTACGCCGGAGTTTCATCGCAAGTCGGTGGCGGCGTTTCGCGGCGAGCTTGAACGCGCCCTGGCCGTCTGCGCCGAGTATCTGGTGCTGCATCCGGGATCGTTTCGCGGACGCAGCCGCGAAGAAGGTTTGGCGCTGGTTGCGCACTCGATCGCCGAGGCCGCGCAAGGGCTGGCGCTGGAAAAGTCGAACCTGAAAGTTCTGATCGAAAACACCGCCGGTGCGGAGTTCTCGCTCGGCGGGTCGTTCGACCAGGTGGCGCAGTTGCTTGAGTACCTGCGGCCGGTTTGTCCGGTGGGCGCCTGCATCGATACGTGCCACACCCATGTTTCCGGGTATGACATTGTTTCTGAAGCCGGATGGCGCCAGACGATGCGTCAGCTTGACGGGACGATCGGCTTAAACAATGTGCTGGTGTGGCACTGCAATGATGCCAAAGATCCGCGGGGCTCAAAGCGCGACCGACATGAGCACATCGGGAAGGGAACGATTGGCCTGGAGCCTTTTCGCCGGTTGCTGAACGATCCGCGCACGGAGCACGCGGCGTTCATCGC
>DASTJB010000217.1:0-22709 GCA_035717005.1 Candidatus Angelobacter sp.
AGCGCAAGATTTACCGGCCAGGCGAATCTTACCGATCCCGCCGTCAACGAACGTTTCAGCGAAGAGAATTTTCCCGAATGCTTCCGTGAATACGCCGACTTGCTGAGCTGGGACCAGTACTGGCACACGACGCTCGATACCAGCGATGCTCCTTTCTGGAAATGGTTTGCGGGCGGAAAGCTCAACGCCTGCTTTAACTGCGTGGACCGCCATCTGGAGCAGCATCGCAACAAAGCCGCATTCATTTTTGTGGGTGAGCCGGAGCAGGAGCCGCCGGTCGCGATTACGTATCAGGAGCTCTACTATCGCGTCAATGAAGTGGCGGCCATGCTGCGCGATTTCTGCGGACTTAAGGCCGGCGACCGAGTCACCATTCACATGCCGGTGGTTCCGGAGCTGCCGATCACGATGCTGGCGTGTGCGCGGCTGGGCGTAGTCCACTCGGTTGTCTTCGGTGGCTTCAGCGGTGAGGCCTGCGGGATGCGTGCGGCCGATTCGGCCAGCAAGATCCTGGTCACGATTGATGGCTATTACCGCAGCGGCACGATGACTGACCACAAGGAAAAGGCCGATATCGCCATTGCGACGGCAAAGAACGAGAAGCACACGGTCGAGAAGGTATTAGTCTGGCGGCGCGAGCCGGGAAAATACCACTCCAAGACACCGATGAAGGACGGCCGCGACTTTTTTGTCGAGGACGTGCTCAAGAAGTACGCGGCGCAAATCGTTCCGCCAGTCCCGATGCCCTCCGAGGCGCCGCTCTTCCTGATGTATACCAGCGGCACCACGGGCCGGCCCAAGGGGTGCCAGCACGGCACGGGCGGCTATCTGTCTTACGTCGCCGGAACTTCAAAGTACATTCAGGACATTCACACGACGGACGTTTACTGGTGCATGGCCGATATCGGCTGGATTACCGGACATTCCTATATCGTCTATGGGCCACTGGCGCTGGCTGCGACCAGCGTTCTCTTTGAGGGCGTACCCAACTATCCCGATGCCGGGCGGCCGTGGCGCGTGGCCAAGCGTCTGGACGTGAATATCTTCCACACCTCGCCGACGGCGATCCGCATGTTGCGCAAGGCCGGGCCAGACGAACCGGCGAAATACGACTACCACTTCAAGCACATGACCACCGTGGGCGAGCCGATCGAGCCCGAGGTCTGGAAGTGGTATCACAAAGTGGTGGGCAAGGGCGAAGCGGTGATCGTGGATACGTGGTGGCAGACCGAGACCGGAGGTTTCCTGTGCAGCACCAAGCCTGCCATCGACCCAATGAAGCCTGGCAGTGCCGGGCCGGCAGTCCCGGGCATCTACCCGGTGATCTTCGATGAAGAAGGCAAAGAGGTGAAAGCCGGTTCGGGGAAGGCGGGGAACATCTGCATTCGCAACCCGTGGCCGGGCATGTTCCAGACCATCTGGGGCGATCGCGACCGCTTTGTGGCCCAGTACTACCGCAAATACAACAAAAATCCCAAGAGCACGGACTGGCGTGACTGGCCGTACTTTGCCGGCGACGGCGCCGTGCAGGCCCCGGACGGTTACTTCCGGATCCTGGGCCGCGTGGATGACGTAATCAATGTGGCCGGACATCGCCTTGGCACCAAGGAACTGGAATCCGCATGCCTGATGGTGAATGAAGTAGCGGAGGCAGCGGTGATCCCGGTGGTCGACGAGGTAAAAGGCCGTGTGCCGGAAGTCTACGTTTCGCTGAAACCGGGAGTAACGGACGCGGCCGGAGTACAGAAGTCAGTGAGTGAAGCCATCGAGCACCAGATCGGAAAGATTGCCCGGCCGCGTAAAGTCCACGTGGTGCCGGACATGCCAAAGACCCGTTCCGGTAAAATCATGCGGCGCGTGCTGGCGGCAATCTCCAACCAGATGGACACCGGCGACGTCACCACCCTGGCCAATCCGGATGTCGTGGAGCAGATCCGGGTGATGGTGCAGGGCGCAAAAAAGCTTGTGAGCAAGGACGTTCCAGAAGACGTGAAGCGTTTTGGCGAGGAGCGCTAAATGCGCATGCCTTGAGTCAGGGCACCGTCGGGCGCGAGCAGTTGGTTGCGAATCGAGCAGAACAAATCTTGCTTTAAGGAACCCTGAGGAGGGGAGCTATGAAGGAAGAGAAGAAGGGCAAGGGCGTATCGCGAAGAGATTTCTTTAAAATCGGCGCCGCCGGCACGATTGCCGCCGGATCGCTGGGGCCTGCATTTCTGTTTCCCGAGCGTGCCGCCGCGCAGCAGAAGACCTTGAAAATCCTGCAATGGAGCCACTTTGTTCCAGCATTCGATGAGTGGTTCAACAAGAAGTTCGCGGTGGAGTGGGGCCAGAAGCACAACACCACGGTAACAGTCGACAATATCAATCTGGTAGATCTGAACACGCGCGCCGCATCGGAAGCGCAGGCCAAGAAGGGGCATGACCTGTTTATGTTCCTCTCGCCTCCGGCGGCATATGAAAACCAGGTCCTGGACATGACGCATGTCTATCAGGAAGTGGAGAAGAAGCACGGCAAGAAGATCGATTTGGCCCACAAGTCCACCTTCAATCCGAAGACAAAGAAGTACTACGCCTTCTCCGATTCGTTCGCTCCTGATCCGGGCAACTGGCGCAAGGACCTGTGGGAGCAGGTAGGGTTCCCGAACGGACCGGACACATATGACGACCTGCGCAAAGGCGCCAAGGCGATTAAAGACAAGTTCGGCAATCCCTGCGGAATCGGACTCTCGCAGGAGCTCGATACCAGCATGGCGATGCGCGCGCTGCTGTGGTCGTTTGGCGGCGCGGAGCAGGACGAAGCCGGCAACATCACCATCAATTCCAAGAACACGATTGAGGCCCTCAAGTACATGAAGGCGCTGTACGAAGAGTCTGAGACGCCGGAGGTCTTTACCTGGACGCCGCCTTCGAATAACCAGGCCATGCTGGCGGGCAAGGTTTCCTACGTTGCCAATGCCATCTCGATCACGCGGCAGGCAGAGCGCGAGCACCAGCCGATCGACAAGAACATCATGATCAGCAAGGCGCTTAAAGGGCCGGTGCGCCGGATCGCCGCCGAGCACGTGATGAACTGCTACGTGATCTGGGACTTTGCCGAGAACAAGGAAGGCGCACAGCAATTCCTGATCGACTACATTGACGCGTTCCACGACGGCTTCGTTGCGGGCCAGTTCTATAATTTCCCGTGTTTCAAGAGCACTGTGCCCAACCTTGCGAAGGAAATCGCCAATGATCCTCGCGCTACGCCGCCGACCAAGTATGCTGTTCTGGGGGACGTGCTCGACTGGGCGACCAACGTCGGCTATCCCGGATACTGCACCGCCTCCATCGACCAGGCGTTCAAGAGCTGGGTAATCCCCACCATGTTCGCCACGGTGGCGCAGGGCAAAGCGACTGCGGAGGATGCGGCCAAGACCGCTGAAGCCGAGTACAAGCGCATCTTCGAGAGATTCAAGTAAACTGAGGACTGAATGGCCGTCGTAGAAACCCGGAAACTGACCAAGGTATTCAAAGAAGGAGAGCTCGGAGCAGTCAACGAAGTAGATCTGGAGACGCGCGAAGGCGAGTTTCTGGTTTTCCTGGGGCCTTCGGGCTCCGGGAAAACGACTCTCCTGCGGATGATCGCCGGCCTGGAAACACCCACGGCCGGCGAAATTCTCATCGGCGGTAAAGTGGTGAACGACCTCACGCCGCGCCAGCGTCGTATCGCCATGGTCTTCCAGAGTTACGCGCTCTATCCGCATTTAACCGTTTACAAGAACATTGCTTTCCCGCTGAAAGCGCAAAATGTTCCCAAAAACCTGCATAAAGAGAAAGTGGAGTGGGCGGCATCCCTGCTGGGCATCGGCGGGCTGCTGCAGCGCAAGCCGCGCGAACTCTCCGGCGGCGAGCGCCAGCGCGTGGCCCTGGCGCGTGCGATCGTACGCGAGCCTTCGGTCTTCCTGCTGGACGAACCACTTTCCAACCTGGACGCGAAGCTTCGCCTCTCCGCGCGCGAAGAACTGGAGAGGTTTCATCGCCGCGTAGGCACGACTACCATCTACGTCACCCACGATCAGGTGGAAGCCATGGCCATGGGCGACCGCGTCATGGTGCTCAACAAGGGCGTGGTGCGGCAGTTGGGCACGCCGAAGGACGTTTATGACGATCCGGCGGACACCTTTGTCGCCACTTTCCTGGGTTCCCCGCCCATGAACCTGATCGAAAATGACGGCGTGATTGTCGGCTTCCGGCCGGAGCACTTCCGGCTGTCGGATGACATTCGCGAGACCGAAAAGATCACATTCAAGTTCAAGCTGGAAAATGTCGAATATCTGGGCGCGGAGTTTATCCTGGCCGGCGTGGTGGTGGGCGGCAGGGCGGATGGGAAGAAATTGATCGCCCGCTTGCTGCTGGGGCACAGTTTTGAGGTCGGTGTGACCTATGATTTTGCCGTGCCGGCGCGCCAGCTGAAGTTTTTCGACCGCACCACGGAGAAGAAGGTTGCAGCGAGGGCGGTCACATGGCAGTAGCTGCGGCAGGCAGGGGAAAGCTCAAATCGGTTGGTGCGGCACAGAGCCCGTTGCTGGGATTTGCCATGTTCAGCCCGGCGCTGCTCTACATAGTGCTGCTGATCGGCGCGCCGTTCTGCCTGGCGATCTTTTATGCCTTCAGCGATGCGCGCATCGGCGGCGGGACGTTGCACTTTGTTGGCCTGGAAAATTTCCGCAGCATCATGCAAAGCCCCAGCTTCAAGGCGGCGCTCAAAAATTCCATCATTTTTACTGTCGCGGCGCAGATCATCGTAATCGTCTGCGCCAATATCCTCTCTATCGCGCTGGAGAAGCCGTTCCGCGGCCGTGGGCTGGTACGTTTCCTGATCCTGCTGCCGTGGGTGGCGCCGGTCTCGCTGGGAACGATCGGCTGGAAGTGGATCCTCGACTCGATTTACAGCGTGATCACCTGGGTGCTGGTGTGGCTGGGTTTCGTGAACAAGTACTCGCCGCCGATGTGGCTGGGGCAGGAAGGGCTGGCCATCACCTCCGTCATCCTGGTGCACTGCTGGCGGCTGATTCCGTTCTCGACGGTCATTCTGCTGGCCGGACGAAGCGCGATACCGAAAGAGATTCCGGAAGCGGCCGCGATCGACGGCGCGGGCTTCTGGCGCACGCTGTTTCAGATCAATTTGCCGATTATGACGCCGATTCTCGGCGTGGCCATCCTGTTTGGCACGATTTTCACCTTCACCGATCTGGCAGTAGTGAATCTTCTTACCAACGGCGGACCGTACGATTCCACGCAGACGCTGCCCAACCTGGCGTTTACGCAGGGCATTCAGGGCAGTGATCTGGCAGCGGGCGCGGCCATCTCAGTCTTTCTTGTGCCGGTGCTGGTGGCGATTGCCTACCTGATGCTGCGCGTGGCGCATCGCGCGGAGGTGGTGTAATGGCGAGCGCAACGCAAACGGTGACCATTCCGAAGCCGCCACGGCCAGTGGGGATCACGGTACTGAGCGGTCTTCTGCTTGTGGCAGCGCTCTGGCTGGTGGCGCAAACGCTGATGCACCACGTGAGCGGACTCACAGGCGTGTTCCGGCTGCTGGCAGCGTTTGTAATGGGCCTGCTGGCGTGGGGCTTGTGGAAGCTCCATAACGGCTCCCGGGTGTTCCTTTTCTTTCTCTTCATTTCCGACGTGATTGGCTGTCTGGCGGCGCTGTTTCTGTACGCGCTGCGCACATCCCATTACAAACTGGCGATCGCGCTTGTGGTGCAGATTGCCATCTCGGCGGCACTGGCGTGGTATCTGCAATCGGGAGGGGTGAGGCGCGCCTTTGACAACCTGAATCCCTGGCCGACCACAGTGAAGATGCTGGTGCTGACGGTCTTCACCGTCCTGCTGGCGTTTCCGTTCTATTGGATGGTGATTGCCACCTTCAAGCAGAACATCGACCTTTACGGGATGGAGAACAACCCGTTCATCTTCAATCTGCCCGCCACGATGGATAACCTGCGCCTGTTGTTCAACCAGACACGTTTCCTGACGTGGCTGGCGAACACGGCGATTGTTGGCGGGATCGTGGTGATGATCACGCTGTTGCTGGCCGTCCCTGCAGCGTATGCGCTGGCGCGGCTCACCGGAAAATGGGGCGAGCGTCTGGGCATCGGAATCTTTCTGACCTACCTGGTACCACCCACGCTGCTGTTTATTCCGCTCTCGCGGGTAGTGGCGGAACTTGGATTGCAGGACACCATCTGGTCGCTGGTGCTGGTCTATCCCAGCGTGACCGTGCCGTTTTCCATCTGGCTGCTGATGGGATTTTTCAAATCCATTCCTCGAGAGCTGGAAGACGCAGCCATGGTGGATGGGCTGTCCCGCTTCGGTGCGTTCATCAAGATGGTGGTACCGATTTCATTGTCGGGAATTTTGACCGTTGTGATCTTCACCTTCACGCTGGTGACGCAGGAATACGTCTACGCGCTGACGTTCATCTCGCCGGAGTCGCAGCAGATGGTGGGCGTGGGTATCCCTATCTTCCTGGTGCGCGGCGACGTGTATTTCTGGGGATCGCTGATGGCAGCGTGCCTGATTGCCAGCGTTCCCATCGCGTTTATCTACAATCTATTCCTTGACCGCTTCATTGCCGGGTTCACCGTGGGCGCGGTGAAAGGGTAGAAAACTTAACCACAAAGGACACAAAGAGACACAAAGGAAGATCCGCTGGTACGTAGTTGAGTCGCAGCGTTTTTCAAATCCCAACTTACCCGATTACGAACTTCTTCGTGTTTCTTCGTGTCCTTTGTGGTGAAGCGGTTTCTTTATCCCAGCACAATCACCTGTAACACCACCTGGCGCTTGCCGGCTGAGCTGGCGCCTGTGAGGATCACGTCATAGATGCCGATGGGCGTGTTCTGGCCTGACGGCGTCGGTGTAGGCGTGATGGGAGGAGTCGGAGTTGGACCACCGCCAGAGCCGCCTCCGCCGCCGCAGCCGATGATACCGATCAACAGGCAGAGCGTCAGAAGCTTTCCGCGATAGCGGCGGTTGGCGATCGCCAGCGCAAAAGGAAGCGAGAGGAGCGCAGTCAACAGAACGAAGCCTGTCCCGGACTTCATATAGGAACGCGGCGGCGCTGCGCTGGCCGTGGACGTCTGGTGCGTGTTCACCGTAACGGTGAATTGGCCGGTGGAGAGATTGCCGGTGGCCGGCGTCACCGGGTTTTGCGAGAAGGTGCACGAGGCAAACTGCGGGAGATTGGAGCAGGAGAGCGTGACCGGACCGTTGAAGCCGTTGGTGGAGACGATGCCCAGATTGAAGACAGCGGACGAGCCGGAGGAGATTTGCGCGGTTGGAACCGGGGCCTGGCTGAAGTTGGCGCCGATATGGAAGGGCGCAACCGCGCCCGATGTCCCGGTAAGGCTGCTGCGTGTGACGGTAAGTTCACTGCCGCCGAAGACGAGTCCATTGGCGCCCCAGCGTTGCATCGAGGTGACGAAAGATTGCCTGGGCATGATGAAGGAGCCCTTGGCGGCCAGCGTTACAGTGTCAAATGCCTGGACCAGGCTCGCCAGGCCCTGGGGCGAAGTAGCATCGCCGGCAAAGATGGCGCGGTGCGTTACCCGGTCGACTGCCACGGCATGCATTGGCAGCCCCACAGCGAGCGCAAAAGTGCCTTTGTTGGCCAGCGTGGCGGGATCGATGATCTTCCCGTTAGAGAGGTAGATCAAAGAGCCATCCGTAGCAAAGTCTTCAGCGCCCAGGCCGGCGGTCTTGTCTTTGAGCGTGACTCCGTTCGCGTCGATGGTGAAGCGATATAACGAAGTGGAGTCAATGGAGTATACGGTGCTGATATCGGCGCCGACGAATAGCAGCTTGCCGGGGAAGATCGCGCTCGCATTGCCCTGCTCCACGGTGTTGGTGCGGGCGACGCCGTCATCGAAGACTTTGAGGGCGATGGGCTTGGTGTCATTGGCGGGCTGCAGCGAAGCCACCCAGGTGTGCGGGTGCCCGGGCATGACCGTAATGAAGACGGCGTTGTAATTGCCGAGCGCCGGATCTTTGCCCAGGGCCGCGCGGAAATTGATTGCTCCGCCGGGTAAGGCAACCTGAGCGACGGTTTGGGTGCCGGGCAGTGCGGCGTACATGAAGGTTTCATCGTCTGAGAGAGCGATTGCCGTTGACTGGTCGGGGAACGAGATGAGCCCGCTGAGCAGGATTTCCCGGTCGGGATCGAGCACGCCAACGCTGGGAACCGGGATATTGGGCGACGTGAACGAGACGAAGTTCGAAGTAAAGAAAGAGTCGTAAATCAAGCTGGATTTGGGACCTACGGCGATGGTGCCCGCCGGCATCAGCTTGTTCAACCGGTCAGTGGGGTCATAAAACTTAATGGGAGAGGTGATGGTCACCACGGAGCCCGATGTCCCGCCGCCGGGCCCCGGCGACGTGGCTACGACCGGAACTTCGCCCGTATCGCCGAAATCCGTGTCAAAGAGATTCAGGTTGATCAGCTGCGAGTTGACCATCGACATCTGGCGGACGTTGTTGTCAAAGAGGATGCCGTCGAGCGTGACGGTGGTTACGCGGCTGAAGCCGCCGCCGGTCACAGCAAGCGTTTCCGGGCCGCCGGTACTTAGATTGACATTGGCGCCGGCGCCGCTGACCTGCACGGAACCGCCGCCGGAGATTGCAGGAGTGGGCCATGCCGCGAGTCCGAGACCGGAGAGTTGGACGGTTTGCGGGGTATCGAGCGCGGTGTCATTCACGATGACGGACCCCAGCCGCGTGCCGGTGTTGGTCGGGGAGAACGTGACTGAGGCGGTGCAGAAATTCAGGATGGGGCCGAAGACGCTGGGAGTCGGCGGCGGCACAATATGACCGACGCAGTTCTGGCTCACAGAATAGTCGCCCGTGGTGGAGAGGCCGGTGATGGTCAGGTTGACAGGGCCGGTATTTCCAATTGAGAGACTGAGCGACTCGGAGGTAGTGACTGGCGTTTCCAGAAATGCCAACGATGAAGGGCTGAAGAAGGCAAAGGGCGAGTTGGCGCTGCCGGACAGGCCGATGTCATGCGGCGAGCGCAGCGCATCGTCAGTAATTACGATGTTCCCGCTGCGAAAATTCACCGGCGAGTAGGTTGCGCTTACGGTGCACGAACTGCCCGGCGTAACCGGAGAAGGCGCCAGCGGGCATGTGGTTGTCACGTTGAAGTTGGGATTGTCAGAGACCACGCTGCTGATGTGCAGGTCCCCATTGCCACAGTTGGTCAGCGTGGCGCTCTGTGGCGTCGACGTGGCGCCTGGATTTGTGAGCGGAAAAGTCAGCCCGAATACGGACCGGCACAGCACCGGCGCAGCCACAGTGAGATCGATGGCCGAAACATTGGGAAGGGCAAACAAGTCGCCGCGCGCGGGCGGCACGGTGGTCTGAAAAGCGCCGGGCGTCGGGGGATAGCCGGCGTTGCTGGCCAAAATCAGCTTGCCCGCGGTTGGAGCGGCGATGAATGCCTCCGGCCCGCCGGAGGAGAGGAGCAGCGTAGAGAGATCGCTGCTCAGTTCCACGATGAAGCTGCCGCGAAGCTGCTCCAGCGGGTTTTTCATGGGGAAGTTGAGAGCCTCAGGGTCTGAGCCGCTGACAAAGACGTTCCCGCCGGGATCCAGAGCAATATCGAAAAGGTTGGATCCATCGGTGGTGTTCCGCGGCGCGCCGCGAACATAGGTGCCGGCCAGCACCGATGTGCCCGAGTTGTTCACCTTCAACACGTAATCTGCCTGGCAGCCGGCGCAGCCGGGGTCCTTCTGAAAACCAGTCGCGGAAACCGGCAGCGCGGCGGAGTTGGTCACGCCGGCCAGGAAGATATTGGCGGAGCCGTCCAGCCGCATTTTGGTGGCACGCGACGTGCCGGGAACGTACGTCGCGAAGGTGATGGCTGAGCCGCTTGCGTTCAGTTTCAACAAAAAACCTTCCTGGGGAAAGAAGACGAAGGTTCCACTGTCGGAGGCGAAGGCGGGTCCGATAACTCCAAGGGTAGTGGGCAGGCCGTCATTGGCCTGGCCCGCAATGTAAGAGTTCCCTGAAGCATCCACCGCGATTTCATACTGAAAGAAAGTATTCGGACCCGGAGCCCCGAAATTGCCGGGCGGGCCCGGCGCAGCGCGGCCGGGGATGGCCGTGGAATAGACAAGCGATCCTGTCGGGCTGATCTTCATGGCGACCAAAGCTGCAGCCTGGAGATTCGGGGGGACCGGCGCGATTGTGCCCGGAGTGGTCGGGAAGGTGGAGTAGATCGTATCCACGGCCGAGTAGACGTTACCGCTGGAGTCGACCGCCAAAGGAACATGGGTCGATGATGGGATGGAAGTCGCCGGGAACGAATCGAGCAGGTTCAGCGGGCCCACAATGCCGGAATAGTTCAGGGCGCCACCGGTCGGGGAGAGCGAAGCCACGAACATGTGCCAGGTGTTGTTGTTGACAAAAGCGCCGATCGGATTGACGGCAGGGAAGTCGGAGGAAAGTGAGTTGCCGCCGATCATGGCGTTGCCGCTGCCGTCAACGACGATGGAGTGCGCGGTATCAAAATCGGAGCCGCCGATGAACGTGGAATAAACCAGCGCGGTACCGGTGGGGTTCAGCTTGGTGACAAAGGCGTCTTCCGCCACGCCGTTGCATGCGTTGCAGTTTGGGTGTACCGACCCCGCAGTGGTGGGAAAATCCGCCGAGCCGGTGTCGCCCGTGACATAAATGTTGCCGGCAGCGTCCACCGTCATGGAACTTATCTGCTCGAAAACGCTGCCGGCGAGCAGAGTAGAGAAGACCAGCACAGGATCGATAGTGAGGGCGCGGGAATGGTCATAATGGCCGAGCGCGAAACTAACCATGTTGCCATTCAGCTTGAACGCAGCCGCAACTTCGCGGCGGCCGGAACTAGTTTCCTGATAGGCAACCGGCTTCTTGAAGGTAATGAGTGAATCGTCAAGCTGGACCAGCAAGTCGCCCTCAGGAGTCTTCTCGAGCGAGCGCATCCCTTCCAGTTCGAAGACAATCGTTCGCGCATCGGCGCCCGGGGCCAGGACAAAATCGTGCTCCATGTGCCCGCCGTTGCCGTAGAAGACCAGATCGGCGCCGGGCCAGAGCTGTGTGTAACGGATGCGGCCAAAGTTGGAGATGCCCGCGTGCCACGCAGCGGGATTGTTGCCGCGGAAATAATTGGTCTTGCCCGGCAACGGCTGCTCGCCGGCGATCTGCGCGGAATGCGGGAAACGCATTTCGAGGCGCGCGGAGGCTTTGCCCTTCTGCGGGAGAAGTAGCGTGACTGAATCGGCAGCAAACCCGGCGCTCAAGCCGGGCCGGTGAACGATGAATTTGGTTGGTGGGTCAGATTGGCCGACGTTCGGCTCAAAAGCAAGAGGGATCGAGGCCAAAGCTTTTCCCACCTGGAGCTGGGCCTGGGAGTTCGTTTGAATGGGTTGGTCCGCAAAAGCTACCGTGAGGCAAGCTATCAAGAATAAAAGGACGACAACTATGGATCGTGGGACAGTGCGCATAGGTGAGACTCTCCTTCTATCTATCCTGCGCCAACGAACCTGAGCTTAGGAATCTTATAGCAGAGCTGCTGGTTGAACAACCGCCGACGGCAAAGTGTGAGCAGTTGATCTACCAAATCGGCCGTTCTCGATAGGTGACGGATTTCTATACCGGCAAGCTCGAGATCGCGCAGCAAATCGCGGGCTGGTTGCAGGTGTGGGTCCTATTGAAGCGCATGCCGCCGCGATTGCATGTGATTGCAGTCACGACGCCGGCTTGATGGGAGCGTGTTCTTGCGACACGGCGCCCGCGGTAAACCGACTCGCGTGCAGGGAACGGCCGGGTTCTGGCCGGGAGACAGTCCCGATTTTTGCGGCCCGGGCGTATCCAGAGAGGCACACAAAAACACTTGACAGAATGGGCCTTAGAGCGGAAAGTTATCGCGCACTTTTCCGTCTCTTATTCACGACCTTCTGGCCCGGAGGCGGAGGTGCGACAGGGCAGTCTGACGCTGTTTGGGCCAAGGAAATTGGCAAAACTTGAGGAGAGGATATGCAACCTTGGACGCAAGTTTATTTTCCGTTTGCCGCAGCAGGCGATCCGCAGCACCTGTGGTGGCTTTCGGCGCTGATCGCTGCTCTACCGATTATTGTCCTGTTCACGTTGATGGCAGGATTCCGAGTTAAACCGCACTGGTCAGCGCTGGCGGGCGCGATCACGGCAATACTGGTCGCGCACTACGTCTTCACCATGCCGTACAAGCTGGCAGGCTCCAGCTTTCTCTTCGGGGTCTCAACCGGCCTGCTGAACATTGTGTGGATCGTGGTGGCGGCCGTATATCTCTATGATATTTCCGTCAGCACGGGCGATTTTGAGATCATGAAATCCTCGGTCGCGGGCATTACCGCCGACCGACGTCTGCAGCTGCTGCTGGTGGCATTCTGCTTCGGCGCATTCATTGAAGGGTGTGCAGGATTCGGGTCGCCGGTGGCGATTGCCGGCGCCTTCATGATCGGACTGGGCTTCAGGCCATTCCATGCCGCAGCGCTCAACCTGATCGCAAACACGGCGCCGGTGGCCTGGGGCGCCATCGGCACTCCGGTGCACATGCTGGCCACGGTTACGGCGGGCGGCTGTCCCGCGGTGATTACGTCAGCGGTTGTCGCCACCTGCACGCCGGAAGCCGATATGAACGCGATGATCGGGCGCATCCTGCCCATCACTGCGATCATTGTGCCGTTCTGGCTGGTGCGCGCCATGGTGCCGTGGAAAGAAACATTTGAAGTTCTGCCCGCGATCATCGTGGTGGGAGTCTCCTTCGCCTCAATGCAATACTTCTGGGCCAACCACATGGACAGCAACCTGGTGGACATTACCGCCGGTCTGTTCTCACTGCTCTGCACAGTGGTGTTCCTGCTGTTCTGGAAGCCCAAGAAGATATGGCGGTTTGAAGAAGACAAAGCCGCCATGGCAACAGCCGGCGGACTACCCGGTGTTTCCGGTGGTTCAGGCGTTGAGACCCACACCCACTCCGCAGGCCGCACTTTCCAGGCGTGGATGCCGTTCCTGATCCTGTCCGTATTCGTGTTCCTGTGGGGCTATAAGCCGGTGAAGACGTGGATGAACACGCATACTACGCCCGGCTGGAACGACCTGGATGCCAAGGGCAAGGCGAAAAATGGCTGGGATACGCCACTCCACGGCAAGATCTCCCGCGACGCTCCCGTAGTGGCAAAGCCTACGCCCGAAGGCGCGCGCTTCCAGTTCATCTGGCTGTCGGCGACTGGAACGGGATGCTTCCTGGCGGCGATCATAGGCGGGCTGATCCGCGGTGTGAGCCCGGTGAAGCTCATCAAGATCTTCGGACACACGCTATTCCGAATGCGTTGGGCGGTGGTGGCAATTTCATGCATGCTGGGCCTCGGCTTCACCACACGATACTCGGGGACTGACGCCGTCTTGGGACTGGCGTTTACCCACACGGGATGGTTCTTCCCGTTCTTTGGGACCTTCCTGGGGTGGCTGGGCGTGGCGTTGACGGGCAGCGATACCTCGTCTAACGCTCTCTTCGGCAGCTTGCAGAAGATCACGGCGGGACAGTTGAAGCTCGATCCGGTCCTGATGACGGCGGCGAACAGCGCCGGCGGCGTGATGGGCAAGATGGTGGATGCGCAGTCAATCTGCGTGGCCACCGCGGCAACGAACCAGGTAGGCAACGAAGGTATGATCTTCCGCTTCGTGGTCTGGCACTCGATTGCGCTGGGCGCAATTGTGGGGCTGATTGTGATGTTTTATGCCTACGTGGCGCCGAACCTGGTGCCGCACGGGGTCAAACTGCTTTCGCAGTAAGCGAAGCTGCGATTCACGAAAACGCCGCCCGAAAGAGGCGGCGTTTTTTGCTTCTGCATTGAAAGCACAACTGCATGGCATACGAAATCACTTTTGCGGCAAAAGCCGCGATACCGGATCGCGGGATTTACATCAACGATTGCTGTTGGGGCGGTGACGTGATTCGAGACAGGCTGTTGCCGATCCTCAGGCGGAGACATGACGATATTCAAACCAACCAGGAAGACTGGGGCTGGTTTATCTGGATGGATCGACGGCCGTACTGGATTGCCATCGATATTATGTGCAATGACAAAGAATCAGGCGAGTTCTTGATTCACATCTCGGCAACTTACAGGAAGTGGTTTTGGTCCAAAGCCGTCGAACTGGAGGAAGTAAGGCTGCTCAAAGAGATTGTGGTGAAAGCGCTCGCCGAGTTCGGCACCGTCACCCGCACGCAGAGATTCTCACCTGACTTCAGGTACGAACTAGCCGACGAACCATGACGTGAATGCCCGTTAAGGGGCCACCGAAAGAGTTTCCATCCAATCCAGGCCGTCGCTCACGCCGCGTGCATAGAGCACGTACAGGAGTTGGTGGCGGGTATCAACGATCTGACGAAACGTGATGAATGTGGCCGCGACCCACCTTGGGTATCGGTTGCCACTTGTATCCGGAGGATAGAACCCGTCCTGGTGGCTGGGGAGCCTGTAAGTCACCGTCCGGGCGGTCAACCAGGACACTCCTCCCCACGGAGCCGACTTATCCGACACCAGTTGCCACTTTGCGTCCTTCGCAAAACGGTCGCCGGACCGCAACTTGTCCAACTCCGCGAAGATCTTGGCGGCGTCCAGAACCTTGTTTTCGTTGGAACCGTCCATCCTGGTGACGATGAACTCGTAAACCGGGAACTTCACGTCAGGAGTACGCCTGTCCACGAAGTTGTAATTCCAGTGCGTCTGATCCGCGCCTTGGTCGTTCTTGTCGTGAGTAATGCTGGGTTTCACTTCCAAGTCGACGTTGGGTTGGCCGCAGGGGTTGTACGTGAGGATAGTCAAACCCTGATGGAACTCCGTGCGCTTCATCTCGCCGTGGGCGGTTCCGTTGTTGTCTATTGTGCACTGCGCATGCGCCGCCGCGCCGGAGAGAATCAGGACGAGAACTGCCAATAGGTGTCTCATATATATTGCGCATCTGGATGGTATTCGCGGGGCGACACCATCGGGTGCACTATCCCTGCGACAGACGCAACTATTCCGATGAGGCCAACAACGTTGAGCATGGCGGAGAGGGAGGGATTTGAACCCCCGATACCCTTTCAGGTATGTCCGCTGGCTTTTTTCCAAGGGCTCCGCAATCCACTTCGCTTCGCTCAGTGTGCTGCGCCCTCTTGCTGCGCTCGCGCAGTACGGCGCTCGCTCCGCAATTCACCCTTTTTTCAAGGGCTCCGCAATCCACTTCGCTTCGCTCAGTGTGCTGCGCCCTCTTGCTGCGCTCGCGCAGTACGGCGCTCGCTCCGCAATTCACCAGCGATCCTCCTAAAATGTAAACTGGCGGAGAGGGAGGGATTTGAACCCCCGATACCCTTTCAGGTATGTCCGCTTTCGAGGCGGATCGTTTCAACCACTCACGCACCTCTCCGCGCCGTGAAAAATCGTGGTCTGAAAGATATTTTAGCAGGGAAATGCTATATCACCGCCGAAGCGCGGAGAGAGCTATTCCTGGCGCAGGGCCTCAATGGGGTCGACTTTCATGGCGCGTTTTGCGGGAACGTAGCAGGCGAGCAAGGCAATTGCGCCCAAAATGATGGCGACTGCGAGGAACGTGAGCGGATCACCGGGCCCGACGCCAAAAAGCATGCTGCGCATAAGGCGGGTCAGCCCGAAGGCGGCGGCCAGACCGATGAGCAAGCCGGCGAGCGTCATGCGGACGCCGTCTTTCATCACGAGCCGGAGGACGTCGAGTTGCTGCGCGCCCAGGGCCATGCGCACGCCGATTTCGCGGGTGCGCTGCGAGACCATATAAGAGAGGACGCCGTAGATGCCGATGGCGGCCAGGGCCAGCGCGAGCGCGGCAAAGATACCGAGCAGGGCCATGGAGAAGCGCTCGCTGGCAATGGTGTCCGCTACGGTCTTCTCCATGCCTTCAACGTTGTGGACCACGAGCTCGCCGTTGAACTCCAGGATGCGGCTGCGGACGGCGGGAAGCACCGAGGCGGCCGGAGCGCGCAAACGCATAAAGACGTCACTGCCAAGACCGATCCGTTTTGCAACGGAATCCGGAATCTGCGAGAACGGGAAATAGACCTGCGCGTGCAGCGGAGCGCCGGCATCGGTGGCCAGCCCCCATTGGTTTACGTGCGCCACCACACCGATGATCTGCGGGTTGGGGATCTTGTCGAGATCGGCTGGGTTGGTATTGAAGTCCAGATACTGGCCCAGGGGATCGCTGTCAGGGAAATATTTTTGCGCGAAGCTTTCGTCAATCAAAATGACGGGCGCGGTATGTTCGTTATCGGCCGGGGTAAACAGGCGTCCGCGCTTGAGCTGGATCTGCATGACCTTGAAATACTCGGCGTCCACGTCATATTCAATCGTCATGGGGAAGTCGCTCTGGTGCGTGGGCCTGGGCTTGCCGACGATGGAAAAATAATCTTCGTCGTCGCTGCCCATGGGGTGTGCGCCCCAACTAAAGGCGACGGCTTCCACGCCGGGGACAGAAGCCATTTTGTCGTGAATCTGGCGGTAGGCAGCGCGGATGGAGTCGGCCGACTGGTCCTTGAACGATTGCGGGCCGTTCAAATCGAAGGTAAGGACGTCGCGAGGGTTGAAGCCGGGATCCACGTGCCACAGTTGAATCAGGCTGCGGACCATGAGGCCGGCGGCGATCAGCAGTACCAGCGCCATGGCCATTTCACCCACCACAAAAATGGATTGGGCCCGGCTGCGGCTGCCGGCCACTCTGCGGCTGCTCTCAGTGAGCGTTCCACCAACGGCCGACCTTGTGAGCCTCCACGCCGGCGCGAGCCCGAAGACGATTCCAGCGACGACCGACATAACAAAGGTGAAGAGGAGCACACGGAGGTCCAGGCCAATGGCTTCCGCTCGCGGCATGTTGCGTGGGACGGCGGCAATTGCGGCCGACGTTCCCAGGCGGGCCAGCAAAAGACCGAGCGCGCCTCCGGCCAGGGCGAGCAGAACACTTTCCGTGAGCAGTTGGCGCACCACGCGCGTGTACCCGGCGCCCAGAGCGATGCGTATGGCGAACTCCTGCTGCCGCACAGTCGACCGGGCGAGGAGAAGATTGGCGACGTTGACGCAGGCAATCAGCAGGACCAGCGCCACAGCGCCGAGCAGAAAGAGGAGAACCGGCCGGATCCGGCCCACCATGCCTTCGCGCATCGAGATGAGGTTGGCCTTCTTATCAGTGTCGATGTCAGGGTAGGCAAGCGCAAGATCGTGGGAGACGCGGTCCATATCATCGCGCGCCTGGTCCAGAGTGACACCCGGTTTGAGGCGGCCGATGGCATCCATGCCCCAACCGGAGCCGCGTGCGTTGTAGAAGCGCGGCTCGTTGTATTCGCCAACCGGAGTGTAGATTTCATTGGGCGGGCCGCCGCGCTGGAAATTCTGAATGCTGAGGTGAAGCGTTGGAACCACGCCCACGACGGTGCGGCCCTCGCTGTTGAGGATGAGCCGCTGGCCGACGATGTCACGCCGGCCACCGAATTTGCGCTTCCAGAGCGCCTCGGTGATCAGACACGTGGGCTCAGCGCCCAGGCGGTCATCATCGGCAGAGAAGGTGCGGCCCAGGATGGGATTGATGCCGAGGATTTCAAAAAAGCCGGCGGAGATCATCTCACCATGCACACGCTCGGGTTCGCCGCTGCCAGTCAGGGTGTATCCAGCATTGCGGTAGGCGGCAATGGAGGCCAGAGTAGTGTTCATCCGGCGCCAATCGACAAAGTTGGGATAGGAGATGGACGCGTTTTCGAAATTGGGGATCCGCTGGAATATGGAAACGAGTTGTTCAGGATGATGGTAGGGAAGCGGGCTGATCAGGACGCCATTGACGACGGAGAAAATCGCCGTGTTGGCGCCGATGCCAAGAGCAAGCGTGAGGACCGCAATGACGGAAAAGCCGGGCGACCGGGCAAGCATCCGTACCGCGTAACGGAGATCCTGAAGCATAAGGGTTTGGACTCAAGAGTACTTTATAGGTTAGCAGGATAATCGGGACATCGGGACATCGCCGTCATCGCGTGTGATCGGGAAAACCAGCCTACCGCGGATTTGCGCGGATGAACGCGGATTGACCAGCGAAATCTCACGGAGACACGGAGGTACGGAGGAAAGTGGAGAGATCGGGCCATTGGGTGATCCGAAAAGTCGAGAGCTTACCTTGGCAGGTTTTGTTTTTCCGATTACGTCGATTACGGCGATGGCTGCGTTCCTCTTTTTTGCCGAAAGAAGTCCTGAAGAAGTTCCGAGCACTTATCGGCGAGGATGCCAGGAGTGATTTCCATTTGGTGGTTCAACCGAGGGTGGTTCAAGATCTGGAGCACTGAGCCCGCAGCGCCGGCCTTGGGGTCAGGGGCGCCGTAGACCAGGCGGGCGATTCTCGCGTGGATGAGGGCGCCGGCGCACATGGCGCAGGGCTCGATGGTGGCGTACATGGTGCAGCCGATAAGGCGGTGATTTCCGGTCCGGGCGGCGGCCTGCCGCAACGCTACGATTTCAGCGTGAGCAGTGGGGTCGTGGTCGAGCAGATTTCGGTTGTGGCCTGAGCCAAGGATTTCTCCATCCTTAATTACTAATGCGCCAACAGGGACTTCTCCGTCGGCGAGGGCGGCGCGGGCCTGATCCAGAGCGCGTTTCATCCACAGGGCATCTTCATCGGCATGCATGGCGGACGGGTTTGGCGGTGGTGGAGACATGGAATGGTTGCACGCTGATGGCAAGAATTCTACATGAGGAGCAGCTCTGCTTATGTTTTCGAATCGAGTCAACCCCGCGGTAGTTACTCGTTTCTAAACAGTAAATCGGGGTCCCGCCCTCAGCGGACACCGGCGACGAAATTCGAAAGCCCCGAGGGGCAAACTTCGAAGGAGCAACGACATGAACAAGAGATTTCTTCTGGCGCTGATGCTGGCCTCCGGAATGGCATTTGCGCAGACCAGTGGCAGCAGTGGCTCGCAAAGCACACCGGGCAGCACACCTGACCAGCAGCAGCAGACCAGTCCTTCCACGAGTCCTTCAACCACCACACCATCGACTGACCAGAGCAATCAAAGTGCAACGGCCACGAGCACCGACCAGAATTCACTCAAGGGCTGCCTGAAGCAGTCCGGTGGGAACTGGGTGCTTTCCGCCGATAACGGCCAGACGGTGAATCTCCAGGGCGACAGCTCAGTGCTGAAGCCGCATGATGGACACCAAGTGCAGGTTTCCGGAACGCGTGCGAGCGACGGCTCCATGCAGGTGAGCTCGGTGAATATGATTTCCGACTCCTGCACCAACAACCAGGCGTCGACGGGCAGCACTGATCAGAGCGCTTCGGCGACCAGCAGCACGGCTCCGAGCAGCAGTGCTTCGGCAACCAGCACGACCGCGCCGAGCAGCACCGATCAGAGCGCATCTTCAACCGGCAGTACGGCGACCACGCCGGCAGCCCCGGGCAGCGCCCAGCAGCCGACGACCGACACCAGCAGCGCGAACGCTCCTGCTGCTACGACCAGCACGACTCAGGCCCCGGCACAGGGTGAAAGCGCGAGCGCTCCGGTGAATCCGCCGGCGACCGGCGCAGCGCCCTCGACTGCGGACCAGAACGCGGCTGCTTCCTCCAGTGCAACGGCGAACCCGCCGGCCAGCTCAACAGCGCCGAGCACGACTGACCAGAACGCAGCTTCAACCAGCAGCACCAGCGCTGCGGGACAGAGCGCGACGGCCGACCAGAATGCTTCTTCGAACAACAACGCCGCCAGCAGCACCGCTGACCAGAATGCTGCTGCAGGCGATCAGAACGCCAACGGGCAGAAACTGCCCCAGACCGCTTCTCCGCTGCCTCTGCTGGGACTCCTGGGACTCGGATCCCTGGTGACCGGCTTGATCAACCGCAGGAAGAAGTAAGAACAACCTTCAAGTAGAAAAGCGACTGCCCGGAACGAAAGTTTCGGGCAGTCTTGTTTTAAAGCATTCAGCCAAAGCACAGCCGGGGCGGCTGTGCCACAAGTTTTATGCCGGCTGCTGTTGAGTCATGCAGTGTATTGCGCCGAGACCCCAGATGAAATCGCCGCAGTGTATGCCGACGATTTCACGATCGCGAAAGAGGCCGGCCAGGATGTTGAGGGCAACGCGGTCGTTGGGATCGTTGAAAGTCGGGGCCAAGACGAGATTGTTGGCGATGTAAAAGTTGGCGTAGCTGGCCGGGAGGCGCTGTCCGCGGAAGATGACGGGGCGGGGAAGCGGCAGCTCGACGATCTGAAGCTTGCGGCCTTGCAGATCCGTGGCGGCGCGGAGGCGGCGCAGATTCTCTTGTAGCGGCTCGTAGTTGGCGTCGGTGCGGCTGGGTTCGACGGCGGTGAGTACGGTGTCAGGCGCGACGAAGCGGGAGATGTCGTCGACGTGACCGTGAGTGTCGTCACCCTGGATGCCGCGGTCGAGCCAGATGACTTTTTCTATCCCTAGAAAATCAGAGAAGACCTGCTCAAGCTGGGCGCGAGTGACTGCGGGGTTGCGCTGCTGGACGCGGCTGAGCAGGCACTCTTCTGTGGTGAGCATGAGGCCCTGGCCGTTCACGTCGATGCTGCCGCCTTCAAGGACGACGTGGTGCGGCTTGCCGTTGCGGACGACGGTCGGAGTGAAAGATTTGAGCTTGAGTTTTTTGGCGATGCGCGCGGGAAGCTGGCAGTCGTGCTTCCAGTCAGAGTACTTGGCCCAGGCGTTGAAACGCCAGTGCGTGAGCGCGACGGCGTGAGTGTTCTTGATGAAGATAGGGCCGGAGTCGCGGGTCCAGATGCGGTTGGTGGGCCAGAGGTGGAACTTCACGCGCTGGAGATCGATGTGGCAGCGGCGGAGGATTTCCTGAGCGGACTTCTTTTCGCGAGCGGAGGCGACGATCAGGTGGACGTCTTCAACGCGGGCGAGGTGGCGGACGATATCGGCGAAGACCCAGGGTATGGCCTCGAATTTGCCGGGCCAGTCAGAGCGGTTGCGCGGCCAGGCGAGCCAGGTGGCCGCGTGCGGCTCCCATTCGGCGGGCATGCGGTAGCCGAGAGCGCGGGGCGTGGGTTGTGGGACAGGAGCTTTCTTCTGGCGCGACGGCATCAGTCGAGGAACCTCTGCGTGATGCCGGCGTAGCTGTCGATGCGGCGGTCGCGGAGGAAGGGCCAGTTGCGGCGAATATCTTCGAGCTGCTTCAGGTCGCACTGGCCGATCAGGATTTCTTCCTTATCGTGCGAGGCTTCGGCGATGATGCGGCCGAAGGGATCGCAGAGGAATGATCCGCCCCAGAACTCAAGACCTTTGCCGGTAGCGCGGTTGCCGCGGATGTCGCCATGCTCGTGGCCGACGCGGTTGACCACGGCGACGAAAACGCCATTGGCGATGGCATGCGCGCGCTGGATGGTGCGCCAGGCGTCATGCTGGGCGACGCCGAACTCGGCCTTCTCATCCGGATGCCAGCCGATCGCGGTGGGATAGAAGAGAACATTTGCGCCTTGAAGGGCAGTGAGGCGCGCGCCCTCCGGGTACCACTGGTCCCAGCAGACGAGCGTGCCGATGCGGCCCGCAGCGGTGTCGAAGGCCTTGAAGCCGAGGTCGCCCGGGGTGAAGTAAAACTTTTCGTAGTAGAGCGGGTCGTCGGGGATGTGCATCTTGCGGTAGAGACCGTTGATGCTGCCGTCGGGATTCAGGATGACGGCGGTGTTGTGATAGAGGCCGCGGGCGCGGCGTTCGAACAACGAGACAACGAGAACAATTTTGCATTCGCGCGCGACGGCGGAGAGCGCTTCGGTGGTGGGGCCGGGGATAGGCTCGGCGAGATCGAAGAGCGCGGCGTCTTCACGCTGGCAGAAGTACTGCGTGCGGAAAAGCTCGGGCAGACAGACGATCTGCGCGCCCTGCTTTGCGGCGGAGCGGACCTTCTCGGCGGCCCGGCGGAGGTTGTCGCCGGGATCGGGCGAGCAGGCCATCTGGATCAGGCCGACGGTGAAGGAAGTTTGTTCAGGCATTTCCGGCAATTGAAAAATCATCTCAAGAATACCAAAACGTTCGCGTTTGACTATGGACGGCACACCGTTTACTTTTCTAATGCGATTCCGGAGTTGGTGTGTGGTTTTTTGGCGCCAGGGCTAAAGCCCAAGGCTTTCTATCAACTTAACGCGGCCCTAAAGGGCCGCTCTTCCACGGATCGGGACACGGCAACTTCGAAAATCGCACAGATCGGGACACAGCAATTCTGGAATTGCGTTAATGCCCGACAACCCACGCGAGGTGACCAAGATTGGCCAAAAAGCAGGAAGGAACAGGCATCCCACCCCAGCACGCGAAAAACGCGCGTGCCGGGGGCCCCGGCACAGGCATCGACCGCAAGCTGCATGATCCGGTCAAGGACAAGCTCTCCCCGGTGTTTCCGCTGGACCTGGCGAAGGCCAAGTCGATCGACGCCCTGGTGCGCGGCATGGCCGACACGGCCTTCACCGGCCGCCAGCTCGGCGAGGCGGTCGACGTGCTTGAGGCCATGGCGCGCGACAAAGACTGCTTCGTGGTAATGACGCTGGCCGGCGCCATGACCGTGGCCAAGCAGGGGCTGATCGTCTGCGACCTGATCGACAAGGGCCTGGTCAACGCCGTGGTCTCCACCGGCGCGCTCATGGCGCACGG
>DASTJB010000218.1:0-5618 GCA_035717005.1 Candidatus Angelobacter sp.
TGAACGGATGGCGGAACAGGTGCGGAACCTGTAGGAACCGTATTACTCTGTTTCACAAGCTGGGCGTTTTACGACTTGGTTCCATGCTTGGTTCCATCCGCGCCCAAATACAGGTATCTGTGCCGATCGGGGGAAGTGGAAAGTTGCTGATTCTTAACGTTTCTGAGTCCGACGAGCCAATCTGTTGGTTGTAGGTTCGAATCCTACCGGGCCCACCGGAAACTCCCAGATCCCTTATCTCGCCATCTGACTCGAGGATCTACTCGTCTCCAATCAAAGCGAGCGCAGAAACGCAACCAGATCAGACTTCTGCTGTGCGGTTAGGCCCAGGCTGAACCTCTGGTCATAGAAGTTCACTACATCCAGCAGGGTCGCTGCCGAGCCGTTGTGGAAATAGGGCGCACGCGCTGCCAGTCCGCGCAGGATCGGCCCCTTGGTCTTGCCGATGTCAACGCACTTGCCGGTGGACAAGGCTCGTCCCGGGTCCGTGGTTTGAATGCTGGAGCTCTTGTTGATGGGCGTGATCGCACCGGCACTGCAATGGAACGTATACACCGGCAGCCCGGAGATATCGAGTGAGGGCAACGCCGGGTAATCAGTAACGCCGATGTTGATCGCCAGCGGCACGGAGTGGTTGCCGACGTTGGGCGTGTTGTGGCACGTGGTACATGTGCCGCTGAACGAAGCCGGAACGCCGGGAATGTCATTCAAGCCGGTCACCCCCGAGATCGTGATCGGCAAAGCGTTGAACAGGGCCTCGCCGCGGGCCACGGCGGCGCGAGCGGCATTTCTGCTCTGGTCGTCGCCTTCATTATTCAAGTTGTTCCACTTGTCGAACAAGTTGAAAGCCACCGGGTTGAAATCCACTCCCGGAGGGGTCCCGCCGAGCGGGTCATTGATGCCGACGAAGAATGGCTGCGTCGCCAACGCTGCCGGCCCGCCGGTTGCGCCGCGGGCATGCAACTCGCCGGCCGCCTCGTCGAAACTTTGTGCTGTCGAGAGCTGGAGTTCAAAGTTCACGATTTCCGCCAACTGCGCGGCCGTGGGACGCTGCGCTGCCTGAGCATGGCCCAGCGTGGCGCCGGCCGCCTGATCGTTCAGATCGAATTGCAGCGTTTGTCCCTTGAAGGACTCGCGGCCGTCCCACATGACTGTAGTGAGGAAGCGCAGGTTGGTCGAGGGCAGCGGGCGGCGGAACAACGCCAGCCCTTCGGGCGTGGTTTCGGGGCAACTGTGCGGATCATCAATGGCCGCAACCGAAAACTCAGCGTTCTCCGGAACACCCCTGGAAACCCGGATCAGCCCTTTGCTCAGCAGCATACTGTAAGCATCGCGGCGCGCCTGCAACGTGTGAACATCGGCGCTCGGACAATTCGCGCCGTCGTTCGTGCGAAAGATCGGATCCAGGCCATCGCTGGCCGCGAAGCGTTGCCGGACATGCGACGGCGTCACTGTCCAGGCATCACTGGCCTGGTGGCAAGTCCCGCAACTTCGCCCGTTTGTCCCCAGGCTCTGGAAGAAAGCGTTGTTGCCGGCGGGCTCGCCTGCCGGGCTGATGGTGCGAACGACTCCGCTTGGGTCTCCAAAGGGGATGAATAACGCGCCGCTGGCGGCAATAGCGAGGGTGGCCCCTGCCGTAACTGTGAGAATAATGGTTGCAGCTTTCAGCTTGGATTCACGTTTCATGGCGCCTTCTCCTGGGCTGTCTTTCTGGCCTTGTTAAGGTAGTGTTTGCAAACTCACAATCGTTACTGCTGCCAGATTTGGGCTGGTAGCCGATTGCAACCTGATATCCAGTTCGGCCTGCAGGCGCGCGAGTGTCACTTCGGCTGCCTGGATTGCGGTCGCCAGCAAGCCCAATCCATCTTCACCGATGGCCCCATAATCGGAGGCATGATTGTACATCCAGAAAAATTCTTGTGCCCTCCCTTCCTTTCCCACAAATTAACGTTTTCCAATCCAGATTTTCGGGGTATATTCTTCGCTCGCGGAGAGAGGAGTCGCCATGAAATCACGTGTTTTGATGACTGTGAGACTGATGATCGTTCTAGTGCTGTGCCCGGCTGCCTTTGCCCAGACCATCACTGCTTCACTCCAGGGTCGGATCTCTGACAAATCCGGCGCAGTCGTGGCCAACGCCACCGTCACGGCCACTAACACGGAAACAGGACTTTCGCGGTCAGCCACAACAGACACCAGCGGCGGCTACAGCATCGCATTGTTGCCGGCCGGCGACTATAAGGTCGAAGTCAAAGCGGGAACCTTTCAGCCGCAGGCGCGCACCATTCCTCTGACCGTGGGTCAAAGCGCGAGTCTGGATTTCTCGCTCGCTCCCGGGCAGGTTGCTGAGGAGGTTAACGTCGCCGCGGAAGCTCCGCTGGTTGAGACCACGCGCACCTCCACTGACACCGTGATCGAGCAAAGGCAGATTCGCGACCTGCCGGTGAATGGCCGCCAGTTCATCGATTTTGCGCTGCTTGCCCCCGGCGTCGCCATCGGCGACACTACTTCCGGCAGCACCGATGTCATCATCGAGCCGGTGACCAAGCTCTCCTTTGCCGGCCAGAATATTCACTACAATTTCATCGCCATCGACGGCGCGGACAACATGTCCACCGCCTCCGGCGTCCAGAAGACCACTCCCTCCAACGATGCCGTGCGCGAATTCCGCGTGGTGAACAACACCTACAGCGTTGCATCCGGGCGCGCGGTCGGCGGGATCGTAAACATCATTACCCGCAGCGGGACCAACGATCTGCACGGCTCACTGTACGAATATCTCCGCAATGACGCGCTGGACGCCCGCAGCGAGTTGGCCGCACCCGGGCTGAACAAGCTGCGCCAGAATCAGTTTGGCTTCACCCTCGGCGGTCCCATCAAAAAGAACCGCACATTTTTCTTCGGCAATTATGAAGGCCAGCGCCGCAGTGAGAACCCGTATTACAACTCGGTGATTCTGGCCAATCTTTCGCAGATCAACACGTTCAAGTCCAACTTCGGGCTTGCTCCCGAACGGCTCAACGTTAACCGCAAGAGCGATTTCGATAATTTCCTGGTCAAGCTCGATCATTCTTTCACTGACCACGAATACATTTTCCTGCGCTACTTCTTCAATGACGGCCGGCTGACCAACGTCTCGCCGCTGAACGATGGCTTTGACCTGCCCTCCGGATTCAAAGACAACAATCTCCGCGACCAGTCGCTGGTGGGCAGCCTCACCTCGAGTTTCTCGGCGCATCTGGTCAACGAGCTGCGCCTGCAATATGGCCACCGGACGTTTGACTTCCCCACCGTTACCACGCAGCCTCACCTGGAGGTCCTCAACACGTTCACCGCCGGCGTAAACCGCGGCAACCCTGACTTCTATCAGGAAAGCCGCACGGAGATCGTCGACAATGTGACCTCGCAGCATGCCAAACACACCCTGGCCTTCGGCGGCGACTTCAGCCACGTGAACACGCTGGAATCGTTCCCGCTGTTCTACCCGTTTGAAGCGGATTTCGCGTGCCTCTTCGCCACCCAGTGCCCTTTCAGCCTGCAGGCGGGCGCGCCGCAGGTGCTCTTCTTTGAACGTTTCAAGGCGCCCAATTTTACCGAGCCCACTTTCAACACTTCGGTCTTCACGGGCCAGAAAATCTCCGACGCGGTGCGCCACCAGGCCGAAGGCGAGACGCCGCACAACTATGGCGGTCTGTACCTTCAGGACTCATGGCAGGCGAAAAACAACCTGAACCTGAACGCCGGCCTGCGCTATCAGTTTGAAACTTTTCCCCAGAACGTGCTCAATGGCCCCAAGGCTGAGTTTGATCCGCGCGCGGGCTTCGCTTACGACTTTGGTGGAAAATACAACGTCGTGCTGCGCGGCGGCTTCGGACTCTTCCACGGGATCATTCCCATGCCGCTGCTGGCCTGCCAGGCGCCTTCCTGCGGCGGGACCACCGGCATTTTTCCCGGCCGCACCAATGAAAACGCGCTGAATGCCACAACGCGCCTGTTTGCCTTCGCCAGCGCCCCCAACATCACCTCGATTGCGCTGGCCGATATGCTCGCCGGGACTTATCCTGACGCCGCGCCGCTCGGCTTCTGCCCCGGAGGAACCGTGTCCGGCTGCGGCTTCTTCGGCGACGCGGTGATCGTGCGCTTCGATAAGAACCACAAAGCGCCCTACGGCATCCAGGCCAGCCTGGGACTGGAATTCCAGCCGACGAAGGACTCAGCTCTCGACATCAGCTTCCTGCGCTCTAAAGGCGTACACCTGGGAAGCTTCTTCAACGTAAACCAGCCCAATCCCAGCGGCGCGGTTACGGTCCACAACTCCGCCGGCCAGGCGGGCCAGAAGAACACCTATTTTGCCGCGCCGGGCATTCCCGGTTCGCGCAGCGCCGCGCCCGGCTTCCCCACCTTGTACGCCGTATATTTTGAGGCGGCCTCGCGCTGGAACTCCGAGTGGAACGGGCTGCTGGTGAACTTCAACAAGCGAATGAGCCATCACTTCTCCACCGGCGTGAGCTACACCTGGTCCAAAGGAATCGATGACGGTCCCAACCCCAGCTTTGTTCTGATTCCGCAGGACAGCGCGAACCTGAAGGCCGAGCGCGCGCTTTCCTCTGACAACGTGGGCCAGCGTTTTGTCCTGAACGCCACCATCGCCGGGCCCACGCACATGAATGCCTTCGTCAACAACTTCCAGCTCAGCACGATCGTCACGCTGGAGTCGCCCAACGACTTCACCAAGTTTGCCGGCTTTGACGCGAATGGCGACATCTTCGGCAACAACGATCGGGTAGGCATTGAGCCGCGCAACACCTTCAAGGGCGACACGTATCAATCGATCGACTTGCGCGTTGCCCGCACCTTCAAGGCAACCGAAAAACTCCACGTGGAAGCCATGACGGAGGCATTCAATCTGTTCAACACCGTGAATGTCAGGTTCTTCAACACGGTGTATGGCGCCGCCGACTTCTGCAATTTCAACCCCGCGGCCCAGGGCTGCTCGGCCACGCAAAAGTTTCTGGAGGGATCGCCCAACCCCAACTACGGTACGCCCCGGGCAATCTACAACCCGCGGCAGATACAGTTCGCGTTGCGGCTGACGTATTAAAATCGCTGACTGTGACCAGTTTGAGTTTTGCGCTTCCGCTATTCTTATTTGCGTCGATGCCCTTGCACGCTCAGCAGAATCAGGACTTCGACCTCTCCGCCGCCTCCCGCTTCGCGCGTCTCGCGCTCGCCTGCGTGCACAAGGAGTACCCCAACAAGATCGCGCACTCCATGAACAGTGACGCCGACGTCGCTCCGCCGCGCAAGCTCACGCCTGCCTTCTATGGCTGCTATGACTGGCACTCGTCGATCCACGGACACTGGCTGCTGGTCCGCCTGCTGCGCACCTTCCCCGATGCCCCCTTCGCCGCCGAGGCCCGCGCCGCGCTCCGCCAGAGCCTGACCGAAGAAAACCTCAGGCAGGAAGCGGCCTACGTAAAGGCCGAAGGCCGCGCCAGCTTTGAACGGCCATACGGACTGGCCTGGTTGTTGCAGCTTGTGCTCGAGCTGCGCGAGTGGCAGCAAAGCAGCAACGATTCCATGGCGGCTGAACTCGCCGCCAATCTGCGCCCGCTGGA
>DASTJB010000219.1:0-18128 GCA_035717005.1 Candidatus Angelobacter sp.
CGGGCGGACCGGATCGGGCGCACTGTTCCTGAAAAATTGGTGATTCGTGTGGACGGCAGGCAGGCAGTCGCGGCGAACGTGTCTGAAATGCGCCAGGTCTGGGATTCGGCGTTGACGAAAGCTTTGCACGCGGACGCGCCGGAGCACCTGGTGCCGGAAGTGTTGCAGAAAAGCTAGGACTATTTCGCACTTAGTAGATAGTTTTTAGCTGTGATGAGTGCGGGTGACTTGAATGAGCGGCTGGCAGGAAAAAGACGAGGAACGCTACGACCCTGCTCTTGAGGCGAAGGCGGAGCTTGAGCGCACCAGCCAGCAAGCGTACTCGATGGCATGGGCAGTGAGAGCCATAGGCGCCTTGCTCCTGCTTTCGGTTGCCAAGCTTCACCTTTCTACGCTCGCCGGGAAAGTGGCTGCTATCGGCGGTCCCTTGTGTTTCCTTGGTGCGTGGATAATCTCCACTTGGGCAAGGTCGAGAGAGGCCGGTCCAGAGTACATTTCGATTTTGGCCCCTGAAGGTGCAAAAGACTACCGGAGCGACAGAGAATAGAAGTCGCGGAGAGAATCAACGGGAAAATGACACGAAGCGACAAGTTTAAAGACGAGTGCGGCGTAGTCGCGGTCCACAATCACCGTGAGGCCTCCACCCTCGCCTATCTGGGGCTGCACCAGTTGCAGCATCGCGGGCAGGAGTCGGCGGGAGTGGTGTCGTCGAACGGCGAGCGTCTCTATGTCCACAAATCGATGGGCGAGGTCGCAGAGATCTTCACCGAGGATGTCCTGAGCAAATTACCGGGAACGCTGGCCATCGGACACACGCGCTACTCCACCGCGGGCGATTCGGCGGTGCTCAACGCTCAGCCCATCATGGTGGACTGCAACAAGGGCATGATCGCCCTGGCGCACAACGGAAACCTGGTCAACGCGAATGACATTCGCCACCGCCTGGAGGCCCAGGGCTCGATTTTCCAGACTACCAGCGATACTGAAGTCATCGTTCATCTGATAGCGCAATCGAAAGAGCAGACGCTGCCGGAGGCGGTGTGCGACGCGCTGCGCCGGATTGAAGGCGCGTTTTCACTGGTGATGATGACGCGCGACCGTGTGTTTGCCATCCGCGATCCGCGCGGCTTCCGGCCGCTTTCCATGGGGCGCATTCCCAACGCCGCGGGCGAAGGGCGGGACACGATCGTTTTTGCCTCAGAGACCTGCGCGTTTGACCTGATTGGCGCGACTTTTGAACGCGACGTGAAGCCGGGCGAGATGGTAGTGGTGGGGCCGGAAGGGACGTTCTCGCGCTTCTTTGCGCCGGAGATGAAGCAGTCGGCCTGCATCTTTGAGCATGTTTATTTTTCGCGGCCGGATAGCGTTGTCTTCGGACGGCCGGTGCAGGCGAGCCGCGAGGCCATGGGCCGGCAGCTGGCGAAGGAATCGCCGGTTGAAGCCGACCTGGTGGTTCCCGTTCCTGACTCCGGAGTGGCCGCAGCGCTGGGCTACTCGTCAGAGAGCCTGCTGCCATTTCGATTCGGACTGATTCGCAATCATTACATCGGGCGGACGTTCATCGAGCCGGAACAGCGGGTGCGCGACTTCGGCGTGAAGCTGAAGCTGAACCCGATCCGAAGTTTGCTTGCGGGGAAGCGCGTGATCCTGGTGGACGATTCGATCGTCCGCGGGACTACCAGCCGGAAGATCGTGCGCATGGTGCGCGACGCCGGCGCCAAAGAGGTGCACATGCGCATTTCCTGCCCGCCGACGATTTCGCCTTGTTATTACGGGGTGGATACGCCGTCAAAGGGCCAGCTGATCGCCTCCAGCAAGTCGGTGGAGGAGATTCGCGATTACATTGGCGCGGATTCGCTGGCGTACCTTTCGCTTGAAGGTCTGCGCGCCGCCTGCGCCGAGGGCGAGAAGACGACATACTGCACATCGTGCTATACCGGCATCTATCCCACGGAGTTCGTGTCCGTGGACCAGATCCAGCCGATGACGGTGGAGAAAAAGGTCTAAATTTCAGAGTGGTTGCGCATGAGCGAGGTCTGCTATCTCGTGGATCCGGAGGAGATGCTGAAGGCCTGCGAACAGGGCGATCTCGGTAAGGTTCGCGAGCTCCTGACGCGCGACTCCACTCTGGTCAACGCCAAAGGGGCTCACCGCAAGACACCTCTCCACTGGGCTGCGGAGAAGAACCATACTGAGCTCGCCCGAATACTCATCGGCGCCGGCGCAGATTTGGACGTCGAGGTGAGCTGGGGCATGACGCCGCTGCAATGGGCGGCAAACATGGGCAGCCGCGAAGTCGCGGAAGTTCTGCTGGAGCATGGCGCGGGTCCGCAGCTGAACATGTGGTGCGCAGCCGGGTTGGGCATGCTCGAGGTGGTGAAGTCGTTCTTTGATGGCCCGGACCGGCTGAAGCCTATCGCCGGGCAGGCGCGCACGCGCGACCTGGGTGATGGCAGGTGGGGCAAGTCTGCGCCGCCGGAGAGTTACGCTGAGCTGGTTTCCGATGCGTTTCATATCGCCGCGCGGAACGGCCACGTGGAAACAGCCAAATTCCTGCTGGAGAAAGGCGCGGACATCAATCATCGCGGCTTCTTCGGTGCGCCCGGATTGCACTGGGCCGCGATCAACGGCCACAAGCCGATGGTCGAATTTCTCATTGACCACGGCGCTGATTTGAGTTTGCGCGACCAGCAATTCAATGCGACGGCGCTGGGCTGGGCGCTGGAACGGAAGCAAGAAGCGATCGCGGAGCTGCTGAGAGCTCACGGCGTGGCCGGGTAGAGAAGATCAGCCGCGAATAAACACGAATCCAATTTTTTAAGGGATGATTCGCGTTTTTCGTGTTGATGAGCGGCTAAGTGTTTTTTAGGCGGCTGATAATGTTCCGGAGACGAGGGTTGTTGCGCGACCGTGCGCAGCCAGCTCGCGTTCGGCGGCTTTCAACACAGCCAGTTTCGCTTCCGGCAGAGGCAGGGCGGGAATGACGGTCATCGTCTTGAGGATCGCCGCAAGATCAAAGTAGGCGCGGCGGCACGCCTTCATGAATTCCACCGGATACTCGGGCTTGCGTGCATACGCGGCCACCGGATCAGCGTCAAGCAGGTACGCGACATCAGGCCGCGGCACGAAGCCGTGAACCAATCTCACAAAGGCACGGCTGAGCGGGTTCGACAGATTGAGGTTGGAAAGCTCGTCGTAGATGTAGCGATCGAGAATGAGAACATCGGCGCCGCTGCCCTTTTTTGCACGGGCAACCACGCGGCAGAGATTGATGGCATCGAGCAGATACAGGAAGTGCCGCGCCAGGGTGAGGTGCCAGCCGCGCATGTTTTTGTCGCGGCGGTTGACCGGCTTGCCCGGTGCGCCAATGCCGCGCTCACTCTTGTAGACCTTGTGCACGAAGCCTTCGCGGTATTTCACGCCGACCACGACGTTGTCCCAGAAGGCGAGCAGCGTTGTGCTGAGCCCGGCGGCGTGGAGCGCGGAGCGCAGGTTTTCAATCTGCGTGGACTTCCCCGAGCCGTCCACGCCGGAAAACGAGATCAGAAGGGGCTTTTTGGCAGAGTTTTTCATCGGTCCCGATGCCGGTGCAGGTTTTGCGGATCGCGTACGGCGGTCCTATTTCTGGGTGACACCCGGCGCGCCCGTTCCCGGAGGAGTCGAAGGCGTTGAGTGGCTCAGAGCAAAAACGGTGCCGATGGCCGCGCCCGCTGCCAGTGCGGCGCCAATCTTGATCATCAGCGACCGCGTCTGGTGCTGCTTGGCCGGCGCGATCGCGACGCCTGCCGGTTTTGCGGCTGCGCCGCCCGACGTGGGCACACTCTCGGCTGCTGCCGCTCCTACAGGTTCGGCCGGTCTTTTGGGCTGCGGAGCGTCAGGAACTGTCGTTGTCTGCGTCGGAGTGGCGTTGCTCTGGTCCGGTTGTTGCTGGTTCGTCTCGTTCGCGTTGGGATAACTGGTGACGGGCTGCAAAGGCGCCTGCGAAGGATTCACGATCGTGCCGCTCGAGCCCGGTTGCGTTTGCTGGGGCTGCGCCGGCTGAGTTTGCCCGGCAGTCGTTGGCTGTGCGTTGGCGGGCGTCGTCGCGCCTGGGGCCACGTTAGGTTGAGCAGGCGTAGTTTGTTTCGACTGCGGCTGTTGCGCGGTTGTTTCAGTCGGTTGCTGCGCCGTCGACTGGCTGCTGCTCTGTTGCGCCAGGGCAGACTGCGAGAAAAACGAAAACGCCATCAGCATTGTGCTCACGATGGCTGCCATAGGGTGCTGCCTTTTCATAAAGAACCTCGGGGAACGTTCTGTGCTCTTTCAGTTGCGAAAACCGTCTTCTATTTCACCGGCGATTTCAGCCGGCAGGCGCCTTCACTGTAATCCGCCAGCCGACGCCCTAGCGCCTGCTCCAGCAGGCGGTCCAGATCAGGAGCTCTGTCCCAGTAATGTTGGATGCGGTTTTTCAGACAGCGGGCGAGGGTGAAAAAACTGGTTTTGTACCAGCAGCATTTTGCCATGCTGGGTGAAAAGACAGCCAGGGTGTGGGCTCCGGCCAGAAGGTTGCGGGCCGGCGCCAGCAGCGAGGCAATGAAGCGGTGATTGCCTTCCAGAAGCGTCACCGGATGACGCTCGTCGACGCCGAGAAAGATGACCGGTCCCGGAGAGTTGCCGCGGTCAGCGTCTGCTATGGCTCCGATCTTGCGCACGAATTCGTCCGGTTGCGGGCCGGCCAGCAGCTGCCGCACGCGGGCGGCGACGTGCTGCGCATTAAAGTTGCCGCGGGCCAGCGTTCGCCAGTGCGCGCGGGGAAAGACGTTGACTCGCTCGATGTCTGCCGGCTCGAAGTTAATCTCCCACCACTGCCGGTCATCAGGCAGCTCCCACCACATGGTGTCGCGGCGGCGG
Source organism: Candidatus Angelobacter sp. (assembly GCA_035717005.1). GTDB lineage: Bacteria > Acidobacteriota > Terriglobia > Terriglobales > Acidobacteriaceae > Angelobacter. The sequence continues at coordinate 4,891 of DASTJB010000219.1, forward strand.
AAGAGCAGGATGCGCCTGAGTTCGTTCTCGGCCGGGTCGGCAAGATTGGGCTTCTGGACGATGCGGTCAAATCGCTGGCGATCGAAATCATATTCCCGGTGAAAAAACTCGCCTCGCAGGAACTCGGCAATGACCTCGGCTTCGGTGATGCGGCGCAGCTTTTTCATGCTGCAGCCTCCACCAGCGGCTCACGGCGGGCCTGCTTGCGCAAGAACGGAACGCAAACCAGGGCGAGCATGATCGCCATCAGCACCACTCGAACCAGGATTACCTCACGCAGCGTGCCATGAAAGAGGCAGATGCCGAGCACCAGGGCAACGCTGAACATCAGCTGGAGCCAGCCCGTATTCGCGATGCGGCGCGACATCTCATAGGCGATGAACACAACGCTCAACGAGTACAGCCCGGTTGCAACGGCGTAGAGGGCCAGCAGCCAGCCGATATCCATGAAGCGCGAGCCGAAGATCACACCCATGATCAGGTGCGGGAAGAGCGCGGCGACCGCGACGAACGCCAGAGAAATCCCGAGCACCAGCAGAAGCGGCAGGCCAATGCCGTGAGCTTTGCGGTTTTCATCCTTGGCGGCGGCGGTCACAGGGAACATCGCGTTCACCACGCCGAACCAGGCGGCAAAGTAGAGTAGGCGGCCAATCTGCGCGATGGCGGCATAAACGCCCGCGGGATCGGAGGGGAAGAAGTGCTTCACCAGAAGGATGTCAATATTGTTGATGATTACTTGTCCGACAAAAAAAACGATGGCCTGCAAGGCCTCAGCAAAGGCCGGAGGTGTTGCTCTACCAGGCTGGCCGCGCAACTCCGGAGGAATGCGCGGCATGAAATAAGCCATGATCACCGCAGCAGAGATTGCCCCTACGGCCCCGAGCACGCCGTAGCCCGCGACAACCAGGCCGACACCAATGATGAGACGCGTAAACGCTTCCAGAACGAAGTTGCCGCCGAGGCGGCGAAAGGCGCAGACTCCCTGCATGGCGCCGCGCTTTACGCCCAAAGGAGCGTAGAAGGCGATACCGGCGGCAAGCAGGCCCATCATCCACGGATTGGGAAGGTTCAGGTAGCTCGCAATCGGTTTCTGGGCCGCGAAGAGCAGAAGGCCGAGCGCCAGGCTGGCGACCCAGGACTTGCCCAGCAATGTGTGGATCACGCCCGCCTTGGCCCCGGGCGCTTCATTGCGGGCGACAAATTTGGTGCATACCAGCTGAAAGGCCAGGCTGATGCAGGAGGCGAGCAGAAGAATCGTGACCGCGGCGTTGATGTGACCAAACTCGGCAGGGCCGAGCATGCGCGCCATGACGATGTTGTAGGCAAAATTGAAAAGGTTGACCAGCATCATGCTGACCAGCATGATGAGGCTCCCGCTGAGCATGCGGGCATGAACGCTCGGCGCCTGCGGTTTGATCAGAGCGGGCGCATCATCTCGGGAAAAAGTGACAACGCTCTCCGATGGCTGCATTCTTTGTGGTCCTTTTTCAAGCCGCTAGAGGCGCAGCTGGACGCTTGTTGTGCAGAAGCTGCTGGCGCATCGCGTTGGGCAGGAAGCCGCTGAAGCTGCGGGCAGCATCCGTAGAAGTTTCGTAGATTTCGAACAGGCGCTCGGTGCGCGTGAGTTCCAGCACCACGGCAGACTGGTCAGAGAGCGAGGCAAGCTTCACGTCACCATCGCGCTTGTGCGCTTCTGACATGCAGCGCAGGAGCATCTCCACGCCCGCGGCGTCGAGCTGCACCACCTGGGAAAGGTCAAACACCAGCTGCGGGCGGTCAGCATGGAGAAAGGGCTGCACATCGCGCAGGAACTCGCGCGCAGTCCGGCTGTTGACGCGCTCGGGCATTCTCTTTACCACCACAGGTCTGCTATTGATGTCCATATCTCCTCGCGACAATCATGTTGGGGAATTTCTGGGCGGCGTCAGAGTCGCAAGCCGGGGTCTCGTATCCGGCGGCGCCATCCAGTGCAGGCGAACTCTTGCGCAGCGCGTCACTCAGGTCAGGCTGTGGCTGCTTGCCGCCGCTGAAAATTCCCTGCATGGCAGCGCGCGGCAGGTAGGTCAGTAAATCCGCCGCGGAGTGTAAAAAGTTCTTGCCTGAGGTTGCGGAGATCAGGTCAATCAATTTCGGGTCCGGCACTTCCACCGTAACGTCCCGGCGAAGATTGGCGACCTGCCGCATGCCCACCACCGAGTGCGCCAGATCGAGTCCGGCGCCCACGTAACAATAAGGAAGCACACTCGAGTTCTCGACGACCGATCCGCAATCGACCTCGGCATGGTGCTCCACCGATGAACAGCGCGTAATCACCGCACCGGTGCGGACGCGGGCATCGGCCCCGATGTAGGCAGGCGCCAGAACACGCGCCCCCTTTTCCAGAATGGCCTTTCCGCTCATCCACACGCCCGGCTTGGCCTCATCGCCGGCGGGGCAGGTTTGCGTCTGGCGAGTGAGAATATCGATGGCGAACTGGCGAAGATCGCGCGGCACGGCAAGAGCATTGACGTAGTTGCCGGTGTACTCCACCTGCGGGCACTCGCTGCGGCAGCGGCTGAGCTGGCTTCGAAATAGAGAGGCGGCATCGTTGCGGCGCGAGGCGCTGATGCAGAAGATGTCGAGCTTCTGGCCGTCGTGGCTCACCTGGCTCACGCGGCTGCCGCGATCAAGATGGACTTGCACCAACTTCTCAAAATCAATTTCGGCATACGCGCCCAACCGGACCAGAACCACGAGTTCGGCCCCGTTCTGGGCCATGTCATTGAAGGCATTTTCGGCGGCACGCCAGAAGCGCTCGGGAGTGGAACTCACGCAATTCAGGCCGGAACTCAATGTGAAGCCGCCGGATAGAGGAAAGGCGGTACTCTCCACAATCGCGGTCACCGGCGCAATCCCGTATGCGAGCAGCCGCTCGGACGCGCGTTCCAGAGCGCTCTTTCCGGCAATGTCGAGCAGTCCAAGGGGCCCGGAAACGAGGAATGCGGAATCTTCTTCTCTCAGGTTCCCCGTATTGACCAGCAGCAGCCCGCGAATATCCATGCTCTTTTACCTGCCAAGACCTTTTTTCGGCGGAGGCGTGGCATAGACTGGAGCTGCCAGAGAGAGGAAAACCCGAGTGGAACGAGGAGCCCAACTTCGAATAACGAATGGCACTACCGAACCCATAGGGACCCTTCTGGCTCTGAAATCCGCGCAGCTCAGATCCAGATGCACGCAACCAGCAAAAACGAATTTTTGTCGCGTCCTGACGCCCGATCCTAAGGACGCCACCGCCATATTTGTGGCAGCAGTGTTGAAATAGATGTATCTCCGTGATTCCGTGTTGTAAGGTCAGGGCACCTGCTGGATTTTTTATTCAGCAACCTTAGGCTTGTTAAGATTCCAACTATGGCGGACGCAACCCCCGTCTTCTTTTCCGTGATGCCATCTCCCGCCGGGCCGCTGCTTGTGGCGGCGACCGGTGAAGGATTGCGGAGCGTGCAGTTTCATCGTGGGAAAATGCCGGGGCCGGCCAGAAACGAAGTCTGGGTTGAATCGCGCGAGCAGGTGCGCCTCTACGAACAACAGATCGAAGCCTACTTCCGCGGCGAATTGCGCAACTTCGACTGCCGGCTGGACCTGGTGGGAACGGTTTTTCAGAAAGACTGCTGGAGGGCGTTGCTGCGCATTCCTTACGGCGAAACGCGGACATACGCCGAGATCGCGCGCGCGATTGGAAGACCGCAGGCGTTTCGGGCGGTCGGCCAGGCCAACCATGACAATCCGATTGCGATCGTGGTGCCGTGCCATCGCGTGCTGGGCGCGAACGGAACATTGACCGGTTATGGCGGCGGGCTGAACACGAAAGAGATGCTGCTGCGGCTGGAAGGGGCACGGTTCAGGGTCGCCACCCCGCGGAAAGAAGAAAAGCGCGCAGCAGAGCAGGCGCGCTTCGAATACTGACTAGTCTATTTAGTTTCGGGGCGGCTGGCTGCCTTTGTTCGGTTCCGGATTGGTGGCGGGATTCGTTGTGCTGGTTGGCCGGGTACGGTCTGAGCTGTCCGGCGTGTCATTGCGCTTTGGAGTGGTGCTTCCATTTCCACTACCGATATTCAAACGATTCACCAGCTTCTTGCTCCCGGAATACGATTGCACGATCCGGGTGGCCGTGATCTTCTCTTTACTGGTGGCCACCGTGCCGTCGAGCTCGATGGTGTCAGCCGAGACTTTCACGTGCGTGTTATCACTGCTCAGGGTAGGTTCCTTGTTGAGCGCGTTCTGGATCTGCGCTTCCAGATCTGAGTCACTTACCGCGGCTACTCCGCTGGGAGAATTGTCCGTCGCGGGCGCTTGACCAGCGCTGGCTCCTGCGGCCCCTGCTACGCCGCCGCTGGTGGAACTGGGCGCGGTGTTCTGGGCTGGCGGCTCGGCCGTCCCGGTAGGGCTTACCTGCCCCGGAGCGGGAGTGGTCGAAGTCTGCGCCGGTGTTCCAGCCTTGCTTTGGGCGCCGCTTCCAATCTGGGCGGCCGGGGTCGTGGGGTTGACCGGCGGGGTCTGCGTCTGACTGGAGTTTTGCGCGGCGGCCGGGAGGGCCAGGGCAAGTCCGAAACCAAGTAGATAAAAGGCTTTGTTCACGGTGTGTTCTCCTCTGACACGGCTCGCGGTTTCCTGCCGCAATTGCCTCGACACACAACTACATCGATCCGTCAAGCAAATTTAGGGCCATCAGCAGCAAGCGACTGATTACCGCCGTCTTTCCAAACCATTCAATAAGATGGCTTTGCCGGTTGAAATGTCCGAGAATCCTGCCAGCAGAATCGCACGATAACGCAGGTACTCAAATTTGAGCAGGCGGGTACAAGAGTAGGAACCTGGGTTCCAATGTCCCAGATACCTCGATCTCGCCGCATGATCGGCTGTAAACTTAAACTTATGCACCCCCACAAGCACGCGCATACGCATGCGCCGCTGAGCACCAGAGCTTTGCGGTATTCACTGGCGGCGACGTTTGCCTACGTGTTGGTGACGCTTTTTGCGGGCATCAAGGCGCACAGCTTGGCGCTGCTCTCCGAGGCGGGACACAACGTAACCGACCTGCTGGCGCTGCTGCTTTCATGGGTTGCGGTTTTTGTGCAGACGCGGCCTCCCAGCGCGACCAAGACGTTCGGCTACCATCGCGCCGGCGTGCTGGCTGCCTTCGTCAACGCGCTTACGCTGGTCGCGATCGCGTTTTACATTTTCTATGAAGCACTGCAGCGCATGCGCAGCCCGGTCCAGGTGCACCCGCAAATCATGATCTGGGTGGCCGTCGTGGGCGTGCTCATGAACGGGACCATCTCCTGGGTGCTGTTTCGGGCGGCGCGCGACGTGAATATCCGCAGCGCCTTCGTCCACCAGCTGGGCGATACGCTTTCCACTTCCGCGGTCATCGTGGGCGGCTGGGCCATTCAAGCTACGGGGCGCACCTGGATCGATCCGGCGCTCTCCATCGGCATCGGAGTTTTGATTCTCTGGTCTTCTTTCGGCATCATTCGCGAGACGCTGAACATTCTGCTGGAAGGGGTGCCACACGGGCTTTCTGCGGAGCGCATCAGCGCGGCGCTGGCGCGGATTGAAGGCGTGCGCGACGTCCACGACGTGCACATCTGGAGCCTGGGCTCGGACACGCACGCGCTCTCCTGCCACGTGCTTATCAATGACATCACAATCTCCGAAAGCCAGATCATCCTGCGCCAGGTAACGGAGATGCTCTCCACCACCTACCACATTGACCACACCACGATTCAGCTGGAAAACGTAAACTGCGAGGTCGCGCATGGCTGCGTGATCCCGATTGGCGAAGGCCGCCAGCAGGTCCAGGTCAAAGGCCTTCGCTAAACATTAAAATCGTTGCACTTTGGCCGCGGGTGGGGTAGCGTTGCTTGCATCCCGGGGACAATATGAAACGCCTGCTTGCACTGAGTGGCCTGGCCGCCTGCATGCTTTTTGCCGGCTGCGCCCGCAGTTACAACACGCACTCAACCGCGTACCACAATCGGACCTACTCCACGTACCGGACATCCTCGACGCGGCACCACGAGCGCCATTCAACCGGAAGCAGCGGCCCGCATCACCATCACGGCGGAGACGGTTCGCATCACCGCCACCATGAGGGAGGTGGGTCGCATCACCACCATCATGACGGCGATCACGACAAGAGAAGCAAATAGCAATTAGCAGATAGCAATTAGCCAAGGCAAAGATCCGCACGAACACGGACGGCGCCGATTTCGCGAAATCTTAAGTAGTACCGGTATTCATGCGTGGAAGAAATCTCGCCTGAGGGGTTGGCTAATTCCCAGTTGCTAATTGCTATTTGCTGAATCCTGCCGCTCATAAATCTCCCGAACGGTTTCCAGAGTGTCAATCTCATCCGCGGATTTGTCCGTACGGATGCGGAGAATGCGGGGAAAGCGCAGGGCGTAGCCGCCGGCATGGCGGTTAGAGCGCATCATATTGTTGAAAGCCACTTCCAGAACGATTTTCGGTTCCACGGTGCGCCGGTGGCCCTGGTCTTCCAGCGTGTGGTCGAGAAACCACTGTGTCATCTCTGCGATCTCGGCATCGGTCAGTCCGGAATAGGCTTTGCCGACATTCTTCAGTTCATCGCCGTCGCGCACGGCGAAGGTGTAGTCGCTCAGGACCTTGTTGCGCTTGCCGTGCCCCCACTCCACGGCGGTCACAACAACATCGAGTGTGGCCAGCTCTTTTTTGAGCTTGAGCCATGACTTGCCCCGGCGGCCCGGAGTGTAAGGCGATGTGAGGTCCTTGACCATCAGGCCTTCATTGCCGCGTTGCCGCGCCGCGGCAAAGATCTCTTCCAGGTGCTGAGGCGAGTTTGCGGTCAGGGCAGGCGCCAGAATCACGCGCGGCGTTCCCCGGCCGGCCGCAATCGCAGGCTCAAAGACCAGCGTGCCTTGCGGGTTTTCAGTGGCCAGCGCGTACTCCACGGTGAAGCCGCCTTGGGGAACCGAGGCGAAGACCTGCTCCAGCAATTTCCTGCGTTGCTCGAGCGGCTGCTCGATCATCAAATTCCCCGCGGCAAACAGAACGTCGAATGCCATGAATACAACGGGCACGCTGCGGGCCATGTCTTCAGAGACGGTCTTGCGCCCGAGCCGCTTCTGCAGTTCGGAAAAGGGCAGCGCCTGGTTGTTATCCGGGCTCCAGGCCAGGATTTCGCCATCGAGGATGACCGGGTCAGGAAAAGCGCGTAACGCGGGCGGAAGCTCCGGGAAGGACTGGCTGATCTCATCGAGCGTGCGCGAAAAGAGGCGGACGCGAGCATCGTCCTTCCCCCCGATGTGGGCCTGGGCGCGAATGCCGTCATATTTGTCTTCTACGGAGGCGTGGGTGAAACAGGAAAAGGCTTCAACCGCGTCTTGCGCGGGACTGGCCAGCATGAAGCCGAGGGGATGGAAAAGGCGCAGCTGTGCCTGCTGAAGCTGATGGCGCGCCGCCAGGCGCAGGGTTTCGCCGATATCGCCCAGCAGCATGTTGGCGCGCTGCACGGCGGCGGATTTTTCATCGAACGCCCGCGCAATGGCCTCTTCCACCAGGCTTTCGCGCAATCCGATGCGCAGATCGCCGGTGATGATCTTGACGATGTATTTTGCTTCGACCGCAGTAGCGCGACGAAGCAAATTTTCCAGCAGATGCAGCTTGTGGGCTGAAGATGAGGTACGGGCAAGCTGAGCGAAGACCCCGCTCACCTCGGCGGGAGTGAGAGTGTTCTCGCGTGGCGCCTTGTTGGCGAGCAGGTCCTGCGCTGCCGAGCCGAGATCGCCATGGCGGCGATACGCTGCGGTAAGCGAGACCTCAGGCTTGCCTGAGACCTCGGCGAGCGCTCGCCACAGCAACGCTCCGCCAACCTGCAAGGTGCGCTCTTCCCAGCCAGGAAAGACCCGTCCAGAGAAGAAAATTGCGGCCTGCGCCGCTTCTTCGAGCGGACGAGAGAGGAGGTAGTCCGCGACCAGGCGGATCTTTTCGTTCTTTTTTGTGGTGTTCGCGACGGCGTCGGCGGTGGTGGCGAAGTGCCGCATGTTCAGAAACCTACCACGGAGGCACGGAGACACAGAGAATGCCGGATTTTCAGTCCGATTATGCTATCCGCTTCTCCGGCTCCTCATACGCGCTCGCCTTATTGAGCAGGTCGATGGAACTCCTGTCCAGCTCAAGCTCGGTAGCGCGCGCCAGATCGTTGAGCTGGTCAACGCTGGTGGCGCTGGCGATCGGCGCAGTGATGCTGGGACGTGCGATGAGCCAAGCCAGGGCAACCTGCGCTGGAGTCGCCTGGAGTTTTTCTGCGACCTGATCGAGACCCTGCAGGATGCGGAAGCCGCGGTCATTCAGATATTTCTTGGCGGCCTGGCCGCGCGGACTCTTGGAGAGGTCGCTCTCTGAGCGGTACTTGCCGGTAAGAAATCCGCTGGCCAGCGAGTAATAAGGAATCACGCCAAGCTTTTCCTTCAAAGCGAGCGGCTCCAGCATGGTTTCATATTCGGCGCGATGATAGAGGTTGTAATGCGGCTGAAGGCTTTCATAGCGTGGCCAGTCATGCCGGCGGCTTGCGGCGAGCGATTCCTGCGTGCGCTCCGCGGTAAAGTTGGAGCAGCCGATCGCCCTGACTTTTCCATCCTTTATCAGCTGCGCATACGCTTCGAGGGTATCTTCTACCGGCGTGCTGGGATCGTCGCGATGTGACTGGTAAAGATCAATGTGATCGGTTTGCAGCCGTTGGAGCGAGGCCTCGCACTGGCGCATAATCCAGGCTTTGGAAAGCCCTTTACCCTGGCCGGGTATTTCCGATCCCACTTTGGTGGCGATGATCACCTGATCGCGCTTGCCACTGCGCTTGAGCCACTTGCCGATGATGGTTTCCGACTCGCCGCCGGTGTGGCCGGGTACCCAGGTGGAGTAGCTGTCGGCCGTGTCGATGAAGTTGAGGCCAGCGCCTACGAAAGCGTCAAGAACCTCAAAGGAGGTGGGCTCATCGGCGGTCCATCCAAAGACGTTGCCGCCGAGCATGAGCGGGCCGACGAGAAGGTCAGAGTTTCCCAGTTGCCGCTTGTTCATGAAATCACTCTCCAAAAATTTGTTCGCACGACCGAAGATTAGACTCCGCGCCAATGCGGGGAGATGCAGTCAATCAAGGCTTTGCGTTTCTCTGTGCGTGGCGCTCGGCAACTTTGGCCGGATTGACGAAAGTCCGGGTCACGGTGCCGCGGCCGATTTCGGCGGCGCCGTTGTGGGCGGTGACGCGGAAAACGTAGAACCGGCCATTGGTTGATTCCAGAACCGCGTCCGCTTTCACGCGGGCGCCAATGGTTGTGGGGGCGCGGTGCTCAATGTTGATGGCGGTGCCCACGCTGATTTCACCTGGCTCACAGTAGGGCTGCAGCGCGCGCGAGGCAGCCCACTCCATCAGCCCGATCATGTTCGGTGTGGAGTAGATGGGAGGCAGTTTGGGATCGTGATGGTTCAGGGTGTCGCGGTGCTCGACCACTTGCTCGGCCTCGCCACGCACACCGGGAGGGACGGTTTTGGGCATGGAAGGAATTTAACAGATCGGGTCATCGGGCCATCGGAAAGTCAAAACCTTACCCCTGATAACACTGATCACACTGATTTCCACGGATAAGCCAATACATTCGCGGTTTCGATTCAAAAGCCTTTTGCTTCAGGCGAGCTTTTGTCTCTTGATCCGTGTTGAGTTGGCCCGATGATCCGATGAGCCGATATTTCTAGTGGCGGTCGCGATCGCGATCTCGGTCGCCGTGATGGCAGCGTTCGCGTGCTTCTTCCAGCTCGCGGCGGCGCTGCTGCGCCTGGCGGCTGCCTGGACCATGCCGGCGTTCGGCCTGCGCCAGTCTTTGTTCAGCCTTCTCGATGCGCTGGCGGCACCGTCTGTCGTCCCGGTCATGATCGCGGTCGAGCGCCCGCGCGGGAACGGCGCCGGCGAGGAATACTGTAACCACGCACGCTGCAATGAATGCCTTGAGTCTTTGAGTCATGCTGCCTCCGAGGGCATTGCCATAATTCGCCGAAATCGAGGGTCTCAACCGCGATCATCGCGGGATCTTTCAATTTTGGCATTCTTTGGCAATTTTGGCGTTCCTGGCAATTCCGAATCAGACTCGAGCATACGCTGTATAATGAAGAATTGTCCTCATGGCATCGATGCGATCATCTACTTCCGCAGGAAATCAGCCCAGAATCCGTTCCACCACGGTAGTTTGTGTCCGCCGGGGGAGCAGTGTAGTAATGGCCGCCGACGGGCAGGTCACGCTGGGCGAAAACGTCATTAAGCACACCGCGCGGAAGATCCGCCGGCTCTATAACGAAAAGATTCTCGCCGGTTTTGCCGGATCTACGGCGGACGCGTTTTCCCTGTTCGCGCGTTTTGAGGCGAAGCTCGAACAGTATCACGGTAACCTGGGACGCGCGGCCGTGGAACTGGCCAAGGAGTGGCGCACGGACAAGATGTTGCGTCATCTGGAGGCGCTGCTGCTGGTGGCAGACCCGAACGTGATGTTCCTGATCAGCGGGGCAGGCGACGTAATTGAGCCTGACGGCGGGGTGGCCGCGATCGGCAGCGGCGGATCGTACGCGCTGGCTGCGGCGCGGGCGCTGATGGAAAACACCGAGCTACCGGCACGCAAGATTGCCGAGGAAGCGATGAAGGTCGCAGGCAAGATCTGCATTTTTACCAACGAGAACTTCGTGGTGGAAGAGCTGGCGGCAGCGCCGGAGAAAGCGGCAGCCCAATAGAAAACAATGGTTTCTTTTACCGGGGCTGAAGCGCCATAGGCGCGGCAGGGAAGGTTATCGAGACATTAGAGTTCCTCGAATTACTTCACGGTAGAGACATAGCATGCTACGTCTCTAGGTTAAGATTTTCGCGAAACATTAAGAGCATGGCAGGTTATTCAGGAACGCCGCTGGTACAGAAGATCGGCATCAAGGCCGGTCATCGCGTGATTCTGCGCAACCATCCTCCCAGTTTTATGAAAGACCTGGGCAGGCTTCCCGAGAATACGAAGACTTCCGAAAGGCTGTCGGGCGCAGCCAACGTTATCGTCTATTTCACGGACAAGAGATCGGCGCTGGAAAAGGACTTTGCCGGCCTCTCTTCGGCGCTGGTATCCGACGGAATGTTGTGGATCGGCTGGCCCAAGAAGGCAAGCGGCAGGCCCACGGACCTGAACGAGAACATCGTACGCGAAATCGGCCTGAAGCGCGGGCTGGTGGACGTGAAGGTCTGCGCGATCGATGAAACGTGGTCAGGGTTGAAGTTTGTGGTAAGGGTGAAAGATCGAGCAATTAGCAAATAGCAATTGGCAATTGGCCAGAACTGATCAAGACAGAAACTTCTTACCACGGATGAACACGGATCACACGGATGACCCAAAGTTAAAAAATCAATTTCACCTGTGTTTATCCGTGGTGAGGTTTTGCTTGGCTAATTGCCAATTGCTGTTTGCCGATCGATGAGATTTGAAGGAGTAGTGACGGAGTTATGGCAATCTACCTACCCAGCGTGGCTGAAGAATCTGAAGTCATGCTGGACGATTTGACCCCGAAAGAAATCGTAAGCGAACTGGACAAGTACGTGGTCGGGCAGCATGACGCCAAGCGCGCGGTGGCGATTGCGCTGCGCAACCGCATGCGCCGGCAAAAGCTTCCGCCCGATATCGCGGAAGAGATCATGCCGAAAAACATCATCATGATCGGTCCTACGGGCGTGGGCAAGACGGAGATCGCGCGCCGGCTGGCGCGGCTGGCGAACTCGCCGTTTCTGAAAGTCGAAGCTTCGAAATTCACCGAGGTCGGCTACGTGGGGCGCGACGTGGAGTCGATGATCCGTGACCTGGTGGAGATCGCGATTGACATGGTGCGCGAAGAGAAGCTGGAAGAGGTCACGGAGAAGGCCGAGCTTCAGGCGGAAGAAAGATTGCTTGACCTGCTGCTGCCGGCCACGCCCGCGGCGGCAAGCTCGACCGCCGGCTTTGCGCTGGCGACGGAAGAAGGCGATTCGACTTCGCGCACACGGGAAAAGTTCCGCCAGCAGCTGCGTGAAGGCAAGCTGGACGAAAAGATGGTGGAACTTGAGGTGCGGGAGCGCTCCACGCCTGCGTTCGAAATCATCTCCAACCAGGGCGTGGAGGAGATGGACATCAATATCAAGGACATGCTGCCCAACATCTTCGGCCAGCGCACGAAGAAGCGGAAAATGAAGGTCAGCGAAGCGTTTGAATACCTGGTGCAGGAAGAAGAGTCGCGGCTGATCGATATGGACCAGGTGACGCGGACGGCGGTGGAGCGCGTCGAGCAGTCGGGGATTATTTTCCTCGACGAGATCGACAAGATTGCCGGGCGGGAGAGCGGCCACGGGCCAGACGTCTCGCGCGAAGGCGTACAGCGCGACATTCTGCCCATCGTCGAAGGCACGACGGTCAACACGCGCTACGGCATGGTGCGCACCGACCACATCCTCTTTATTGCTGCCGGGGCGTTCCACGTTTCCAAGCCGAGCGACCTGATTCCAGAATTGCAGGGCAGGTTCCCCATTCGCGTGGAGCTGAAGTCGCTGACCATGGCGGATTTCATTGCCATCTTGACCGAGCCCAAGTCGTCACTGGTCAAGCAGTACACGGCGCTGCTGGAAACCGAAGGCCTGAAGCTGGAATTTACGCGCGAAGCGCTGGATGAGGTAGCGCATTTTGCCTACCAGGTGAATGAGGCCACGGAGAACATCGGCGCACGCCGGCTGCACACCATCATGGAACGCGTGCTGGACGAGATCAGCTTCAATGCCCCAGAGATGCAAGAGAAAACGGTCAAAGTGGACGCGGATTACGTTAAGAAGATGCTGGTGGACATTGTGAAGGACCAGGATTTGTCCAGGTACATTCTTTAATTAAAGCAACACCTACCGCGGAGACACGGAGGCACGGAGAGAATCGGTGTGGTTTTCCGATGACCCGATGGTCCGATGACCCGTTTCTGCGCCTCTGTTATTCTTTCTCGTTCTCATGCGAGCTTTATTCCTTTTCATTCTGGTGGGCTGTGCGGCTTTTACCGGCTGTGGTGTTCCGGGCGCGCCGCAGCCTCCGTCTACGGGAATTCCCAAGTTTGTCGGCGACTTGAAGGCCGTGCGCAAGGGCGACACGGTTACTCTCACCTGGACCACTCCAACCGAGACCGGCGACGGCGAGTTG
>DASTJB010000220.1:0-2624 GCA_035717005.1 Candidatus Angelobacter sp.
AATCCTGGATACGGCTTCCCGCTTACCCTGGGTGGTAAAGTTGGCCTGATGGCTGGCACCGCAAATCCCGAAGGCTTTGAGGCGATTGTAGAGTGGGCTTACAGCACCCTGCCCGAGAAGGTCCGGCGCCTGCCGGATTTCCCCGGCATTCAGGTGCTTGACGAGCCTCCAGCAGAGGTATTGCAGGACATATCGGCCAGAGAGAAATGGCGCCATGGAACTGAGTTACTGGGACTGTACAGCGGCACATTCAGGACGAAGCGCTTCTACAGCCAGTTGAAGCTTGCCCCCGACTTGATCTTTGTCTTTCGTGGCCCCATTTTGCGATGTTCCAAAGGCGATTTGCGCGCCGAAGTCAAACAGGTAGTCTGGCATGAGGTTGCACATTGGCTGGGCTTCGAAACCGAAGAGCAAGTCGAAGCTCTGGGTTTATGAACCGTTGGGAATCGCCGGCATCGCCGACAGCGCGCGTCATCGCCGTGATCGGAAAGGCAAGTCTTACCGCTGATGAACGCTGATCGGAGAAAGATCTGGTCCAAGATCGACAAGCGGGGAGGCCGGGCACGCGCCGAGCCGCGCTGCTTCAGGAGCAGGTTGCAGTCACCATCGAGAAGAGGCCGCCGGCGGTTTGGAGCGCAGCGACAAAAATAAAGGAGACGCTTCTTTCGCGTCTCCCGTGGTAATCCTCTTGGTGGTTGATTTCAGTCTTGAGCTTACGCTCTTCCGGCGCTAAATCCGGCTTGCTCCATCTGCTCACGCGCAGCGTCTGCTGTGGAGTGAATGCCCTGCACTTTGAGCTTGAAGTCGTCCGGATTGCTGGCGTTCTCCAGTGCGGTTTCATAGCTGACCAGGCCTTGCGAGTACAAATCGTAGAGGGACTGGTCGAACGTCTGCATACCGTACTGGGAGGTGCCGGCGCCAATGGCCTCATGAATCAGGCGCGTTTTCTCCGGGGTCATGATGCATTCGCGGACGAACGCGGTGGAGATCAGGACCTCCGTAGCGGGGACGCGGCCTGCTCCGTCAGCCCGCTTCACAAGTCGCTGGCTGACGACGGCCCGCAAGGTGGCGCCAAGCTGCATACGCACTTGCTTCTGCTCCGGTGGAGGAAATACTGCGATGATACGGTTGATGGTTTCGACTGCATCCAATGTGTGCAGTGTTGAGAAAACGAGGTGGCCTGTTTCAGCGGCATGGAGCGCTGTTGAGATCGTCTCCAGGTCTCGCATTTCGCCCACCAGGATCACGTCCGGGTCCTGACGCAAACTGGCACGCAGGGCGGACGCGAAGGATGGTGTATCTACCTCCACTTCACGCTGGTTGACAAAACCTTTTTTATCGCGATGCAGAAATTCGATAGGGTCTTCAATGGTGATGATGTGTTCAGGACGGCTGGAATTAATGCGGTCAAGCATGGCGGCCAAGGTGGTCGACTTACCCGAACCGGTGACGCCGGTCACCAGCACCAGGCCGCGGGCCTCTTCGCAGATATGTTCGATGACCTAGGGAAGATAAAGTTCTTCGAGCGCGCGGATCTTGGTCGGGATCACGCGCAGCACCAGTCCGACGTTGCCGCGCTGCTGGAATACGTTTACGCGGAAGCGTCCCAGGCCGGCGACGCCGTAGGCCATATCGAGCTCGGCGACTTCTTTGAATTTCTGCTTCTGCCGGTTCGACATCATGCTGAAAGCCATGTTCAGCATGTCTTCGGCGGAGATGCGCGGCTGATCGGTGAGCGGAACCAGTTCGCCGTCTATGCGGACGTGCGGATAGTTGCCCACCTTCAGGTGAAGGTCGGAGGCTTTGCGCTCCATGGCAATTCGAAGCAGGTCATCAATATGCATATTTCACTCGTACGACACGAATCCTGGGGTCGAACCAAACATCAAAGCTTGTGGTGCTCTATTTGGGCCGCAAAGTATCACGGCCTTTGCGCAAACGCAATCAGGCAAGGGCTCTAAAGCTGTCGCCGAAACTGGCCTGACGCGGGCCACTAAAGCTTTTACCTTCAGCAGTGTATGTCGGCTGCGGGATGGCTACAATGTTACCGATGACACAGCACGGCAATAGACCTAAGGTGGTGGTCATTGGGGCGGGCTTTGCAGGCATAAACGCGGCGAAAGCCCTGGCCAAATCCCCGGTGGACGTGACCGTGGTGGACCGCAAAAACCACCACACCTTCCAGCCGCTGCTCTATCAGGTGGCGCTGGCCGTGCTTTCACCCGCTGAAATTGCCTCTCCGGTGCGTACCGTGCTGCGCCGGGCGCGCAATACGGAAGTGCTTTTGGGCGAGGTTTCCGGCTTCGACCTGGTAAAACGGCTGGTCCGGCTGGATGGCCTGGAGCTGCCTTACGACTACCTGATCGTTGCCGCCGGAGCCACCCACGCCTACTTTGGCCATCCCGAATGGGAGGCGATCGCGCCGGGGTTGAAGACCCTGGAAGACGCAATTGAGATCCGCCGCCGCGTGCTGTTGACGTTTGAGACTGCGGAACGCGAAATGGTGGCCGGGCGAAGCGCTCCGCCGCTAACGTTTGTCGTGATCGGCGCCGGCCCTACCGGAGTTGAACTGGCCGGCGCCATCGCCGATATTGCGCGGCACCATCTCACCAGCGAATTTCGCG
>DASTJB010000221.1:0-4792 GCA_035717005.1 Candidatus Angelobacter sp.
TCGTTTCTGGCTTGGCTTCAGTGACAGGCACGTGCATATAGGAAGAAAAATAACGCTACTGCTTCTTCTCCGCCGGCTGCTCGACCGCGACCGTGAGTGGCGCGTTCAGTGTACCCAGCAGGCCGGTGCGCGCGTCGCGCACGCCCAGCCGGAGCAGGTATTCCCCGGGTTCCACTTCGAATGATTGCCGGCACGGAAAAGACTTTTGCATGACGCGGTTGTACTCATCCGGCTTCAGCGCCGCCACCATCGTGTTGCTCAGCGTCTGCAGCGTCTCCCCTTTCTGCGAATAGACAATCACTGCGCAATCCACGCTGGCATGTTGCAGTCCATCCGTGCCGAGCTCAAACGTAAGCTGCCGCGCATTGACTGCATAGTTCACCGTGACTTTTTTGCTGCCCGGACCGGGCAGCATCACCGCAGCCTGAAAGCGCAGCGCAGTGGAGGTGGGAAAATCCAGGTTCAAGCTCCGTGCCAGGTCACCCGATTTCTGCGACGCATCCAGTCTGGCGTAAGACTCCGGCTCAACCGCAAAGTATCCCTGCCGATAATGCAGCTTCACCCCCGGCCGGTTGGTCTTTACCGTGATCCGGCGAAATTTGCCGTCCCAGTCTTTGTTGGTGGGGTAATAGCCCAGAGTGTAGTAAGTGGAGCCATCGTCCATGCTCTTGCGCACCGCTGCTTCAATGTTGTTGACGTTGTAAAAAGCGCGTCCGCCGGTTTTTTCCGCCAGATCATTCATGGTGGTATGTTCCGCGGTGCTCTCCGTGGTTTCGCGGCTGACCTCAGATAAAGTCTCTCCGCCAATGGTCTGCTTGATTCGCTGCGGCGAGCTCTGTGGGTTGGGGTCGCTGCCCACGGCAAATTGGCTGCTGCCGGCGAGCCCCCGCGCGTCGACCGTATAAATTGCGACCTGGGCGTTCGAGAGCATGCTGCCGGTGCGTGCCACCGCGGCCGCATAGTCACGATTGTTATTCGAGGCGAGCTTGTCCTGCATGATGGTTACCGGGAAGCTCTCCGAAATCCAGATCAGGTTTTTTCTTCCTGAATATCCTGCCAGCGAGCGCGCCAGCGCGTTGAGCGCGTCAAGAGTCAGCCCAACACGAAAGTCGGCCTGCATTGCCGCTTGTTGATCGCGGAATTCAGCCAGCTTGCCCTGGAGCGCCGGCATCATGGTTGCCATCGTGTCTGCGGCAACCGATCCGATCGGCATCATCGCATCCCGCGTGTTTCCTGCGGCGTTGCTCATGCCGCGGGACCCCTGGCGCTTGATGCTGGCAACCGCTTTGCGCAGCAGCTCCGGATCGCTGGTGAAATCCTGGACCAGTGTGAGCTTGTTGCCGAGCAGGTAAATCGCGATCGGCTCGCCCGCTGGAACCTTCTCGAGAAAGCTGATCATCGCATCGCGCATTGCCGCCTGGTCGAGCAGGTCGCTGTTCAGCGCATCCAGAAGCACCACGTTCAGCGCTCCGCCGGTTTTGTATTGCGGAACGTTGGTGTAAACACCCGCCGGCAGTTTTCCTGGAGCAGCGAAGGCGTCGGCCGGCGGCTCGGGCTGCGTGCCGGGATGATGGAAACTGAAAACCTGCACCGGCTGGTCCGCGCCTTCCTCCTGCACAGTGAACTCTTCCGCTTTCAGATCATTGACCGGCGCGCCCTTCTTGTCGCTCGCCACTACATCCACCAGGACCAGCCTGGTGGCGACGCGAAGAGTGGTGGTTTGCGAGGTCTGAGTCTGAGAGCCTCCGGAAGCAGTCTGGCCGGCGTTCTGGCCAAAGCAAATTGCCGCAAAAATAATCAGGAAAAAGGCATGACAACAACACTGCAAGCTAAACCTTCGGCACATATCAGCTATTGTGCGCCGGAGAGAGAGCGCCGTTCAACAGGTGGGACGAAATGCTCGAGCGGCGCAGCTCAGTGCTGCGGGGCCGCGGGAATGTGCAGGTCAACACCCTTGGCCGCATTCGATTGCTGCGTTGCGTCGATGTCCAGGTCTGACAAGGCGTATTTCCTGGCAGCGTGCTCATCCAGGATCCACAGTGTCTCTCCGGCGATGGCATAGTTTCGCGCCGAAATGCGGCGGCCATCGCGGAAAATGAATTCCACCGGCAGTCCCGGTTCTTTCGCGGTGATTGAGGTGTTGGGCGCCGCTGTGCGGCTATCGCCACGGTCACGATCGCGCGCCTCTTCCCGCAGATCTTCCACTTCGTCGGTGAGTCGCTGTACTTCCGCAGCCAGCGCCACGTCATTTCCGCTGTCACTGTTTACGTAGACAGGCGCCGGCGGCGGTGGCGGGCCGTAGGCATAGCCGGGATATCCCGGGTAGAAGGGATCGAAGAGGAAAGGATCGCCAAAGAAGAAGCCGCTGCTGAAAAAGAACGGAGAGAAGCAGCCGAAGCATCCAGGGAAAAAGAAGCGGTCGAAGAAGAACCGGTTATGGAAACGATGGAAACCCGGCCCGCGGCGGAACGTCACAAAGCTGCGGCGTACCGGAGAAAAGCTGCGCGCTGTGCTGAACGTGCGCGGGGCCGATGTACGTGGAGCAAAGCTTCGTGGGGCAAACGTTCGCGGCGCAGAACCAAACGAGCGCGCACCTGGCGCGAAGGTCCGAGGTCCGGACGCAAATCCGCGCGAGGGACCGGCAAAGCTTCTGTTGGGCGCGCTGGAACGGAATCCCGAGCTCGAGTGCGAGTCGCCGCTGAAGCTGCGTCCGCCGCCCATGCTGCCGCGCATTTGCGCATGCAAAGAGAGTGAAGCTAACAACGCCATCCCGAGAGCTATGGAATTAGGCCGCCGCATACCCATATTCTAGTCCCCTGACTAGAACGAAGCGCACCAGAATTTTTGCCGTATTTTCAATCATCTACTGAGGGCATCTATAATCTCCCGCATGAAAACAGCTCTCCTCTCAGTATTCCTGCTGCTCGGCTTCGCGGCCTTCGCACAACAAAAGAAGCCCACAACGGATTCACCTTCCCCGCGCGCGGGCCATTCCGCTATCGCGTCTGCCACCAGCGTATACCGCATGCAGGAAGGCTTTGTCGACGCGCACGGCGTGCTGATCTATTACAAGATCATCGGCCAGGGAGCGCCGCTCATGATCGTGCACGGCGGTCCCGGGGCTTCGCACGATTACCTCCTGCCCTACCTGCTGCCGCTCATGCGCGGCAACCAACTCATCTTCATCGATGAGCGCGGCTCGGGGCGATCAGAGAAGCTCGAAGATGCCACGCAGTACACCGTCGAAAACATGGTGGAAGACGTGGAGGCGGTCCGGCAGGCGCTGCATCTGGGAAAGATGAGTCTGCTCGGGCACTCCTATGGTGGCGTGCTCGCCCAGGCTTACGCTTTCAAGTACCAGCAGAATCTTACGCATCTGATCCTGGGCGGCACGTTTTATTCCACCAGCGAATTCAACAAAGTTCTGGCGGAAGAGAAACGCGCCATGCCGCCGGAGGCGCTGGCCAAACTGGAAGCGCTGGAAAAGGCAGGCCTGTTCGGCAAAGGCAAGGACTGGGAGAAGAACCGCTATCCAGATGACTATGCCAAGCTGGCCTGGGGTGACGGCTACTTCCCATATTTGTATCAGCGCCGTCCCGATCCGAACTACGATCCTGCGGCGGGCAATACAACCAACTCCTGGGACCTTTACCGGGAGATGTGGGGCTCGAATGGCGAGTTCATCGTTGACGGCAATCTGAAATCCGTCGAATACCAGGACAGGCTTTCCAGCATCCACGTGCCAACGCTCGTCATATGCGGCGACCACGACGAATCCAATCCGCGTCTTTCCCGCACAATGCATGAAAAGATCGCCGGCTCAAAGCTGGTGATCGTTCCGCAGGCCGGGCACATGGCGTTTGTCGACCAGCCGAATCTGTACATCAAGGTGGTGAGCGAATTCCTGAAAGGGAAGTGAGCAGCAAAGGCCCGCAGTCTGGATAACGTCTCTACATTGAATGCACGGTTCCCGCGTAGTTTTCAGTGACACGCGCAGTTGGCCCATTCCTGATCATCTCCGCTGCTTTCTCCGCGATCATGATCGTCGGCGCATTGGTATTTCCGCCCACCACGGTCGGCATGATCGAGGCATCCACAACGCGCAGTCCTTCCACGCCGTGAACGCGCAGTTCGGAATCGACAACGGCTGCGGCGTCGTGGCCCATCTTGCAGGTGCCCACCGGATGATAGAGCGTCTCAACAAACTTCCGGACGTGTGCGCGCAGGGCCTGATCGTCCTTGGCCTCCGGCCCGGGATGCATCTCGCGCTTGCGGTACGGCGCAAAGGCCTTGGTTCCGGCCAGCGCACGTGCGAGCTTTACGCCTTCCAGCATGACCTCCATGTCGCGCGGATCGGAAAAATAATTGGCGCGGATGGAAGGTGCGTCCAGCGGATTGCTGGAGCGCAGCCGGATTTCGCCGCGGCTGTATGGGTGCAGCAGCGTTGGCCCAAAGGCAAAGGCGTGTCCGTCGAAGGTTTGGAACCCGTGCTCGACAAAATATCCGGCGCCAAAATGGAATTGCAGATCGGGGAACTTGCAGTCCGGGGAAGTCCGCAGAAAACCGCCGGCCTCAGCCACGTTCGAGGTCAGCGGCCCTTTCTTGAAGCACAGATAACGGAAAAGGTTGGCAAGAGTCTCCGCGCTGGCCAGGCTGACCGGCTGGCTGCATTCAAAAACCACCCCGCAGCAGGGATGGTCCTGAAGATTTTGTCCCACTCCCGGCAGATCGCAGACTACCGGAATGTCCAGCGCGCGGAGTTGCGCCGCAGGACCAACGCCGGATAGCAGGA
>DASTJB010000222.1:0-56413 GCA_035717005.1 Candidatus Angelobacter sp.
CGGCATCCGGCTGGTGGCCCGCGGTTTCACACCGGCCGCGCGCATCGCCAGCGTGTACGACCCAAAACAGCAGCGCAGGTCGTATGTGTTCACGCCCTTCAGGCGCTTCAACTCAGCTTTGTTGGGCGAGTGCCCCAGCTCGCGGGCGCACTCGCGGATGGCGGTGATGATCTTTTCTTTCGACGTGATTTTCGACATGGCTTTATCTCCAAAATAAAAAAGCCATCGCTTTATCCGATGGCTCGCTTGAACAAGTTTTTTGTTGCCGCCGTGCTAAATAATCTCTGGCACGACAGAATTTTGATCAGTGCAGCTGATGAAGTCCTGCTGGTGTCATGCACGGCGCTCCAGCAAGGCCTTCAGGCCTTTGCCCGCGCCCGCTTCTATGTTGCACAGCCGGGTGGAGCAGGCCTTCAGGCCTTTTACCCTCTCGTCACTCGCCGCTTACACGGGTGGCAGGCCTTCAGGCCTTTTACCCTCTCGTCACTCGCCGCTTACACGGGGTGGAGCAGGCCTTCAGGCCTTCTACCCTCCCGTCACTCCGCCGCTTACACGGGGTGGAGCAGGCCTTCAGGCCTGCGGCAAGGCTGTCCAAAAGATTCGGCTTTAGCCGCTGAGGTTCCTCTCGCGCAGCCCACCCAACTTGACCTAAAAATGTGCGCGCGCAGGTGTGGAGATGTCATCGCCTGCGCACAAGAATAGTTCAAGGAACGGAGTCCCAGCCCCGTAAGGGGCGGACGAGAATAGCCCGGTCACGGCCCCGAGCCATCCCGCGAAGCCGGGGCCCCCAGACCGTGCCGCTTTTGCATGGGCTGGGGTGGAGGAGCGGGAGGCGAGGGCAAGTGCCGGGAAAGCTGCGGTTAGCGATTAAAGTCCCGCTTTAGCGGGACGACTGAGCCCTAAAATTGAACTGGTTTTTGAAGAATTTTAAAAGATTTTCGACGCACCTGTAGTGCGCTGCGGAGGGTTGGTCCGATACTCGCCAAATCCGCCTGGACTCTTCACGGGCCGGAACTACATGGCGCGTACCACAAATGGACGCACATCCTAAGGGTGCTGGCCGTTTCACCGCAAAGCCCAAAGCCAGAACTTAATCCAGGGGCCCGCTGTCTTTTCCAGGCCGCCAGGGCCTTGGTCGCCCTGATCAGCCGCTCCTGGTCGGCGCCGCTCCCGCCAGAAGCTTATACACTCTCTTTTTGTACCACAGAAGGCGTAGATTTGTCAACAATAAAACGATCAAAACACGAATGAATCTGCACCTTTTCAGATTTCTTCACTCTAACCACAAGGTTGGTTTCCGATCTCCCGATGACCCTATCTCCTCAGCACCGTCTCTTCCGGATCCATCACGATCGCCTTCGTCCCCGTCGGCGCGGTCAGCGTGAACTCCGTTTTTGCGTCATCGGCGAACACAAACCCCAAAAACTCCGCCTTCCCCGCCGCATCCACCGCATAGATGGGAATCGCCGTCACCATGTCCTGCGCGGCGTGGTCCTGGAGCAGCGTGCCGTTGACCTTGAGGTTGCCGCCGGCGGGCGTCATGCGGACCTTCAGCAGGGAAAAGCGCGGGACCGAATTGCCGTTGATCCAGCTATCGAAGAACCAGTCGAGTGACTTGCGCCCTTCATAGTTGAGCGCCGGCGGCATCACCTGCTCAAAGGCCCGCTGCAAATCAAGCGTCGAAAGCTTGTGGCTGGGCGAAGCCGCCAGCAGCCCCTTCAAGGCCGCAAAGAACAGCGCGTCGTTTGTTTCTTTCCCGCCCGCGGGTTCCCCGGCGCGTGCTGGGGCGGCTTCGCGGAGCATCGTTCGCAACATGTGAATAAGCCAGGTGCCCCGGCCGTACAGCACGCGTTCGTAGGCGTCAGGAAATTTTGACGACGCCAGCCGCCGCCCCAGCGTCACCGGCCCGGCATCGGCGATGATGCCGTTCTTCGTCTCCCGCAGCAGCTCGCCGCGATACCAGTCGAGCGCCGTCTTCATGTCGCCCGGATGCTGCTGCTCCAGCATCATCAGCGCGCAGTAGTTGGCCAGCGCCTCCACGATCCACTCATCGCGATAGCTGACCCAATCCACCGCGTCACCCCACCACTGGTGTGCCGTCTCGTGCGAGAGCATCAGCCGGCTCAGCAGCAGCTCCACGTACGGATCGCGTATGCCCAGCGCGCGCCGCTCGTCGGGCGTGAGAAACGCCGTGCTGGAAAGATAGACCAGCCCCGGCCAGGACTGGCTCAGCAGTCCCGGCAGCTGCGTGATCTCCAGGTTCGTGTAAGGGAAGGGATCGAGCTGCGCGGAAAGATACTCCACTGTCTTTGCTGCCTGGTCGGCGATCTGCTGGGCTTCGCGCGCCGGCTCCGGCTTGCGTCCCGCGCGCGCCTCCGCTCCGGCCAGCGACTGCTCCACGCTGCGCGCGCCATAGGCATGTATGTCCACCGCTCCGGCCCTGGCCGCGGCCGTAACGAACTTGCCCAGATTGAACCCGGCGCGGCTGATCGGCTTGTCGGTCACGAAGCGCGTGGTGCGTTTTCCCCCGGCCACGCTGGTTGCAACCTGCTTGCCCGTCGCCACCACGGACCAGTCCGTGGGGCATTCAAAGGTGATGTCGAAATTGCTGAACACCGGCCCTACGTTCGGATACCAGATGCCGCGCGAGCCCACATAGATCAGCTCGTTGCCCGCGTTGAACATCACCGGTCCGGAATATTTGAAGGCAAGCCTGACTGGCTTGTCTTTTTGCAGCGGCTCAGACAGCACCACGCCGATCAGGTCATCGCCGCGCCGCGCCAGCTCGCTGCCGCTCATGGCTTCATTCTGAATGAACTCGACCGGAGCGCCGTTCACCCGGACTTCCGTGAGCTTCAGGTAGCGGGAAAGTTCCAGCACCACGGTCCTCTGGCCGGAACGCCGCGGTGTGAGCGTGAATTCGGCTTCGCCGCTCAGGTCGCTCGGCGGCTGCACCTTCACCCGCAACACGTAGTCTGACATTTCAAACGCGGCGCGCGTGGCCGGGTCCTCTTCGCCCGCGGCCTGGCGGACCGAGCGCATGGGAAATGACGTCCATGTGTCGTAATAAGCTGCGTTGTTGGTGATTCCCGCCTGCGCCACGCTGATCTGTTCGGCGACATTCGTATCAAAGAAAAGGTCGACAATCCCCACCTGGGTCCCGCCGATGCGC
This sequence comes from Candidatus Angelobacter sp., assembly GCA_035717005.1. Classification (GTDB taxonomy): domain Bacteria; phylum Acidobacteriota; class Terriglobia; order Terriglobales; family Acidobacteriaceae; genus Angelobacter. Next base: position 3,173 of record DASTJB010000222.1, read on the forward strand.
ACATGCAGAAACTGTGAGACCGGGGCCCCCGACGAGCCCGGTTTTGGCTCGGCGGCGTGGGAATCATGACTCCTGGCGCTGGTCAGGCCTTCAAGGATGGGCAATGCGTCGGCCCGGGCCAGCTGCCGGGCCGGCTCCTGCCACCGCGCGATGAACTCCTGCGCTTCGTCGAGTTGCGCCCGGCCGCGGAAGCCCGCGCGCAGCTCCTCGGCCAGCGCGTCGTCGGCAAAGCGCAAATAAGCCGACTGAAAGCGCTGCTCCAGCACTGCCGACCCGGTGTAGAGCGCCAGCGACGTGCGTTCGGCGCGGTTCGGCGGCACCAGCAGCACCTCGCCCACGCCTTCAAATACCGCGCCGGTCACCTGCCCATTCGTCGCGCGCATCAGCGCCATGGTTCCGTCGCTGATGGAAATGTGCAGGTCCTCGCGCAGGATGGAGACCTCGCGGATCGTATAAACGTCTTTGGGATCGAAGGCTGGATTGAGCAGCTCGCGAAAAAGCGCCACCGCGCCGGATGCTGCCGGCTGTGCTGTTGGGCCCTGAGGAGCGGAAGTGGCCGCTGTCTGGGCGCCGGCCGCGCCCTGCGCGCCCGCGGCGGTTGTGGTAATGGCGCCCGCGGCGGTTATGGTAATAAAGCCAGGCAATAGTACCTTCGTTACCCGCTGGATCCAGACGCGCCTCATGGCAGTACCATTATTCGCTTAGACTTTTTCACAGTGCGATCGATTATCACATTTTGTCTTTCTCTCGCGCTGCCCGCCGCCGCGGGCGCTGACACCATTGTGCTCAAAAATGGCGACCGCATCTACGCCGACTCTGCCCAGGAGCGCAACGGGCGTATTGAATATTCCGTTGGCGACAACACCCTGAGCATCCCCCGCGCCATTGTTGCCCGCATTGATAAAGGCCCCGCTCCTGAGCGGGCCCCCGCCGCAACCTCCACGGCCGTCTCTGAGCCGCCGGCGATGCGTGAAGAGTTGACCATTCCCGCCGATCTGGCTGCGCGCGTCATCAGAAACGGCGAGGTGGACGTAGCAGCATTAAAGGCCGTCGAAGAAGAAAATGTTCCCGCCCGGTCTGCCGCTGCCAACGCTCTGGCCGCCAATTTCGAAGAGAAGCGCAACAAGTTCTCCGCCGCCGCCCGTTATTTTCAGGCCGCCCTGGTCTATCAGCCTGATCATTCCATCCTGCTCGAAAGCTACGCGGCTGTGCTTCTGCGGCTGGGACAGCTCGAAGAGGCGGTCGCGCGGGCGCGGCAAGCCACTCGCGTAGATCCGCGGTCGGCAGACGCCTTCCTGCTGTTGGGCTACGCCTGTTACCGCAGCAATCACGATCGCGAAGCCATTGCCGCATTAAAAAAGTCTCTCGAGCTTCGTCCGGACGAGCGCGCGCAGGAGCTGTTGGCCCGCGTGGAACGCGAATCAAGAACCGAAGCCGGTTTTCATCAGGAAGAGAGCAGCCACTTCACGCTTCGCTATGAAGGCGGCCAGGCGCCCGATGCGCTCCGCCGTCAGATTCTCGACGCGCTCGAGCACGACTACAACGATCTCTCCCGCGACCTCAGCGCGGTTCCGGGCAACATCGTCATCGCGCTTTATACCGACCAGGCTTTTTTTGACGTCACCCAGGCCGCCGCCTGGACCGCCGCGTTGAATGACGGCAAGATCCGCATCCCGATTTCCGGCATGAGTTCACTCACGTCCGCACTGGCCCACGTGCTGCGTCATGAGCTGACGCACTCTTTCGTCGTGCAGATCACGCACGGCCGCGCCCCCACCTGGCTCAATGAGGGACTGGCCCAGCTGGAAGAGGGAAGAAGCGCGGCGGATTTTGGCCCGCGCCTGGCGGCGCTCTACGCTTCCGGACATCAGGTGCCGCTCAGCCAGCTGGAGGCCGGCTTTCAGGGCTACTCTTCTCCTGAAGCCGCGGTTGCTTACGCGGAGAGCCTGGCCGCCACCGAATACATCCGTATCACCTACGGACCCGCCGATCTCGCGCGCATTCTGGTGCGCCTCGGGGAAGGCCAATCCATGGAGTCCGCGCTGCGCAGCACCATCCACGGAGGCTACGTCGAGCTCGAAACCGAACTCACCGCCTATCTCACCAGGACCTACGGCCGTTGATCAGCGTCCACCGGCCCAGGCCAACGACTATTGCGGATTCTGTGCCGACGCCTTGTTCGCCGGGTTCTGAGTTGTCACCCGCAAGACCAGCCGCACGCCGCTCTCCAGCTTCACGTTGTTCTTGAACGAAACCACAACCCGGCTGCCGTCAGCCGCCGATTGCAGCGTCAGGCCCTCGATGTCCGTAGCCTGCATATCGGGATCGTCCCCGCTTCGCAGGTGGTCCCGTTCGCTCCGGCTGAATGGGTCCCGGTAGCTCGGAGGTGTGGGCGTGCTCGCTGCCCTCGGTGTGGGGTAGTGCTTCTCCTGTGCTGGACCTCCCGCCGGGTTGACGTTCGGAGGCGCTGGTCCCGCCATGGAGTCAACATGCAGGCGCGGCGCCGGACTGATCCCCATCAGCAGTGACTGGAAGGCCGTCTCCTGCCCGCCCTTGCCGATCACCTTGTCGATCGCCACGCCCAGCCGCGACTCCGGCTTGTCTTTACTGAACGCCTGCACCTCAGTGATGTGCCCAACCAGCTTCGCATCCTGGCGCAGTACGATCTTCCCGTGCGAGAGCACGTCGGCCAGTAGCGTGGCGCGGATCTCGTCACCGGCCTTGGCCTTTTTTGCGTCGAGCGTTTTTGAAAGTTCCAGGTAGAGGATGGTGCCGTTCTCCAGGAGTTGAGACTGGGGGGTTTCTCCGGTCGATGTACTTTGTTGCGCGCCCGCGGCGGCAACGAGCAGGGCGGCGGTTGCGATCCATGCCAGAGAGCGTTTCATGTCAGCCTCATCAATGTTTGTAAAATCGAACGGTGATTCTGGTTTCCACCGGCACCGGCCTGTCATCCACCATGGAAGGGCGGTATTTCCATTTCTTGACGGCGTCCACGGCAGATTCGGCAAGTATTTTGTCGCCCTGCACGACTTGAATGTGAGTGAGATTGCCCTTGGTATCGATGGTGGCATCGATAAGCACCTCGCCCTGTAACCCCTGCATCCGGGCGCGGCGTGGGTATACGGGCGCCATGTAATAGACCCTCATCCCCTCGGTTACGCGCTCCGACACTTGCCTTGGCTTTTCCTGATCGGATTTTTCCTGGTCCGGCTTTCCCGGGATGGATTGTTGCTGTGGCTGGCCGGCTTGAGCCATCGCCAGTCCGCAGACGCCCGCAAAAACGGCGATAACAAGCAACTTTATGCCTTGCATGGCGGGTCATTTTATAACGGTTCAAGGCTGCGGTCACCAGCTTTTGATAGTGGCGAAGGCCGGCGTGATGGCCCTGGATTTTGGGCGCGCACCGGCGCCGCTGACCGGCATGGAGGGTGCCTTTGGTGGTAGCATTTTTGGCATGAAACGCCTGCTTACCATTGTTGGGATCATCCTCGCGGTCCTGCTGCTGATCGTAGTTCTTGTCCCCTTGTTTATTGACGTCGACACCTTCCGCCCTGACCTGGAAAAGAAGCTCTCCGCGGCGCTCAACCGCCAGGTTACGATCGGCAAGCTCGAAGCTTCCATCTTCAGCGGCGGCGCCTCCGCCAGCCAGATTTCCATCGCCGACGATCCCGCTTTCAACAAAGGGCCATTCCTCACGGCGTCGTCGGTGAAGGTTGGCGTCGAATTGCTGCCGCTGATCTTCCACCGCCAGCTCAAAGTGACCTCCATCACCGTGCAGAAACCGGAAGTCACGCTGCTCAAGAACGCGGCGGGAAAATGGAATTACTCGACCTTCGGCGCCTCAAAGCAGCCGGCCACCCCTGAGCCCGCGGGCAAGTCCGCGCCGGAGGTTTCTGTCGCCAAATTTGAAATTGTCGATGGCACCGTGCGCGTTGGGCACAGCGGCGGGCACATGGCCGGAAAAGAAAGCGTGTACCAGAACGTAAACTTGACCGCGCGCAACATCTCGGCGGCCACCGCCATGCCGTTCACTCTCTCCGCCGGCCTGCCGGGGAACGGCAAGATGGAGCTTGAAGGCACCGCCGGTCCGCTCAACCAGACTGACTCCACCAAGACGCCGCTCGACGCCAAAATCACGCTCAAGCACGCCGATCTCGCCGCCACCGGCTTTGTCGATCCCTCTTCCGGAGTTGGCGGCATCGTTGATTTTGATGGCCAGGCAAAATCTGACGGCCGGCATCTGCACTCTGAAGGCAAGGCCAAAGCCGAAGGTCTGAAAGCGGTCAAAGGCGCGCAGCCGGCCAAACAACCCGTCTCCTTCGACTACAAGTCCGACTACGCACTTGATTCAGAAAGCGGCTCTATCAACGCCAATCTCCACACCGGCAACAGCACCACCAATGCTTCCGGAACTCTGAATGCCCGCGGTGAAGACACCATCGCCAACCTGAAGATCCAGGGCAAGAACATGGCCGTAAATGACGTTACCGGACTGCTGCCGGCTTTCGGCGTAGTGCTTCCCTCGGGGGCTTCACTGAGTGGAGGCGACATCAACATGGAACTGAACGCACAAGGGCCGCTCGACCGGCTGGTAATCGATGGCCCGGTAAAGATCAGCAACACTCATCTCCAGGGCTACAATCTGGTCTCAAAGCTGGGTGCGCTCGCTGCCTTCACCGGAGGCAAGGCGGGCAGCAATGACACGCTGATCCAGACCTTCAGCTCCGCTCTGCGCATGGCGCCCGAAGGGCTTCGCGCCGACAATATCATTCTCGACGTACCGTCTCTCGGCATGCTCACCGGCAATGGCGTCATTGCCAGTAACAACGCTCTCGACTTCAAAATGCTGCTCAAGCTCGAAGGCGGCGCCAACAGCGTGCTGGGCAGCGTGACCGGCATCTCCAGTGGCGCTCAGAGCAAGGGGCTGCCTTTTACGATCTCCGGTACCAGCTCCAATCCGGTTTTCCGGCCAGCGCTGGGCGAAGGGATCAAGGGCGATCTGCAAAACTCTCTCATGCAGGCCATCGGCGGCAACAAAGGCAATAACCCGAACAATGCGCAGGGCCAGGACCAGAAGCAAAACCTGAAAGACGCTCTCGGCGGCCTGCTCGGGGGCAAGAAGAAAAAGCCCCAGTAATCGCAATAAACACGCCTGCCGCCGTTCTAGGCGAGGGTTCTGCGCTGTTAGAATAACCAGTAACAGTGACAGTCAGAAAAAGGTCCTTAATTATGCTCAAGAAGTTGTCGTTGCTTGTCTCTGCTTTCGTTCTGGCCGCGCTCGCGCTCCACGCTGACAACATCGTGGATGAAATCATTGCGCGCATCGATGACTCCATCATCACCCGCTCCGACCTGGAGAAGGCCAAGCAGAGCAATCTGGACGAGGTCAAGCAACGTTTCCCCTCGGACTGGCAGGCCAAGTGGGCCAACGCGCAGAAAGACGTGCTGCGTGATCTGATTGACCAGCAGCTTCTGCTCGAGCGCGGCAAGGACCTTGGCATCACCGGTGAAACTGAAGTGGTCAAGCGGCTCAATCAGCTGCGCCAGCAGATGGGCCTCGCCAGCATTGACGACCTGGAAAAGGAGGCGCAGAAACAGGGCGTCTCCTATGAAGAGTTCAAGGAGCAGATACGCATTGGCGCGGTCACGCAGCAGGTGATTGGACAGGAAGTTGGAGGCAAGATCCACATCTCCAATGAGGACGTTCAGGACTGGTACAACAAGCACCAGAAAGAGCTGGAAGGGCCGGAAGAGGTCGGGCTGAGCGAAATTATGGTTTCCACGCAGCCGGCCAAGGCCAATGTGGAGGATAAGGACAAGGCGCCCGGACAGAACCAGCCGCTTCCGGAAGACCCCGCCAAAGTTGCTGAAGCCGAAGCCAAAGCCAACCAGCTTCTCGATCAGCTGCGCAAGGGCGCAAAATTCGAAGACCTGGCCAAAAAATCTTCTGACGGGCCCACCGCCGCGCAGGGCGGCCCTCTCGGCACCTTCAAGCGCGGCGAACTCGCCAAAGATCTGGAAGACCAGACCTTTTCACTGAAGCCGGGTGAGACTACCGGCGTGATTCGCACGCGCCAGGGCTTCATCGTCCTCAAGGTAACAGGCCGCCGCGCCGCGGGCGTTCCGCCAGTAAAGGACATCGCTGACAGGATTCGCGAAGCCATCTACACCGAGCGGCTCGAGCCGGCAGCGCGCGCGTATCTCACCAAGCTGCGTGAGGCGGCTTACATTGATATCAAGCCCGGCTACACCGATACCGGCGCCAGTCCCAACCAGAGCAACAAGCCGGTGATTGTGGCGGCGAACGACAACAACAAGCCTGTCGCCGGCAAGTCCGTCAAGAAGAAAAAGAGATTCGTGGTGTTCTAGCGCTCCACGGCGACTGCTCAAGCTCCAGCTGGCTAATGGCTAAGTGCTAATTGCTGGTTTTCGCCGCAACCTGCCTCTGCTCGGAATGCGTCATACATCTCATGGACGCAAAAGCCTGGATCGCCGTTCTTGCCAACTTCATCGTGATTGCCGGTCTCATCTCTTACGGCTTCCGGCTCTTTGCTGAATATCACGCGACGGGCCGGTGGGCCAAAAATATCACCTACCTCCTGGCTGGGATCGGCATGCTGGCGCTTGCGGCCTCCATGCTGCTCACGCCGCGGAATGCGCTGGTCATTCTCCAGGTCGCGCAGACCGGCGCCGCCAAAGTCTTCCTCGTTATCAGCAGTCTGCTCCTCATTGCCGCCATTGCCGCCTTCGGGATCATCAATTACTGGCGTCCGCTGCGTCTCTGGCATGAGCGCCGCATTGAGCGCGACCTCCGCCGCGAGCTGCCCAAAATCCCGTAATTTCTGTCGCTTCGCTCCAAACCGCCATAGATTGTCGCGCTTTCCATTTTTCTCTTGCTCCCGTCACAGCGGGCTCGCCGCGTGATCGGGCTCGCCCCTTTTTCATTACTTGAAAATTCCAAAACTACAGCCCTCGCTCGGAACGATAGAAAGGAAGCCGCGAGGCCGACCACGCGCCGAGCGGCGTTGCCACAGGAGCTGGAGATATTAGGGTCGAGAAAGATCGCCAGCGGTTTGGAGCGAAGCGACAAAAAGATTAGAATCCCTGCCATGCGAAAACTTTTCCTCCCCGTTCTGTTCCTCACGCTGGTTGCCTTCGCCCAACAAGCGCAAGCTCCGGTTGAAGTCACAGCAGAGCCGCACCACCACCTCGCGCTGGAAAACCTGTTCGTGCGCGTTTTTGCGGTCCAGGTGGATCCTGGACAATCTACGCTGCTGCACCGCCATGGGCGCGACTATCTTTCCATCGCCATCGATGACGCGCAGATCATGAACGCCCGCGAAGGCGCGCAGCCGGCGGCCGTCACCTTCAAACAAGGTGATACGCGGTTCACTCCCGCTGGACTGGTCCATCTCATCACCAACACCGGCAGCAAGCCGTTTGTAAATTCCACCATCGAGCTGCTCCAGCCCACCACCAACCAGAAGACCTGCACCGAGTCTTGCTCCATTCCCGTTCCCTGCGACTCCGCCGACAAGTCCGCGTGCACCAGCGTCACCAAGCTCATTACGTCAGATCAATGGTCGGTGACGCTCATCAACGTGCCGCCGGGCGCCACTTATCCGCAGCACACGCATCTGGCCAACTTCCTTGTCGTTCCGCTGACCGACAGCGATGCGGCAATGAAGAATCAGGACCAGCCGGAAACCGCAGTGCACCTGAAATCCAACCAGGTCACCTGGAACAATCCCGTGGTTCACACCGTGAAGAACACGGGGAAGACCCCGGCAAAAACGATTGTGCTCGAGTTCCGTGGCCGCCCTGCCGGGGAGGGATCGGAGTCGCCGGGGCCTAAAGATGCGCCCAAGCCGCACGATCATAAATAGTGACGCGGGCGCTGGCCTTCGAAATGATCTTGTAAAATATTTGCATGGCACGAATGGTGAAATGCGTGAAGCTTGGCCGCGAGCTCCCCGGCCTGGACGAGCCGCCCTTCGACACCGAACTGGGCCGCAAAATCTATGAGAACATCAGCGCCGAAGCCTGGCGCATGTGGGCTGAGCACTCCAAGATGCTTCTGAACGAATATCGTTTGCAGCCGTGGAAGCCCGAAGCCCAGCAATTTCTGGTGGAACAGATGGAGCAATACTTCTTCGGCTCCGGCGCCCAGCTGCCCAAAGAATACGTCCCGCCGCCAAAATAGCAATTTGGGAGATCAAATGCTTGGCCGCCGCCGATGGCAAATTTTGGGCTTGATAATCATGTCGCTCATCGGGGTAGCATTTGGAATCTGGTTGCTCAGAGCGGGATTTCCTTTGCTTGGCGGTGGCTTCATTGGCATTTTTCTTTGGCGTGGTCAACAGTTTGTGGTGTGGCTCGTCGTGCCAGCCAAGGCTCCTGCAGACGTTACGCCGTCTTTGAGTTCACCGAGCGAACGCATCCTCTTGTCGGCAGTGTGCCTGCTGGCCGCTGCAGTGTGCGCACTGGGAATTTATTTGTGTGTTTTGTTTCCGCAGGAATGGCAAGCTGGTCTCGTCTTTGTTCTTTTTGGGTTGGTGGTGTTGCTTCCAGTGACGATTTGGGAAGTGCAAAAGCGCCGAAGACAAGTGAATTCGCCTTGACGCGCTTGCGCAGATAATGGTCGGGACCGGGCAGATTTGAAGCAGTGCGAGCTGTGCTCGCAGCCGCCCCTCGCAGGCTTTTCTTTGCGCGCCTCTGCTGCGCTCCCGCGCTTTTGATTTGGGGTGCTTCGTGGGTCGGCAGAAACACGTCTTCGTCCAAACTGAAGTCTGGATTGAAGAATGAAATGGTCGGGACGGGCAGATTTGAACTGCCGACCCCTCGCACCCCAAGCGAGTGCTCTACCAGGCTGAGCCACGTCCCGACTTAGAGGAAATCCGCTGCACTAAAAGGCATTTCGCAGCGGAGGGGTCGGCTTCGATTATAGCATCCAAAAAGTCCTGCTTTGCGGCTCCCCGGGGCAACCGTCTTCCGCTTTCCGCAGTCTCTTAAAGGAGACCAGAGCAGATGGATGGTTGGCAATTTCCTGGATGCGATGACCTTTCTTTTCTATTCGGTTAGCCCACGCGAGCGACCCGCCAGTTTCCCCTTGAAGAACTGGGCTCGCGTCCTGCTTTTCCTGGCTGCCGCCTGCATTCTGGGCCCGGGACGTCAGGCCGAGGGCCAACTCCATTGGGAGTATCCTCCCAAGAAGGCTCCCATCCGCATACGCCTGGTAGCTGTGGCTTACGCTGACCGGCCCCGCTCTTCGTTCTTCGCCAGCCAGGAGGTGTTCGTCGCGGAAACGGAGTTTTCCCACGAGGAGTGGGGGCTGATCAAGCTGGTCTTTACCTTCCTTCCCTACCAGCCGCGGCTCTCGGAATCGGGCTTTGATTACTCCGTGGTGCACGAAGTCTCAGCCTGGCGGCATCCGGAGTGCGACCAGACTGTCGACCAGCTGACCAGGCGCAGTCTTCCTGCCCGTCATGAGCCGCTCACCTTTTCTCGCAACGTGCCAGGAGCGGACAAGCGGGACCTGGACCGCAAGCGCATCCCTCTGCAGTGCTATGAAACCAATGCCGACGACTACATCCGGTCCAGCTTCGAGCCTCTCGGCCCGCTTCCTCAGCCTCCTCGACCTACACTCAAGACGCGCCCAGACGAGAGATGAACTGCCATTTGAGCTTTTGAGCTTGATTTGATTCGTGGCTTCCTCAGGACGCCTGCCTAGGCGCTCTTCCGCTCGCGTTTGAGCAGCTCCACCCGGCCTTCAATCTGCCGCAGAACGTAAGATTTGGAGCAATTGCTGCACAGCCAGAAGTGCTCAATCGTCCTGCCCGCCGTGGGAAAGCCATAAAATCTTCCTCCATCCAGCCGCATGAGCAGCTTGGAGCAGTTCGGGTTGGCGCACTTCGAGATCATGGCAGCAAGAGGCGAAAGACGGATGCAATATTCTTTGACGCCAGATTCCGGGCCCGGGGTAGCCCGCCGTGGGAACGCCGGAAACAGCGTTGCGCGATCTGTAAATCTCGAGTGCTGTAGACTTTATGAAATCATCCTCTTCAGGAAGATTGTAAGCACGTGGCTGACACCATACTTGAAACCATCGCTCTGCGCCGCATCTTCGGCCCGCTGGTCGCCGTCGACAATCTTGACCTTCGCGTGGAAAAGCAGCAGTTTTACGGCTTTCTCGGCCCGAACGGCGCGGGAAAATCCACCACCATCAAAATGCTCACCGGCCTGCTCCGGCCCACCAGCGGTAAGGTAACGATTCTCGGCCGCAACCTGGCCACGGACAGCGTTGAGATCAAGCGCCGCATCGGCGTGGTCCCCGAGGGCCTGGCGCTCTTCGAGCGGCTTACCGGAGCGCAGCTCCTCAATTTCGTCGGGCGCATGTACGGACTGGACCGCGCCACCGCCGCCACGCGCAGCGCTGAGCTTCTGGAATTCATGGACCTGGCTGACTCCGCCGACAAGCTGGTAGCCGACTACTCTCATGGCATGAAGAAAAAGACGGCGCTGGCTGCGGCCGTCATTCACGGGCCGGAAATACTGTTTCTTGACGAACCTTTCGAGGGCGTCGATGCCATCGCCGCCACAACTCTCAAGCGGCTGCTGCAGCGCTTTATTACTCACGGGGGAACAATCTTCCTCACCTCGCACGTGCTCGAAGTCGTGGAGCGGCTGTGCACGCACATCGGTATCATCCAGCAGGGCCGGCTGGTGGCTTCAGGATCGCTGGAGGAGCTGCGCAGCGGCGTGAAAGTCCCCGGCCATGAGCACTCTCCGCTCACGCTCGAAGAAATTTTTCTTCAGGTGGTTGGTGGGGCCAAGCAGGATGCGGAGGTGCTCTCCTGGCTCTAGCCGAGTCCAACAGTCATTTTGTTTTGTTGCTGCATCTGCGCTGGCAGATCCTGGTGAACTCGCTGCGCAAATCCAGCCGTCGCACCGAATTGGGCTTCCAGATACTCTGGGTCCTCTTCTGGCTCGTATTTCTGATTGTCACCTGCGGGGCCTTCTTCGGACTCACCTTCACTCTGCTCAGGATCGGCCGCCCCGACCTGCTCGACCTGATGCTGTGGGCCGTGCTCCTGGTCTGGCAGTTTGCTCCGGTGCTCTTTGAGGGCTACTCGCCCGGGCTGAGCTTTCGCGAGGTCGCGCGTTACCCGGTCTCCTTCCGGACGTTTTACCTGCTGAGCACGGTCTACGGAATCTCAGATCCGGCGGCCATCACCTGCCTCTTCTGGCTGCTCAGCATGTGGATCGCGATTTTGGCGATGCAGCCGGCATGGGCCTTGGCCGCAGCGCTGGCGTTCCTGGTGTTTGCTGTTTTCAACCTGCTGCTGAACCGCATCCTCACCGGCCTGTTTGATCGCTTTCAGAGCACGCGCCGCGGCCGGGAAGCCATGGTCTTCCTGATGTTCCTCCTCATCCTGCTGCCGCAACTCCTGCAGTTTGCCACCGGCTACTGGACCAACATGCGCATTCTCCGCCCGCCGGAATGGCTGCTCAGTGCGCTGGTTCCGCTGCGCGAATATTCTCCTCCCGGAATTGCTGTCCGCATGTTCGCGGCGCTCCCCGGTCCGGAACTTGGGGCGCTGGGCGCGCTGCTCCTCTATTCTGTTTTTGTTGCGCTCCTTCTGCGCTGGCAACTTCGCGCCATCCACCAGGGCGAGATCTACTCTGAGGGTTACAAGCCTCGGCGCGCTCTGAAAGTGCGCCAGGGATGGCGCGTGCCCTTTGTCGATGAGATCACCGCAGCGATCATGGAAAAAGAGATCCGCTACATCCGCCAGAGTTCGCGCATGGTGCTGCAGCTTATCTACCCGCCGCTGATTTTTCTGCTGCTGGCCTTCAACCCCGCGGGCCGCCGCATGTTTTTTTCACGCAGCCCGGAAGCCATGCTCGGCGGCATGGCCGGATTCATCCTGCTGACGCTTCCCAATCTGGCCTACAACACCTTCGGTATGGACAAGGAAGGGTTCGGCCGCTGGCTGCTCTGTCCGTCATCGATTAAAAAGGTTTTCCTGGGAAAAAATCTCACGCACGCAGCACTTCTGTCCGGGCTCTATCTACTCGCGGAGACCATCATCATCATTGCCGCGCGCCCGGATGTTTTGTTGTTGCTCACCGTCACCGTGGCTTTCTTCGCGGTCCTGATGATTCAGTTTGCCGCAGGCAACCTGTTCTCAGTCTACTGGCCCAAGCGCATCGAACTGACGCAGATGAGCTCCAGGATGGCCTCCAATGCGGCGGGTGTAGCGACGCTGCTGATCATGCTGGCGCTCTCTTCTATTGGCGGAATGGTCGCTTACGCCACCTGGGCATTGCAGCTGCCCTGGCTGCCACTGGTGGCGGGCGTGGCGATCCTGGTTGCCAGTATCAAGCTCTATTTTTACCTGCTTGATCGCGCCGCCAGTTATACCTGGCAGCACATTGAAGAAATCACAGGCAACCTTGGCGCGTGATGTTGAAATGTCGTTTTTTCCCGGAAAAAATTACGAGTCTCTGCAATCGCCCTCTCCCGATTTCGATTATTTTCAGTCGCCTGCGGTGGTAGTCCATTTGCCTTAATTCTCCTGGTATGCACCAACTTTTTATTTCCATCAATTGGGAGATATTTGAGGTGACGCAACACAGGACCGGCAGCAAAGGCCAGCCACTCGCTTTTCGCAGCGGAGAAGCCGTGCCCCTCTCAGGATTGTGGCATCCGCGACACGATGGGTGCGCGAACCCCACGGAATTGTGGATCCGCAAAGATGAGGTGTTCCCGCCGTGCGAAAACTGTGGATTGGGCGCCAGTTTCACCCTGCTGGAAGCGGTACAGCACATCTCTGAAGACTCTGACTTCCAGTGAGCCGCGTCGAGCAGCAACCACCGGCGGCTGCACAGAATCAAAACTAATAGCGCCCTTCGTCCGGCTATACGTGTGCGCATCAATGGTGAATCCCCGCTCCATTGATCGCAGTGGGTGGGCCTTTTTATGGCAAAAGTGCGGTCGGTGGAGCAGTTTTCATTCAAACCAGGCGAATTCGTGCCCGTGAGCGGGGTGTATTGCGTTGAGCACCGCTCCCATCGGCTGATGCACAATGCCACGCTGGTGATCAACCTGCGGTTTCCCCGGTGCAAGCAATGCGGCAATGGCGTGCGCTTCACTCTGGTTCGCCGCGTAAAGGACACGCTGGTCTTCCCCTTCCGCTCCACGGCCATTCTGGAGGAATATCCGGAACGCGCCGATCACTGGCGTAAAGCTTCCTGATCCAATTTTTGCCGGTCGCATTTATAATCGCCAGACCCAGGAGATGACCATGAATCCAAAGTCCTTGCTTGCTGCTGTGCTGGTGTGTTCGCTCTCCAGTTATTGCTTTGCCGATTTTCAATACACTGAAACCAGCAAGATCACCGGGGGCGCCGCGGCTGGCGCCATGAAGTTCGCCGGCGTGTTCAGCAAGGACGCCCGCCAGGCGACCCAGGGAACGAACGCCACCATCAGCCTCAAGGGCAACAAGCTTCGCCGCGAAGATTCCCTGGGCCAGGCCGAGATCATCGATCTCGACGGCCGCCGCATCATCCACATCGACAACAAGAAGAAGTCGTATTCGATCATGACCTTTGACGAGATGCGCCAGCAGATGGAAGAGGCCCGCCGCAAAGCTGCCGAACAGCAGGCCAAGCACAGCAAAGACCAGGGCCAGGTGAAGATCATTCCCAAAGTCCAGGTCACCGCCGGCTCCGGTACCAGGACCCTGCTGAACTACACAGCCAAAGAAATGAAAGTGCGTGTCGATATGGAGATGCAATCCGACGATCCCAAGGCCAAAGGCCAGACCGCGAACATGTGGGTCAATTCGGATTCCTACATCGCTCCGGTGAAGGGTTACGACGAGATGAAGCGCTTCTACCTGCGGTTGGCCAAGGAACTCGACTGGGTCCCCGGCGCGGTTTTCGGCGGCAATCCGCAGATTGCGCCCGCGATGGTGGAATACCGCAAGAGCGCCGCCACCCTGAATGGCATGCCTCTGCTCTCCATGGTCAGCGTCGGCATGGCTGGGCAGCCCGGAGCATCACAGCCCGTACAACAGGACGACCAGAAATCCTCGGGCGGCAATCCCATCACCCACGGCATCGGCGGAATCTTCGGCAAAAAGAAAAATAAAGACAACGCCGCGCAGGATGATTCTTCGAAGGCAGCGAGCCAAAGCACTCCAGGGTCCCTGCTGGATACCACCGTCGAGGTCACGTCGGTTTCCACCAGCAGCGTGGATGCAGCTTTGTTCGCGATTCCGGAAGGTTACAAGCAGGTAACGGCGAAAGGCATGCAGTAAGGGTTCGTCCCTCACAGTCCCCTTACTGGTGCTTATAAAATTTTCGCCTTGGCCCGCTCTCGAGCGCACGCTCGGTGCTCCATCACGGGAAATTCCGGCGTTTTTTCTTCAAAACCCGAGATTAAACTCTGCTAACATTTAAGCCCAACGCAAGAAACGAAACCCCAGTTCGTTTCACAACCAACTCAAGCAAGCTCGCGGTTTCGACGGTGTCTGGGAAGGAGCCACCATGTACGATGCCATTGTTGTGGGCGCCCGCTGTGCCGGCGCACCCACTGCTATGTTGTTAGCGCGTAAGGGTTACAAGGTCCTGATGCTTGACCGCGGGACGTTCCCCAGTGACATGCCATTTTCCAATCATTATGTGCACCAGACCGGCTCCGCCCGTCTGAAGCGGTGGGGCCTGCTCGACGCGCTGAAAGCCACCAACTGCCCCCCAATCCTCACCAATCACTGGGATTACGGCGCCTTCTCGCTGACCGGCGAGCCGGTACCGGCCGAAGGCGGCGTGAAAGAGGCCTTCGCACCCCGCCGTATCAAGCTTGATCCCATGCTGGTAGACGCTGCTGTAAAAGCTGGCGTCGAGTTGCGCGAGGGCTTCTCCGTGCAGGAGCTGGTTTTCGAGGGCGATCGCGTTGTGGGCATTCGTGGCCACCAGAAAAACGGCGGCACCGTAACCGAGCATGCCCGGATCACCATCGGCGCCGATGGCATGTTCAGCAGAGTGGCGCAAGCGGTAAAGGCGCCAGAATACAAATCGGCACCGGCGCTTGAGGGCTCATGGTACGCCTACTACAGTGGCGTGCCGATGATCGGCTGGCATCTCTGGCTGCGGCCTGACCGCGTGATCTTCGCTTACAACACCAATGACAATCTTTCTCTCATCGGCGTGGCCTTTGCCGCCAAAGATCTTGCCATGGCGCGCTCGAACATCGAAAAACACCACAGCGCCGTGATCCAGGAGCACGCGCCGGACCTGTGGGCGCGCATGGAGAAAGGCAAGCGCGAGTCCCGCTACGTGGGCGGCGCCATTCCGTATCAC
The DNA here is from genome assembly GCA_035717005.1 of Candidatus Angelobacter sp. Classification (GTDB taxonomy): domain Bacteria; phylum Acidobacteriota; class Terriglobia; order Terriglobales; family Acidobacteriaceae; genus Angelobacter. The sequence continues at coordinate 18,539 of DASTJB010000222.1, forward strand.
GTGCGCAAGCCCTACGGACCGGGATGGGCGCTGGTGGGCGATGCCGGCTACCAGAAGGACCCGTGCACCGCATCGGGAATCACTGACGCGTTCGGCAGCGCGGAGTGGCTGGCGGAGGCGATTGACGCCGGCTTCAGCGGACGCGAGCCCCTGGAAGAGGCTCTGGCCAGATACGAGCAGACGCGTAACGAGACTGAGCTGCCTTATTACGAGCTCACCACGCAACTGGCGGCACTGGCGCCGCCTCCACCGGAGGTCGCCCAGCTTCTGGAAGCGTTGCGTCACAACCCGGAGCAACGCAGCCGGTTCTTCGGCGTGCTGGCGCATACCGTTCCCGTCCCGGAATTCTTCTCTCCGGAAAACATGCAGAAGATTTTTGAAGCCAGGAAAACGGCTGCGGTCCAGTAACGGCGTGGGAGTTCGCATGGAAATCGCCATTTTTGGCGCGGGAATCGCCGGCCTGATGACCGCAGTCACGCTCCGCTCGCAGGGGCACTCCTGCCGCATCTATGAGCGCACGCGGCAGGGCCATGAAGCCGGCATGGGCTTCATCCTGATGCCGGAAGGCATCGATTGCCTGCAAAGCTACGGCGTCAAGCTCACGGGCGAATACAGCGGAGCGCCGCTCTATCGCTACTGCTGCCGCAACTCTGCGGGGCAGATTCTTTATGAGCAGCCGTTGCCCGCCGGCGCGCGCAGCATGCGCCGCCGTGACCTGCTGGCCGCGCTCCTTCGCGCATTGCCGGCTGACGGTGCGCCTTTATTCAACGCCGAGCTCGCCGCTCTGGAATTCGATTCCGAAGGCAAAGTAACTTCAGCGCGACTGAATACTGGAGAAGAGATCACGGCAGACCTGTTCGTGAGCGCGGAAGGCATTCATTCGCGCGCCCGCCAGGCCATGTTCCCGGAATGGGCTTCTGCGCAGGCGCAGGTGCTGGAAATCGTGGGCCTGGTCCGCTGCCCTGATACCGTGCGTTGGGCCGGGCACAATTTCAACAAATTCCACGCTCCCGGAGGCGGTATTGCGCTGGGCACGCTTGCCGTTGATGCCGAGCACGTCATCTGGTATCTGCAATTTGACTCCTGGCGCTATCCTCCCCCTGCCGAAGATGGGCCGAATCCAGCGGAGGAGCGCCGGGATTTTGTGAAAGGTCTGGTCGGGGACTGGGCTGAGCCCGTTCCGCATCTGGTCAGGATCACGGATTTTTCGCGCACGCATTTCTGGCGTCCGCTCGATACGGACGTGGTCCCGCGCTTCCATCAGCGCAATCTGGTCCTGGTCGGCGACGCGGCGCACCCGCTCTCTCCCTTTACCAGCCAGGGCGTCTCCTCGGCCGTGGCCGATGCCGTGGCGCTTTCTCAATTGTTGAAGAGTGAGGCCAATCTGGAAGCCGCGCTCACGCGCTACTCCCATATACGGCGCGAGCAGGTTGCGCCTTATCTGGCCAAGGGCCGCGAGCTCACCCGGCACTTTCTCTCACCGCAGATCGGCAGCACCATCCTCTTGCCCATCGCCGAATCGGAGCACCTCGAAACCAGCCCGTTCTCTGACGGCATTGTCCGCCTCGATCTTCTGCGCGAGCGCGCTTTCAATCTCCGCTGGGCGCAGCAGCCGCCGGACGTGATTCCCCTGACCGCGGCCGACCCTGATTTCCCCATCTCGCAGGCCATCCAGGACCAGTTGGTGCGTTACATTCGCGATGGCGTGCTGAGCTATGGCCCGCCCGAGGGCCTGCCGCAATTCCGCGACGCAGTCGCCGCCTGGATGCGCTCCACGCGGCAGATGGACTGCACGGCCGAACAGGTTTTCGCTACGGACAGCGCTGCTTCCGGCATGGCCGTCCTGGCTCGCGCCAGTTTGAATCCCGGCGACGAAGTCCTCATCCCGGATCCGGTGGATTTTTTGCTGCATCATACCGTCCAGCGCGCCGGCGCCGTTCCGGTGCGCGTGAGCGTCAACCGTGCCACCACGGCAGAAGAATTCATCGCCGGCACGGAAGCCCGGCTCACGCCACGCACACGGATGCTGTGGCTGTGCAATCCGCATAATCCGCTGGGCGTGGTTTACTCACGTGAGTGGCTGGAGAAGGTCTCGCAATGGGCATTAAGTCGCGGGCTTCGCATCGTTTCTGACGAAATCTGGTCGGACATCGTTTATTCGCCCCATCGCCACGTGAGCGTCGCTTCCCTTGGGCCGGAGATCGCGCGCAACACGGTCACGGTGTACGGATTCTCCAAAAACTTTGCCCTTGCCGGATTGCGTGTCGGTTGCCTGATCTGCTTCGATCCCGAATGGAAGAAGCAGATCGTCGCCGCATCCGATGCCGAGAGCACCGTGTATGGCGTCTCGGTTCTCTCGCAGGTCGCGGTCATTGCCGCGCTCAATGAAGGCCGCGAATGGCTGGCCGGCTTCGTTAAACACCTGCAGACGCAGCGCGACTATGTGCTTGAGCGCCTGTCGCGCTGGCCCGGCGCCGCCGCCCAGCCTCCCCAGGGAACATACGTCGTCTTTCCTGACGTCCACGCCCTGACCGGCGACTCCGAGCAATTCTGCCGTGATCTCCTCGAACGCGCGCGAGTGGCTCTGGTACCCGGCGCGCCGCGCTGGTTCGGTCCCGGAGCCGGCGGGCACGTGCGCATCTGCTTTGCCACCTCGCACCGCATTCTCGAGGAGGCCTTCGACCGCATGGAGCCTGTCGTGCTGAAGCTGGCGGAAGAAGCTCAATTCCAGAAGGCTGTCCACAGCTAGAAACCCGCCGCAACGGACACGATGCGCAGGGCAACGCGCGGAGAATTCATCGTACAATGTGGGAAGCCACGTACCTGCTCACGCGGAGAGGTGTGTGAGCGGTTGAAACAGGCGGTCTTGAAAACCGCTATACCCGAAAGGGTATCGGGGGTTCGAATCCCTCCCTCTCCGCCAGAAAAGTTCTGATATTCATTTCTCTGCTTTTCTGTCTACCGCTGGATTTTCAAACCTACATGGCGTGAACGTTGTCTTCGATCAGCTTCTTATACCGAACCCTGATTCGCCTAAGGTCTTCATCGCTGAAGTCGCCGGGCGCCAGCTTTCGCAGGGTCAACTTCTTGGCATCGCCTTCGGGATAAACCCAAGCCACGAATACTTTATCCGGACGGCGCTGGAACAAAATCGTTATCAACGTCCCACCAAACGTATTATCCTCGCGAGACATAACGATAAACTTGCTTCGGAAATAAGTTTTGCCCCATTTATTCAATTCCAGGCGTTCCTGCTCCAAAACTGTAGTTCCCTTCAAATACCGATCAAACAGAGTTCTCAGATACCGCACATCCGGATTTTTGTACACCAGGTAATACTCTTCCAGTTGCTGCCGTGTGAATTGAGCTTCACCTTCCGGTATTTTCGATTTGTTGTCCTGTCCAGGCAAGAGCTGCCACAGAACAAAGAGTGCGACGAGGCAAGCCCTTCGAACAAGATACGCCCGTATAGTTCCTGAAGCGCTCAATGAAACTGCGTTCATCTAATGGTTCCTTCCGCTGTCTGGCGCTCTGGCAATTCGCCTCGACTACTTCTTTGCAGGAGTAACATCCGTCACCGGCAGGTCCCAGTGCGCCAGCAGGATCTCAAACCTGCGTTGCTCTTCGCGCTTGTAGGTTTCCTGATCCGGCCAGAGCTGCTTGATAAGCGTCTCTTCCTGCGGATTGGCCGTGGTCGCCACGGTTGAGTTCTTGAAGCGGATGGTCACGCGGTAGTCCCAGCGCGCATCTTCGGTCATGTGATTCGACGGCGTCTCGATCTTCACCGAGAGCATGCGTCCGCTCTCCACGATTTTCTGCAACAGCGGATAGTGGTTCTTGAGGAAGAGTTGCAGGAACTCCTGCTGGTGTCCCCACTGCACCTTGTAGTAGTACTCCATCACGTAAGGCTGGTCAGCCGCCGCCTGGGGCGGAGCGCCCTGGCCGAGCAAAGGCTGAACGCCGGCAGACAACAGGATAGTGAGCAGAAGCTGTTTCATGAATCCTCCGGATGGCACGCAAATTCTAGTTGATCTTCAGCTCGACCGAAACAACTCACCGACCTTCAATTCACCGAACCGGCTCCAGTTTTGCCGTGAAGTGCCGCAAAAAAGGCGCTGCATAAGTGAGCCTCATGCCGCGAATTTGATTTCGTTTTTTCCAGACTTCCAGGATCACCTCAACCACGTAGTCGATGTGGCTTTGCGTGTAAACGCGGCGCGGGATCGCCAGCCGCACCAGGTCCATGCGGGCGGCCTGATCGAACATCAGTGTCCCGATCTCGACCGAGCGTATCCCGCCTTCCAGATAAAGTTCGTTGGCCAGCGCAACTCCCGGGAATTGCGTTTGCGGTATGTGCGGCAGGAACGCCCGCGCATCGAGGTAAACCGCGTGGCCTCCGGGCGGCTGCGCAATGGGGACGCCGTGTTCTGAGACGTGGCGGCCGAGATACGCGGTTGAGGCGATGCGGTAACGAAGGTAGTCTTCGTCGAGCGCTTCCTGGACGCCGATACCTACCGCTTCCAGATCGCGGCCTGCCAGGCCGCCATAGGTAGGATAGCCTTCGGTAAGAATGAGCAGGTTTTTCTCCTGCTGCGCCAGCACATCGTCATTCGTGCAAAGAAACCCGCCGATGTTGGCCATGCCGTCTTTCTTGGCGGACATGGTGCAGCCATCGCCGAGCCGGAACATCTCCTGGGCAATCGCTTTGGGCGTCTTACCCGCATAGCCGGCTTCACGCAGCTTGATGAAATAGGAGTTTTCGGCGAAGCGGCAGGCGTCAAAATACAGCGGAATGCCGAGCTTCCGGCAGACTGCCTGAACGGCGCGAGCATTTTCCATGGAAACCGGTTGGCCGCCGCCGGAATTGTTTGTGATGGTCAGCATAACCAGAGGAACGCGATCGCGGCCAACGCGCGCGATGGTCTGCTCAAGTGCGGCCACATCCATGTTGCCTTTGAAAGGATGCTGCGCAGCGGGATCTTTGCTCTCAGCACAGGGAAGATCCAGCGCTTCCGCGCCGGTGAACTCCACATTGGCCCGCGTGGTATCGAAATGCGTGTTGTTAGGAACAACATCGCCCTTTTTGCACATCACGCTGAACAGGATGCGCTCCGCAGCCCGGCCCTGGTGCGTGGGGATGACATGCCTGTAGCCAAAAACTTCCTGCACCGAATCGCGGAAGCGGAGAAAGCTGGGGCTGCCGGCATAGCTCTCGTCGCCCCGCATTACACCGGCCCACTGCTCCGTGGACATCGCACCGGTGCCCGAGTCAGTCAGCAGATCGATCAGGACGTCTTCGGCGGCAAGCAGAAAAACATTGTGGCTGGCTTCGCGCAAATGCTGCTCGCGTTGTTCACGCGTCGTCCAGCGAATAGGTTCAACACTCTTGATCCGGAACGGTTCAATGATCGTAGTGATAGGCATGGCTTAAAAGACAATCTTCCCCGCGACCTGGACGCCATGTCTGTGACGAAGATCGCATCTGCCGATTTCCTATTAATCCCGACGCGTGCGCTCTATCACTCGCGACCGTGATTTCCATCACAGTACCTTCGCCCGCTGGGGTGCAGACTTTTACGTTGGCTTTTTTAAGGAAGGCTGCACTTGGCGAGGCTCGGCAACATATTCGTATTCTCCATGCTTGCTCTCTGGTCCATGGCTGCCAGAGCGGGTGAGCACCCCGTCCCTCTTGAAAAGAATGTCGATGCCGCCAAATGCCTGGAATGTCATGAGGATAAGACGAAGGGCAAGCACGTGCACAGCGCCATCGCCATGGGCTGCACTACGTGCCATGAAGTCAAAGTAGAGAAAGACACGACGTTCATCAACCTGACTTCTCCCCGCGAGGAGCTCTGCGTTACCTGCCATGAGAAATCCACGCAGAAGACCCTGCACGGCCCTTACGCGAAGGGCAACTGCGTACTTTGTCACGACCCGCACGTGAGCGACTTCGAGAAGCAACTGCGGGCCGAGGGCAATAAGCTCTGCCTGGAATGCCATCACGCCGGCGGTTGGCAGGGCAAGTTCATGCCGTTCAAGTCGCTCTACGAGCTGACCGAGAACGAGTTCAACGAGATCCCGCAGATCGACTTGGATCCGACGTTGAAATTCGGGCACCCGATGGGCCGGCACAAGGTTGCCGATCTGCCCGATCCCCTGCACCAGGGCGCGAAACTGTCGTGCCTGACCTGCCATGAGAGTCACGCCGGCGATCAGCCGAAGATGCTGCGCATGGCGGAATACAAGGGAAAGAAAATGGACGTTTGCGACTCCTGCCACCTTGCCAACGATGAGGCCAGCATGGCGGTGGCGCAAAAGCGCGCGGACGAACTCGAAGCGCAACGCCAGAAAGAGCAGCAGGTGCAGTCGAAGCAGCCTGATGTGACTCCACAGCGGCCCAAGAGGCCGGGAAAGCCGTAATTATGTCGGTGATCGGCAAAAAATCGAATGTCATTGGGATCCGGCAATTCTTTGTGATCGCGGCGGTGCTGCCGCTGATCCTGGGGTTCGCCGGCAAAGACAAGACCCCGCCTCCTTCCGCCAGCAACGGCCAGTTGATCTGGCCCCTGCCGCCGGACAAGCCGCGCGTCAAGTTCCTCCAGCAGCTGAGTGACAACTTCGATATCGAGACAAAAAAGAAAAAGTCGTGGGTGGACAAAGTTGTAGGGAACGCGGACCCAAACCAGACCGAGTATTTCGAAAAACCGGCCGGCATCGCCACGGACTCGCGCAATCGGGTGATCTTCACTTCCACGCAGCGTTCCACGGTTTTCATTGTGGACCAGGACCACAAGACCCTGACCCGTCTTCAGGGTGACCGCGGCATCGTGCTGCAGACCCCGCTTGGCGTCGCCGTGGACGCGCACGACAACATCTTCATCTCCGACCCGTTCCAGCACATGGTGCTGAAGTTCGATACGAACGGACACCTGATGGCAACGATCGGGGCCAGCGACGGTATCAAGAATCCTACTTTCATGGCCATCGACGAGGGCCGCCGGCGACTGTACGTCGTCGATTCTCACCTGCACCAGGTGCTGGTCTTCGATCTGGACTCGCTCAAACTAAAGCAGAGCGTGGGAAAAAGGGGAGAGAAGAACGGCGAGTTCAATTTCCCGGTAGGGATTGGGATCGGGCCGGATGGAAGCTTTGCCGTGACGGATACGGGAAGCTGCTCCGTACAGGTGTTCACACCGGACTTCAAGTTCGTGCGCCGCTTCGGCAGGCAGGGCGACCGCCCGGGCGAGTTTATCCGCCCCAAGGGCGTGGCCATCGACAAGGAAGGCAATTTCTGGGTGGTGGATGCGGCATTCAACAACGTTCAGATTTTCAGCCCCAAGGGCGTCCTGCTCATGTGGATAGGGCAGTTCGGCAATGTGCCCGGGGCCTTCAACCTGCCAATGGGAATTTATATCGACAAGACGCAGAAGGTGTATGTGAGCGATCAGCTCAATCACCGCATTCAGATATTTCAATTCCTGGGTGGGGAATAAAGTTCTCTGTTTCGACGGAACTTCCTGGTCGGGGCGGGAGCGCGGTAGCCGGGTCAGGCTACGGCGGGTAATACGGGGTACTCAGTAACACTTTATTTAGGAGGGTATTATGAACGGTCTTCGCAAGCTCGGCCTGGTGGTTGTCCTTGTCTGCATGGCCTCGTTAGCGGCGAATGCAGCACGGGCTCCCAAGTCGGCGGTTTTCGGCTCCCCGCATGATTTCAAGACTGCAGGTGAGTACAACGGCAACGTTGCAGGCGCCAGCTATTCACTCTGCAACTTTTGCCATATCGCGCACAAATTTGGCAGCGCTCCGACGGGTCCCAGCTATCTTCTGTGGAACCACACGCTGTCCAGTGTTGCCAGTTATGGCGTCTACACCAGTGACTCCATGGCCTCAACGACAACTGACCTCGGCGGTCAGCTGACGGTGAGCAATCTTTGCCTGAGCTGCCATGACGGCACCGTAGCGGTCAACTCGTGGTACGAACCTCAGGTGGCCGCGAACTGGGCGCCGCTTGCACAGGGCACGTTCTTTATGGCCCAGGATCATACGGTAAGAGATCTGTCCAAACAACATCCGGTGAACTTCACCTATCCGGATCCTACGACTGCGGCGAACATCGGAATCCTGCCCGCTACTAATACGTCATCGATTGACGGCAACGGCAACGTTCCGTTGTTTGCCGGAAAGATGCAGTGCGCCACCTGCCACGACGCCCATGCTGGCCCGAGTTCAGGCGCGCATCTGTTCTTCCGTACATTCCCCAGCACCAGTGCGCAGACCACCACAGGGTCGTTCTGCGTATATTGCCACCTGTAATTGGCAATCGGAGGGGGCCCAAGCGAGCCTCGCAAGCAGCCCTAGCCCCCTCCGGGTTTTCCTTATGAGCAGAGTCTTTTCCATTCCGAAGCTGGTCGTGCTCATGGGGCTGGGCGCCATGGCGGTGATTCCCGCTGAGGCGCAGTATTCGGATGCCGAACCGCCGCGCTGGCAGGCACGTGGGTTTGCCGGATTCAGTATCGGCCACACCAGCCAGGAGCAGCGGCCGCAGGAGACGCAGACAGACCAGCTCTTTCCGCTCGGCGATCTCCGCCTGAGCAGTGACGGCTATCTGCTTGACCCCAGGTTTCTCCACCTCAATACCGCACTGGACTACCAGAGAGGCACCAATTCTTCAGATCGCGGAGACCTGGCCACGGGCGGACTCAATTTTGCGATTGCCTCTGCATTCCTGCCCAAAAGCCATGTGCCGCTCCGTGTGAACTACAACCGCACCAGTCACGGCATCAGCGGGCTGGGGTTGAATCAGAATGATGATGGTTCCCGCCTTGACGTGCAGTGGAGCATGCTTTTCCCGCGCCTGCCGCACCTGGATCTTTCCTTCCAGAAGTATGACAACACGGTGCACGTGCCGACATCGGTTGCCGACAGGAACTTCAACGAGATGGCGCTGGGGGCCAGCGTGTCCGACGTCTGGAAAGACTGGCGCTGGACAGGAAATTTTTCCCAAAGCAATGGAACCTCAACCGGCACGGCCCTGGTGCTGGGGTTGAACAGCAACTTCGAGAATTCAACGCGCACCGGCTCATTTCAGGTAACGCGAAATTTCTGGGAGAACAAGGCCCATTTGCGGTTTGAAAACCGTGAGCTATGGCGGCACGATCAGCTTTCCGGCGACGGCAACAATCGCAGCAGCGAACAAACCGACACTGCAAACTTTGACGTGCAGGTTACGCCCCGTGTCAGCTTGAACGCCGGATATGCATTCACCCAGGTCGATTTTAACGGCACAAACTTCAGCGGCGTTTTGGGACCGGGCGGCGCCCTGGTCCAGTTGCTTTCTTTTTCCTCCAGCGTATCCAATGCGGTCAGTGGACGCGTGGATTACCGGCCCTGGGAGTGGTTACGCTTTTCTCAGGACGTTCGCACGGTGCGAACGACTCCCCTGGCAACGGCGACAGAAAGCCGGACTTCATTTACCGATACTGCCTCGACCGTCTCTGCCGACCACCACTGGCGGACTTTCGAACTGATGGGCAGCTACACCGGACGCTTCCAGTTGACCGGGACTACGCTGGAGAACAGCCCGAATTCATGGTCGAACAGCTTTATGGGCCGCGTGGGCTGGGGGAACGTGCAGCTTGCTCGTCTTACCGCGGTGGCCCAGGACACCCGTTTGAACCTGGTGGAACAGATCGGCGGATTCAGCGACGACAAGCGCCTCGGTCTGGAGGTTGAGACGCGCCACTTCAGGACCTTTCATCTGCGCGCCAGCGGCGAATACTCCAACGTCGACCTGCTCAACGTGAGCGGCGATACCCGGAGCAAGAACGTCTCCTATTCGCTCCAGGCGGACCACCGGCTATTCAGCGCCTGGTTCACCGCCTCGTTTATGGATGGCGCCGGCGCTCTTTTTCCTGACGGCCTGATTGACCGCACATTCCTGGTAGTGCCGTTGCCCATCAGCCAGCTGCTGGCTACGCCGTTGCTCAACCGCACCACGCACGCCAGAGCCGTAGGGCTCATCGGGCGGCTGCGCCGTAACCTGGACCTTACTGCCACATGGCGGGTCGAGGATACGCAGCTGGCGCAATCGCGCCAGAAATTCAACATCCTTCAGGGAGACGCCCGTTACCGGTTGGGCAAGTTCACTCTGGAAGGCGGCTATTCCCGCAATCTCAACGACGTGACTAATGTCACAGGAGTGAACGGTAATCTTCTGGCAATCTGGTATTTCCGGATTGGCCGGGATTTCAAGATCTTCTAAGGGGGCGCGATGAATTTCCGCACGCGCAAAACGGTGCCCGCTGCGCTTGCCGGCTTCATCTCCGTCGGCCTGGCGCTGCAGGCTTATTCGCGAAACGCCCCCGTGCCGCCAACCACGCCTGTTCCGCTTGGCCCCGTGGAGTACCTGGGCCAGCTGCGCGCGCCGGTCGACGTGAAAGGCAAACCTTCCGGCTTCAAACGTTTCGTCAACAAAGCCCTCGGTATTGAAGACGACCATCGCCGCATGGTGCTGCCGCACGGCGTGGCCGTCGATTCGCGTGGACGCGTTTTCGTGGCCGATACCAAGGGCCAGGTCGTTCACATGTTTGACCGCGCCGGCAAGCAATACAAGCAGCTCCATCCCCCGGCTTCCAATCCATTTCTCTCGCCTATTGCGATCGCTTTTGACGCGGACGAGCGAGTTTACGTGACGGATTCAGGCCGGTCGATGATCTTTGTCTTCCGGCCGGATGGCAAATTCCTGCGGACCATCGGCGACCTGGGCAAGAACGAAAGTATTTTCAAACGCTGTACCGGCCTCGCCATCGACCGAAGCAAGGGGCTTCTGTATGTCGTCGATACCGTTGCCATGCGCGTTGTAGTGCTCACAACGGAAGGAAAGTTCGTCAACCGCTTCGGCAAGCCGGGAGACGGACCTGCGGAATTCAACTATCCCACGCACATCACGGTGGCCGCTGACGGGACGCTCTGGGTGGTCGACTCCCTGAACTTCCGCGTGCAGCATCTGGACAGCGCAGGGAAGTTCCTTTCCGCGTTTGGCGGAATTGGAGACCGCCCCGGCGAGTTCGACAAGCCCAAGGGGATTGCGATTGATCCTCAGGGCCGGATCATGGTGGTGGAAGGGCGCTTCGACCGTGTGCAGGCCTACGACGCTCAGGGCCAGATGATCTTCTCCTTCGGCTCAACCGGAAGCGGCGCCGGAGAGTTCTTCCTGCCGGCGGGCATCGCGCTGGGAAACGATGGCAGGATCTATGTCGCTGACAGCCAGAACGGCCGCATTGAAATCTTCCGGCCCAGCAATTCAGCCGCGGGAGGCCAGTAAGTGCCTGTGCGGCCCATCACGTTCTTCCTGCTGGCGCTTGGGTTGACCAACCTTCTCTCCGCGCAGCCCAACACCAAAGCCTCCGTCATCAACAGCAAGCATGATTTCCGCGCCGCATCCTCGGCCAACATACGCTCCGTGACTGGGAACGATAGCTGCGTTTTTTGTCATACGCCGCACAATTCGACTCCCGGCAGCTACCTGTGGAATCACCAGCTTTCCACCCGCGATTTCCCTGTCTATTCCAGCAGTACGCTCCAATCCACGGTGACCGGCATCTCGCCGCAGGACACCTCCAAGCTCTGCCTGAGCTGCCATGACGGTACGATCGCGCTGGGTGACACGGTCAATGACGGCAGTATCGCCTTCGCCCAGGGCAACGGCTATGCCCTGCCCGGATCTTCAACTTCCAACCTGGCCGGCGACCAGACGTTCGCCAACGATCATCCTTTTGGCTTCATCCCGCACGTGAGCGCTGAAACGCGGAACCCGCCCGCGCTGGATGCGGTTCGCCTGGACAAGAGCGGAAAAGTGCAGTGCGTCAGCTGCCATGATCCTCACCGCGAGGATGCCGACCCGGTCACCCGTAAGTTCCTGGTGAAGAACAACCAGACATCCACCTTGTGTTTGACCTGCCATCAGAAACCCGGCTGGGAAAATTCCGCCCACAACCATCCGCCTGATCCAACCGAAGATCTGCGGTACACGCAGACTCAGGGAGCGCACACCGGCTACACCGGCGTGAACAATAACGGATGCGAGAGCTGCCATCGTCCGCACGCGCCGCCAGTGGCGCAGCGGCTGGTCAAAGGACTGGAAGAGAATGTCTGCTTCCAGTGCCATGACGGCACGGTCACCACCCGGGATATCAAAGCCGAGTTCCTGAGCAAGACGTACAAGCATCCGGTGCTGCTGACGCCTTCCGTCCATGATGCGTCGGAAAACCCGAACTCAACTTCAAATCCGTTGCCGGAAACCAGCGTGGGCATGGCGCGGCACTCAGAATGCGCTGACTGTCACAGCTCGCACATGGCCAATGCGTCGACGGCGCAGCCCCCGCTGGCAAGCGGCGCGCTGCTGGGCGTGAAGGGGCAATCGAGCAGCAATGCGTTTCTGCCGCAGGTAACCAACGAATATGAAGTCTGCTTCAAGTGCCATGGCGACAGCGCCAACAAGCCGCAATCGCTGGACCGGAGCACGGCGGGCATCGGCTATGGCCGCAATGCCCAGCGGCAATACGATGCCGGCAACCTGAACGCGTACAACACCCGCGCTGAATTCGGGCTCAGCAGTTCGTTCCATCCGGTAACGCGGGCCAGAAATCTTTCCACGTCTGAAGTTCCCAGCCTGCGGTCAACCGTAATCAACTCCGCAGGAACACCCCTCGCCAACCGGCCGCTCTCCGGCGGCAGCCAGGTGTACTGCACTGACTGCCATAACAGCGACACGGGAAAAAACCTGGGCACGTCCAGCAGTTTGCCCAGCGGGCCGCACGGATCGAACCTGGCCCACCTGCTGGAGCGGGCCAGTGTGATGGAGCCGGCTCCGGCGACGCCGGGCAGCGGCTCGGGAATCTCTTATACGCTGACGAACAACGCACTTTGTGACAAGTGCCACGACGTGCAGAACAGCGTTCTCGCCGATCGCAGCTTTGGCCGGCATCGGGTGCACATCGTCGATCAGCATACAGCCTGCTCCACGTGCCATGATCCGCACGCATCGCAGTCACCCATGCTGGTGAATTTCGATTTGAGCATCGTGGCCCCGAACAGCAGCGGGGTCCTGCAATTCACGCGGACGAGTCCGGGACACGGCACGTGCTCGCTGCGCTGCCATGGAGAGAACCACAGCAATTATTCGTATTGATTGAGGAGAGTTTATGAAACGAGCTGCATTGATTCTGATCATCGTACTTGTGCTGGCAGCGGTTGCGCTGGCCTTTGTGGGGGCAAATTCCGTGGCTCCCACGCCCATGGGCGGCGTAAGCGTCAGCCCGGCCGGATATGTGACCCGGGTGGTCGCCGGCGTGAAGGCACACTTCACCAGCGGCCAGACGGAGATGCAGCGTGCCTTCGCCGCCAAGCGCGAAGTGAAAAGTTATCGCATGACGACGCTCCTGAGTCTCCATCCCGGTCAGCCGCTGAAGACGGTGATCGAGGTTTCCTGTCCGGATCGTGAACGCTTTACCACCACCATCGGCGAGCGCTCCTTTCATGCGGTGCGCATCGGAGGCAAAGCCTATACCGAGCAACAGGACGGCACCTGGCTGACGCAGGAGATAGCCAGCAATTCCTGGGCGCCTTGCGGCAGCAATCCTGGCGACCCTGCTCCCTGGGCGGTAATGAATGAAGGCCGCGATCCGTCAGTGGTGCTTTCCAAGATGGCCGATCATGCTGAATTCGAACGCGGAGCTTTCGTGACTACACCGGAAGGAAACTGCCAGCAGTGGACGGTCCGCCTCACGCTGCCGGGGGGCGCCGAACACGGTCACGGACCGGGCGGCTTGAGCTATACGATTTGCCTCGACAACAAGCATCTTCCGGTAGCTGTAAGCATGGGCCGTGGCGGCATGGTGACCAGCTACTCGGACTGGAACAAAGAGGTCCAAATCGACGCACCCAAGATGTAGAGAATCCCGGCGATACAGTCCCTCCGTGTCGCTGACATTGAACATTGGTAACGGACTCCTGTGTTTCAAGTGAAGATATGCTTATCTCCTTGAGAATTGCAGGAGTCTGCCATGAAGAACACTCTGGCCGTCATAGTCTTAGCCGGGATTAGCTGCACCAGCATCAGCGTGGCCGCACAATCGCGGGCGCCGCACACGCAGGCCTTTGCCGCCGCCGGCCACACCGATCTGAACAGCACGCTGATCAATCTGGACCGCGTTTCGCAGGCGATGCAAACGGACATTGCCAGGCTCGATGTCGAGAAGTGGAAATCGGGATGGAAGACAGGGTTCCTCAAAGGCAGCTCGCACAAGGAGCAGGCACAGCAGGCGGCCGGCTCGCTGCAGCGCAACCTGGCCAACGCGCTGCCGGGCCTGATGCAGGATGTCCAGAACTCGCGCGGCGGCATTGCCGCCACCTTCAGGCTGTATGACGACGTAAGTCTGGTCTGCGAAACACTCGACTCGCTCATCACTGCCAGCGAAGCCGCGGGCAAAAAGAGCGACGCAGCCCCGCTGGTGGGTGACTATTCCGCTCTTACGCGCATCCGGCGCTCGCTCTCCACCTACATCCAGCAGTCGGCTTCCACCTGGGAAACCAAAGGCAGGATGCCTGTCGCCAGCTTCACCACGCCGGCAAATCAATCTTCGCGGATGACCGGCTCTGCGGCAATGCAGGCGACCCGCCCTGTGCGCCAGGTGAGTTCTGCCTCTCCGCAGGTGGTTGTGACGGACCAGGGCGTGAAGAAAATCATCATCGACGATACGGTCCCGGAAAAGAAGCCGGCACCGGCCCCCGCCGCCGCCAAGAAGAAGCCGAGTACGACCTACTCCAACCTGGAATAGCAGCGCTCGAAGCTGCCAGTCGCAATTTGCTCTGCGCGGAGACCGTGTTCGCGCCTGCAGCGAATCCACGCTTCCGCTTACTATCGCCGGCTGTGAAAATTGCTTACAATATAAGTTTATTTTTGCAGCTGGAGATATCTCATTGTCCAACCTTGTGCGGGCAAAAATCTCGGCCCTGGGAACTTATGTGCCCCCGCGTCTTCTTACCAATGCCGACCTGGAAAAAATGGTGGAAACCTCCGATCAGTGGATCATCGAGCGTACCGGGATCCGCCAGCGCCACATCGTCGACAAGGGAATGGCCACCTCTGACCTCGCCATTGAGGCTGCCAATGCCGCGTTGAAACAGCGCGGCATGCCGGCCGGCGAAGTCGAAGCAATTTTTGTCGGCACGGTGACGCCCGATATGTCATTTCCCGCGACCGCATGCATCGTGCAGGACAAGATCGGCGCCAAAGGCGCCTGGGGCTTTGACATCTCGGCTGCGTGCTCCGGTTTTGTCTACGCATTGCAGACTGCGGCCAAGTTTGTGGAGTCGGGCGCGCACAAGAGAGTGATGGCCATCGGCGCCGATGTGATGAGCTCAATCATCAACTACCAGGACCGCGCCACCTGCGTGATCTTCGGCGACGGCGCGGGCGCCGTGGTGCTGGAGCCGGCCACCGACGATAATTACCTGATCGATTTTATCCACGAAGTTGACGGATCAGGCGCGTGCTCGCTGTATATGCCTGGCGGAGGAAGCCGCAATCCCGCGAGCCATGAAACCGTCGATAAGAAGATGCATTACGTGCATCAGGACGGCCAGGCCGTGTTCAAGTACGCGGTACGGAAGATGGCCGAGGCTTCCGAGACCGTGCTCAAACGAAACGGATTTTCCGGCAAAGACGTGAAATTGTTCGTTCCTCATCAGGCCAACCGGCGCATCATCATGTCGGCGGCGGACCGGCTGGGGCTGGCCGAAGACCGCATCATCATCAACATCGACGAATTCGGCAACACCACGGCCGGAACCATCCCCCTGGCGCTGGAGAGCGCACGCCAGCAGGGCCGGCTAAAGAAAGGTGATCTTGTGTTGATTGCCGCAGTCGGCGCAGGATTCACCGTGGGGGCGTGTTTGCTAAGGTGGGCGTGCTGAGAAGGAAGCGGTCAGCTCTGTTAGCTAAAGAGATCAGCAGGTTAACTAAACAGCCTGGCGCACTCGAAGTGACGCGCCTCAGCGCTTCATTAGCCGCTGCAAGTAGTTTGAAATCGCGGATTTCTGGACTTTATCAAAACCTGCCATGCCCAGCTTCTGCTGCTTCGTTTCAGGGTCAAATGTGAGGACGCCCAGCTTGTTTTCTTTTGCGA
Source organism: Candidatus Angelobacter sp. (assembly GCA_035717005.1). Taxonomy (GTDB): domain Bacteria; phylum Acidobacteriota; class Terriglobia; order Terriglobales; family Acidobacteriaceae; genus Angelobacter. The sequence goes on from DASTJB010000222.1 coordinate 34,729, forward strand.
ACCGCCCGGTCCAGAAGACCATGAGATAGGCCAGCGGCCCGGGTTCGATTTCCTGGCGAAGCTGCTCCTGAACGTGTTTGTTCATGCGCCTGACGATGAACGGGCGCGGTGCTTTCTTGTTGACAACACAGGCGAACAAATGGTAGATTGGATTACTTTCCTCTCAGGCGGAAAGGTCAGTGGGAAGGGGATCTTTGACAATTTAGGCTGCCAGCTAGTAGCTGCTAGCTGCTTGGCGATCCGGGCTGCTCAAACCTACGCCGAACTGGGGTTACGCAGCTCAAGTCCACGCCAAATTGGGATGAACTGGGATCGATCCCGCTGAAGTCTGCGCCAATCTGGGATGACTAGGGGAGGGGGTACCCCCCACCTGGGGGGTGATCTCGAGCACGCCGACGGCGGCACACATGAGCATTGCTGGGACCTGCCTGGGGATGGGCTTGGGATGATCCGAGCTAAGCCCTTTAGAATCCTAGTTGGCCGGTGGGGGGAGGGGCCACCCCCGGATGATCCTGCGGAAGCCTTTGGGGAAGAGCGTTTCTGGCGTGCTGAGACTGTCCGTTACCGTCATTCAAACTACAAATCTCCGCTCATGATCGGGAACCAAAGGCTGTGGGATGGCCCGTTTACGAGCTTCCCGGCAAGCCCATCCAGCGAAAGATGGCCATGGCCGGGCACCAGTTGGTGAATGCGGACTGAAACAGGTTTGCTCCGACGAACGCCGTAAACAGCAGCCACCAGGGCGAAACCCAATAACCCAGGGCGACACTCAGCATCACAAAAAATCCGGCCAGCAATCTCAATGCACGATCAACTGTCATAAAAACTCCTTGCGAACCAATTTCACTCACGCATGGGCGTGGACCATCTCTTCCTGTGTTTGACTTTCGTTGCCAACGCTCTTCTGCGGCATGTGGTGCTCGTGGCGTCTCTGGCTGAGGTAATAGAGCACCGGCACAGCCATGCGCGAGAGCAGCGTAGAGGCCACCTCTCCGGCCATAAGAGAAATGGCCAGACCCTGGAAGATGGGGTCGAAGAGGATCACGCTGGCGCCTACCACCACAGCGGCCGCTGTCAGAAGCATGGGGCGGAAGCGCACCGCGCCGGCATCGACCACGGCCTGGGCCAGCGGCACGCCGTGCGAGCGCCGCAGCTCGATGAAATCCACCAGGATAATAGAGTTGCGCACAATGATTCCCGCGCCGGCAATGAAGCCGATCATCGAGGTAGCGGTAAAGAATGCCCCCATGAGCGCGTGCGCCGGCAGGATTCCCACCAGCGTGAGCGGGATCGGCGCCATGATCACCAGCGGCGTGGCAAACGATTTGAACCAGCCCACGACCAGCACATAGATCAGCACCAGCACCACGGCAAAGGCGAGACCCAGGTCGCGGAAGACTTCGATGGTGATGTGCCATTCGCCGTCCCACTTCATGGCGTAGCGGTCGGTTGAGGGCGGCTGCACGGCGTTGTAGCGCGCAATGGTGTAACCCTGCGGCAACGTGAGCTGGTCGAGCGTCCGGTTCATTCTGAGGATGGCGTACACTGGGCTCTCTTCTTCTCCCGCCACGTCGCCGGTGACGTAAACCACCGGCTGCATGTTCTTGCGATAGACACTCTGGTCGATCACCGTTTGCGTGGTGTTGGTCACCTCGCCGAGCGAAACTTGGGCGCCGCTGCCCGAGGGCAGCTTCACATGCTCCAGGCCTTCCATGCTTGACCGGTCTGCCCGGCCCAGCCGCACCTGGATCGGCACATCCTCGCGGCTCAGCGGCGAATGCAGCAGCCCGGCTTCCGCGCCATGCAGCGCGATTGCCACGGTGCGCGAAACATCCCCGGCTGACACGCCGTGGAGCGCGGCTTTGTCCAGATCGACTCTCATGTCGAACTTCGGCTGCGGATCTTCGACATACCAATCCACGTCCACCACGCCCGGCGTGTGCTGGAAAATGTCCTTGATCTTCTGTGCGAGCTCGGTCTGGCCTTTGTAGTCGGGCCCATAAACTTCTGCCACAAGCGTTTGCAGCACCGGCGGACCAGGCGGAACTTCACTGACCTTGATGCGCGCGCCAAGCCGCTGCGCGATCTCCTGCAATCCGGGGCGCAGCCTTCGGGCAATCTCATGGCTCTGCGTGCTGCGCTCGCTGCGTGGCAGCAAATTCACCTGGATATCGGCCTGATTGGGCTGGCTGCGCAGGTAGTAATGCCGCACCAGGCCGTTGAAGTTGTACGGGCCGGCAGTGCCGGAATAGATCTGATAATTGACGATCTCCGGCTGCCGTGCCAAAAATGCGCCGAGTTCTTGTGCCACGCGCGTCGTCTGTTCCAGCGGCGTGCCGTCCGGCATATCGATGATCACCTGGAATTCGCTCTTGTTATCAAACGGCAGCATCTTTACGTGCACCAGCTTGAGCGGCACCAGCGTGCACGCGGCCAGCAGCAGCACGACGATTCCCGCCAGGAAGATCGTCCGGCGCCGTCCGCTGGCAATCAGCGGCTCCATGATGCGGCGGTAGAGCCGCGTCATCCAGCCTTCGGTAGCGTGGGCATGAGATCCCGTTTCAGCGGAAGCGTAATGCCGCAGCAATCGCAGCGCCGCCCACGGAGAGACGACAAATGCCACAGCCAGTGAGAAGACCATGGCAGCCGAAGCGCCCACCGGAATCGGCCGCATATACGGCCCCATCAGGCCGCGCACAAAGGCCATGGGGAGGATCGCCGCAATGACGGTGAATGTGGCCAGTATGGTTGGATTGCCGACTTCGTCCACAGCCTCCACCGCTACGTGGTGCAGCGGCCGGCCCTGGTTTTCCGGCAGGCGAAAGTGGCGCACGATGTTCTCCACCACCACGATGGCGTCATCCACCAGAATGCCGATGCTGAAGATCAAGGCAAAAAGCGTGACCCGGTTCAGCGTGTAGCCATAGAGATAAAAGATGGCCAGCGTGAGTGCCAGGGTGACCGGAACCGCCAGCAGCACCACGCCCGACTCGCGCCAGCCCAGCGCCAGCGCGATCAGCAGCGTCACCGACAAGGTCGCCAGCAGCAGGTGCTTCAGCAGCTCGTTCGATTTGTCCTTCGCCGTCTCGCCATAATTGCGCGTCACCGTCAGTTGGAGATCGGTCGGAAGCGTGTTGCCCCGCAGCTCCTTCATCCGTTCCAGCACTCGCTCGGCGATCAGCGTCGCGTTTGTGCCTTTGCGCTTGGCCACGGTAATCGTAACCGCAGGGGTATCGGGCGCGGCTGCGTGCGCTTCCGTTCCGCGCGCTGCACCCGCTCCGGAGGCGAAGAGAACATAGTTCGAGGGCTCGGCCGGCCCATCCTCGATTTTTTCAACTACATCGCGCAGATAGACCGGACGACCGTTCCGCACACCCGCGACCACCGACTTCAAATCTTCGGCGCGCGTGAGAAACGCGCCCGCCTCCACCTGAAATTCGCGATTGCCCTGGGCGAAGCTGCCGGCTTGTTCACGCGCGTTGGCTGCCTGCAGCCGCTCCACAACCTGCCCTGGCGCAAGCCCATAGGCGGCGAGCCGCTCGGTATCCAGCACTACGCGGATCGTTCGCGGTTGCCCGCCGATGACGCCGGTTTCGGAGACATCATCGATCTGCTTGATGCTGTGCTCCACCTCTCCCGCCAGCAGACGCAGGCGATAAGAGTCATACCCTGCGCCCCAGAGCGTCAGGGCCATGATGGGAACGTTATCGATGGAGCGGACTCTGATGATCGGCTGGGAAGCGCCGGGAGGAATCTTGTCGAAATTGGAGAAGAGCTTGTTGTAAGTCTTGACGATTGCGTCTTCTTCTCTGGTCCCGACATAGAAGCGCACGATCACGACGCTCATGCCCGGATGCGAGATGGAGTAGAGATATTCCACGCCGGGAATTTCGCGCAGCAGCTTCTCCATGGGCACGCTCACGCGCTGCTCGACTTCCTGGGGCGTGGCACCGGGCATCTGGACCATCACGTCCAGCATGGGGACAATAATCTGCGGCTCTTCTTCGCGCGGGGTCTTCATGATGGCCAGCGCGCCCAGCAGCAGCGCCGCCACAATGGTGAGCGGCGTCAGCTTCGACCGTATGAAGCCAGCCGCAATTTTTCCCGCCAGCCGCAGATTGGCCATCATTTCACCTCAATCCGCTTTCCGGCTAGATCCCGGCCTGCGGGATCGACTATGACGGTTTCACCCGCCGTCAGCCCGGAAAGCACTTCCACGCGATCACCTGTTCCCGGGCCCAGAGTGACATAGCGGAGAGTGGCCAGATTGCGATCGCCGACGATGTAGATGTTCTGCAACTGCCCGCGATCAATCACCGCCGAGCGAGGCAGCGTGATGGCCTGCTTCTCTCCGCGGCTGAAATTCGCGCGGCCAAAAAGTCCGGAGCGCAATGCCTGGTGCGAAGGAAGATCGAGCTTTACCACGAAGCTGCGGCTCGCCGGATCGGCTGCGGGGACAATCTGCACCACCTTGGTGGACAAAGGCCCGCCGTCAAAAGCATCAAAGACCACCGGCACACTCTCGCCCTGACGGACAAATTTCAGGTCGCGTTCATCAACAGTGACTTCAAGGCGATAATGGCCGGCCTCTTCGATGGTCAGCAGCGGCATGCCGGGAGTGGCCAGCGCGCCCGGATCGATGCGGCGCTCCGTTACTACTCCATCAAAGGGTGCCGGCACTGCGGTATAACCGAGCAGGACTTTACTCTGTTGCAGGGTGGAAGCAGCTTCTTCACGATTGGCCTGGGCCAGCGCCAGCCGCGCGTTGCCGGAATCGAGCCTGGCTTTGGCCTGGTCATGCTCGCGGGCGCTGATGATGTCTTTTTGATAGAGATAGTCAATGCGCTTGAACTCAGCCTGCGCCAGCTCCAGGTCCGCTTGTGCCGAGGCGATCTCATGGTCCCCAGCCTGCACCGCAGCCTGGGCGCGATCAGCCGAAGCGCGGAACTGCGAGCCGTCCATCACCAGAAGCGTTTGTCCGCGACGGACAGAATCGCCTTCGCGAACGTTGACCGCCACGACATTGGCCATGACTTGAGCAGCGAGTGGCGCCGTGCGCCAGGAACGGACTGTGCCGGTGGCCTGCAGTACGTCTGCGATGGCCGCAGGCTGCACCTGCAGCGTGCGCACGCCGCTTATGGATTCCGGCGTGCTGGCGGTGACCTGGCGGCTGGCGCTGCAACCGCTCAGGGCGGCCATTCCGGCGAGCGCCACGAAGATCTTTGTCGCATTTTTCATCTTGTACCTCACCTTCTGCCTGCGGGCGCGCGTCTGGCCGGATTCGGCAGGTCGAGCTCCACCAGCCGGGCGCGGGTCTGTTGCGCCGCGCTGCTGCAGACCAGCTCACAGAGCCGGAACACCATGGGATCGGCAATGGAATAAAAAATGTTGAGCCCTTCGCGCCTCCGGCGGATCAGGCCGCCCTGAAGGAGCGCCTGCAGGTGCTTGGAGATATTGGGCTGGCTGCTCTCGAGCGCCTCCACGATCGCGCTTACCGGCTGCTCGCCGCCTTCCAGGGTCTGCAGGATGCGCAGCCGCATCGGCTCACCCAGCAGCCGGAAACGCTGCGCCACCAGTTCGGTCAGGGCGCCGGACATTTTTAGAGGAGTCTTCATATCTCTATATAACTATATAATTATATAGTTGTCAAGGAAATTTTGGGGCGGCCAACGCCTGGCCTTTCAAGGATGTTAGGCCCTGTCGTGGAAGTTGGTTGTGACTTGCGTCACGCGCAATGCGCGCCGCAGGCGGTCATCGTGCCGCTCCCTTTTTCCGGGCCGCCTGGCGTTTTTCCTGCCCGCCCTTGCCCCAGTAGATGAGGCGTAGGCCGGCGAAAACGAGATTGATGCCGATCACCACCGGCACTACCAGAGTTCCGTGGTAATACCACTCAATCGCAAAGCAGGGGAGGCTGGCTGCAAGCAGAACCCAGCCCCAAAAAACTCTCCGGCTGGGTGTACGCAGGTGCGCCCGGTTGACGTAGGTAAGCAGCGGCGGGCGTGATTTTCCGGTGTGGTCATAAACATCGCAGCGCAGGTTGGGGATGGCCGCGACCTTGGCCTCGCAGTAGGCTTCAGCTTCCCCAAGCGAATCGAAGACCGTGCAGGTGCTGTCCTCGCCCGGTTGCAGGTAGCGCCCCTCGGCGGTTTTCTCTACGTCGGTGGCGACATCAGAGTGGAAGACGGCGTACTGCCCGGGATGGACCAGTCCGGTCCACTCGGCCGGTTTGCGCGCGGGATCGTAGAGCTTGAGGACTTGCATGGGAGCAAATAGCAACTAAGCACCTAGCAGCTAGCAGCTAGCAAAAGCTTTTACCGCGACGCTGCTGTTTTTGGCTAATTGCCAGTTGCTAATTGCTAGCTGCTCCTATGCAAATCTGACCTTCACGTCCGCGCGCTTGGCCAGATGAATGCTTTCCACGAAGCGCACCTTGCCGCTGTGGCGGGTCATCACGATGGACGAGGTACGCGTGCCTTCGCCGAAGAAGCGCACGCCCTTCATGAGAGCGCCGTCGGTGACGCCGGTTGCCGCAAAGATGATGTTGTTGCCCGGCGCGAGGTCTTTCGCCGTATAAATTTTCTTCTTGTCTTTGATCCCCATTTTGGCAATGCGTTCTTCAAGCTCCGGCGTGTTGATGACCAGGCGCGCCAGGATTTCGCCGTTCAGGCAGCGCATGGCGGCGGCAGTTATCACACCCTCAGGCGCGCCGCCGCTGCCCATGACGGCGTGCACGCCGGTGCCAATCACGGCGGCCGCGATTCCGGCCGAAAGATCGCCGTCGCCGATCAGCCGTATGCGCGCTCCAGCCTTGCGTATGTCAGCAATGAGCTTCTCATGCCGGGGGCGATCGAGCACCACAACGACCAGGTCAGCCACGTCGCGACTCAGCCGGCGGGCGATGCCCTTCAGGTTCTCTGCGACAGGTGCGTCCAGATCGACTGCGCCTTTGCAGGATGGGCCGACGACCAGCTTTTCCATGTAACAATCGGGCGCGTTGAGCAGGCCGCCTTTTTCCGATGCCGCCAGCACCGTAATCGCGCCGGGAGCGCCGGTGGCGCAGAGGTTGGTTCCCTCCAGGGGATCGACCGCGATATCGACTTCAGGCAGGCGCTCGCCGTCATGCCAGCCCGCGCCGACCTGCTCGCCGATGTAGAGCATGGGCGCTTCGTCGCGCTCGCCTTCGCCGATCACGATGGTGCCGCGCATGGGCACTGTATCCATGGTGGCGCGCATGGCTTCCGTCGCCACCTGGTCGGCCTTGTGCCGGTCGCCCGTGCCCATGGTGTGCGCGGAGGCGATGGCCGCTTCTTCCACCACACGCCCAAATTCCAGGGCCAGTTCAAATTCCATCAGATTGCTGTGACTCTTCGGCACGGTAGTCTTGGCCAGGGTCGCCATAAATTCCTCCAGTGCTTCGTGCTAAAAGGCGCTGATGCCGGTTACGTGCTCGCCCAGGATCAGCGCGTGTATATCGTGCGTGCCCTCGTAGGTCTTCACCGACTCCAGGTTCATCATGTGGCGCATCACTGGATAATCGTCGGCAATGCCGTTTGCGCCCAGAATATCGCGGGCCATGCGCGCGCACTCCAGCGCCATCCACACGTTGTTGCGTTTGGCCATGGAGATGTGCTGGTGGCCGACTTTACCCGCGTCTTTGAGCCGGCCCACCTGGAGCACCAGAAGCTGCGCCTTGGTGATCTCGGTGATCATCCAGGCAAGTTTCTCCTGGACCAGCTGATGAGATGCAATGGGTTGGTCGCGGAACTGCTTGCGCACCTGCGAATATTGCAGCGCGGTGTCATAGCAGGACATGGCTGCTCCCACTCCGCCCCAGGCAATCCCGTACCGAGCCTGATTCAGGCAGGAAAGCGGCGATTTCAGTCCATCCGAGCCGGGCAAAATGTTTTCCAGCGGAATACGAACGTCCTGCAGCGACAGGCCCGATGTGACCGAAGCGCGCAGCGACCATTTGCCATGGACATCGTCGGCCTTGAAGCCGGGCCGGTTCGTCTCCACCAGGAACCCCCGGATGCGATTGTTGTGTTCCTCCGATTTCGCCCAGACCACGGCCACATCGGCAATGGAACCCGAGGTGATCCACATCTTTTCGCCGTTGATGATGTATTCGTTCCCAGACCGCACGGCGCGCGTGCGCATGCCGCCCGGATTGGAACCGAAGTCCGGCTCAGTCAGTCCGAAGCAGCCAAGCTTTTCGCCCCTGGCCATCGCGGGCAGCCACTTTTCTTTTTGCGCGTCGCTGCCAAACGTATAAATGGGATACATGCACAGCGCCGACTGAACGCTCACGAATGAGCGCACGCCGCTGTCGCCGCGCTCCAGTTCCTGCATCACCAGGCCATATTCCACGTTCGACATGCCGGCGCAGCCGTATCCCTTGAAGTTTGCGCCAAAGAACCCAAGATCGGCCATGGGTTTCACCAATTCGCGTGGAAAGCGGCCTTCGCGGTTGCACTGCTCGATGATCGGCACCAGGTTGTCTTCGATAAAGCGGCGTGAGGTGTCGCGCACCAGCCGCTCGTCGTCGGAGAGCAGTGAATCGTATTCAATGAAGTCCACGCCTTTGAACTTAAAGACGGGCATAATCTCCTTCTTTTTGTGGCCGGGATTTTTCCTGGGGGACCATACCGCCAAACCGCGCCACGCCGGCCAAACGTTCCAAGCTAGCAGAGGCAAAGGGCAGGGTCAAACTCCGGTCGCCATTTTTGCTTCCGCGAAGATCACACCCGGAAATTGATAAAGGCCGCGCAAAGGCGGCCTCTGTTCAAGCAGCTTCCGGGAATCCTTACTGCAATTCGATTTTGCTCACGGTCATGGTGCTTCCGTTCAGTGAGCCGGTCACATTCACCTTGATATCTTTGGCCTTCTGCATGTCGGCGATAAACTTCTTGGCCTTTACGTTGCTGGCGGCGTCGAACATGATGACCTTCTTATCGTCGGTCAGCACGCCATAGCCGCTGCTGGCACATTCCTCCATCTGCAGGCAGTCTTTGCTGTGCTTGGCGCCAAAGCCGGGCTTTTGCCCGTCTTCCCGGGCGCAGGACATGTCTACCAGATAGCCTTTCACGGTGGTATCAGCGGCAAAGGCGCTGATGGCAAACGCTGCAAGCAGGATCAGGATCGATTTACGCATGTAAGGTCTTCTTCTCCTTGGTATTTACGACTGACTGAATTGAGTGATCAAGATGGGCCATGGTTACAGACCGGTGGCCTTTTCGCTTGTTCAGGAGGGGCGTCAAAAGACAACATTGGCCGCCCCAGTGTAAAATCAATACAGCGGTTTGGACAGGACATCGGCGTGCCGTCCCCTGATTTTCCACTCACCGCATGGTCCGCGGCGATTTCCCGCGGCGTTTAACCCCTACAATCAGGAGAGTAACTTACATGGCCAAGATCGCCAAAACGGCGGACCGCAAGAAAATGATGGACACTTCAAAGAGCACTGACTGTCCCAAGTGCGGCAAGCCGACCCGCATCGTAAAGCGCGTTAAGGACCGTGAACGCAACGTCCCCGGCGGGGTCTTCATTTCCTGCTCTGGCTGCGAATTTTACGAGAAGCTGTAATTCGCGAGAGACAATCGCTGGCCCTGACGAGATAAACCTGCCAGAGTTTCAGCCTCCGGACATTATTTCTTCCTCTTCGCAGGCGTTGGCGCGGGAGTCGGACTGGGCGCCGCAGCCGGCACAGGCGCAGACTTGGTCAGCGCCGCCGTTGTCGGATCCGGCAGCTTATCGGCATTCTTCAGCAGTTGACTGATCTGCCATACCTGGTTCGATCCCAATGTTTCGCCGAAGGCCGGCATCCCTGTCAGGCGAATGCCGTTTGCTACCTTCCAATAGGTCACGCCCACCGGATCGTCGGTGACCATTTCATCCTTGTTCCAGAGCTGCGGCGGCAGCGGGAACATGCCTTTGGCCGCGGCCGTGGCCGCCTGCCCGGGAAGACCATGGCAGAATGCGCAGTTTGCGACGTAAGCGCGCGCTCCCTGCGTCATGTTGGGCTCGTCTGCCGGAACCGGCGAGTCCTTCGGCGCCTCTTTATGAATGCGCGCGCGCAGCGAATTCTTCGCGATCCACTCTTCCATGGGAAGAGTCGCCGAACTGGTCGCGATGGGCATCATTCCCAGCTTGATGTACAAAAACCCGCACACCACCGGCAGCAGCAAACCCACGATCAATCCAAGAACGAATCTTCTCATGCTTGCTCCTTAAAAACAGTCATTAGCCCCTGGCCTTCAGCTCTTAGCTCTCTCGCCACCTCGACTCTTCGATTCCGTCCACAATTGTAAGCAATTTCTTCTTAACAAAGAGTGATCAAGTGGGAAGCAGTTACACCGGGCAACGCAAACACCAATAGTCAAGGCATCCCATGAATGGGAAAACAACAGCCGACCTAACCAGGGATCAAAATTAAAGGCTGAGGGCTAACGGCTAAGAGCTGATCTTATTCCCGCACTCGGGACAGAACTTTGTCCCAGCTTCAAATTTCGTTCCACATTTGCTGCACTCGTTCTTCGGACGCAATGCTTTCCCGCATTCGGGGCAGAACTTTGCGCCCTGGGTGCGGGCGCCGCAGGCCGGACACAGCGCGACCGCCTCGCTCTTCAAGTCCATGCCCGCCGTCAGGTCCTGCTGCTGCAGCTTCTGCTTCATCTGATCGACGGTGGTCTGCACCTGCGCAGAGGCCAGCTCGGTCTCGATGTCCGGCGCGCAGTCAAAGCACAGCGAGCGCTTCGCGTTCCAGCAGGAGGTCACGCAGACCCAGTGCGTACACTTGGGGCATTGGCGAAAATTCGGCTTCGCCTCCTCAATCGAATCGCGGAAGGCCTTGTCATGGGCCGGGCCGCGCACCGCGCGCTCAATCTCGTAGCTTGATGAGCTGGCCTGCCCCAGGATCCCACCAAAGAAACCGCCGGCGACGTGCAACGCGCTGGCGGCCATGCCGGTGGCGGAGCTCTTGAATTCGCTCATGAAGCCGTTGCCGCAGCGGTCACAAAAAAATTCGAATTGATAACCCTTGTCGGTCGAGTGGTCGGTATGGTTCCTGGTGAACTGAATCAAGGCCATGATGGTCTGGTCCCCCGGAGAAGTTGAAGAAGCTGAATGGGTGGAATTTTAGTTCATCGTCAGCAGCGGCGTCCATCACGGGGAATGATCTGTGCCCCCTTACCCGAAGGAGTTGAAAACGGGTAAGGGGGCTCTTGAGGGGCATTTCTCATTATTCAGACTGTATCGTAGTGCGATAATAATCGGGAGCAGCCTGAAAATCAAGCCTCCGTGTTACTGTAATGTCTCGCCAGGAGGGGCTCTCGATGGCACAGAACGCCGGGTCCGGGGTTCCGAAACCGAATAAGAAGAACGCCGGCCAACGATTTGCCGGTTATGAGGAGTTCTTCAATTTTTATCTCGGCGAGCACAGTGATCCGCGCAACCGGGCGATGCACGCGGCCGGCACCCTGCTGGGCCTGGCCACGCTGATCGTACCCTTCGCCATTGGCCGGCCCTGGTACGCACTGTTGTGGCCGGTGGTGGCCTACGGATTCGCCTGGACCGGGCACTTCGTGATCGAAGGAAACAGGCCCGCCACCTTCGGCCATCCGTTCTGGTCGTTCATCAGCGACTTCCGTATGCTGGGCTTGATGATCACCGGCAGATTGAAGGCGAGAATGTCCGCGGCGGCCGCTCCGCAGCGAACCTCAAACTAGATTCACGCAAAGCATTTAGTGGATGCCGAGAATGAAGTAGGCGGCTGAAAGCGCCAGGAAGCAGAAGCCCAGACCCAGGTTCCACATCCGCGCGCGCTTGCTCTGCTGGACCGCCTCCGGCTCCGTCAAAGTTTGAAGCGCGCCCTGCCGGGTGCGGGAAAAGCCCCGGTAGAGCAGCACACTGGCCAGGAACAGCCACACGATTCCCAGATATGGATAGAGCATCGCCGCAGATTTTCTCATGGCCGGCTCGGCGGCGGCAACTATCTCAACTGGCTTGCCACTCCCGCCGGCTTGGTCTGGAATGAAGTCTGTTCGGTTTGCGCCTGCGTGCCTGTACCCTGGCCCTGCGAGGACTCTGCCCGGAAATAGTACGTCGTGTTCGGCTTCAGATCTTTCAGGATGACCCGGTGCGTCAGCCCGCCCCAGGGCATTCCGGCCGTCAGGTCGAGATGGCTGGGATCGGCGCCGTAGTGCAGCATGGTTCCCGCATTCACATTCGTTGACCAGGCAATCTCCGCCGTGGTGTCGGTCACGTTTTCAACCACCGGCCCATTGGTGATCTGCACGGCGTTGTTCGCCGTCCCGATCGGCGACACCGGCGCCGGCGCAGGCAACTGCTGGATGGATTGCGTTGCCGAAGAGGACTGGGCTGCAGCGGGTGAAACTTCCTGTTCGGCGGCTGTGTTGAGCGCGCCACTGACGGCAAGACCGATGACAAGAGCAACAACTACCGGGTTCATTGGGGTTCTCCCATTTTCGCTCGGTTAGATGGCTGGACACGAAAAAGGGCTGTTTACCGGAAAATCGGAAGCAGAGTTGCTGCTGCTCAAGGTCACCGCGTAATTGGCCTATCGCAGGAGGTAGGGCACCAGGAAGACAACCAGCGCCACGCCCAGCCCCAGCAGGCCAAAGAAGATCGCAATCCACAGCAGCAGGATCTTGCGTTCGTGCTCCGGTTTGGGCGTGGTGATGCCGATGACGTAGTGAAAAGCGCGCATCGCTTCAAGCAGCGGTTTCAGGGAAGCCATGATGCCCCGGGTTGAGCATAGCACCGCGATCAGGGGCCGGATGCGCCGGCGCGCGGAGATCAGCCGGTTGGCGCAAGATTGCGCATCGCAGCAAGCTTAGGCAGAATAGCCAGCACCATGAACGCGGAGAAAAATCGGATGCAAGTGGGCAAAGCTCTGGTCTGGATTGGCGTCGCAGGCCTGGGGGCGCTGGCGCTGGCGACGCTGGCGCTGCATCGTGGCGAGCACATCAGCGCCATGTGGCTGGTGGTGGCGGCCCTGTGCAGCTACGCTCTGGGGTATCGTTTTTACTCCAGGTTCGTCGCTGCCAGGGTGCTCACGCTGGACGCCATGCGGGCCACGCCGGCCGAGCGGCTGGAGAACGGGCGCGACTTTGTTCGCACCAACAAGTGGGTGGTCTTTGGCCACCACTTTGCCGCGATTGCCGGTCCCGGGCCGCTGGTCGGGCCGGTGCTGGCCGCGCAGTTCGGCTATCTTCCGGGCACGCTGTGGATCCTGGTGGGCGCGATCTTCGGTGGTTGCGTGCAGGACTTCGTGATCCTGCTTTTCTCGGTGCGCCGCGACGGCAAATCCCTGGGCCAGATGGCGCGCGATGAGGTCTCGAAGACCGCCGGCACCGTTGCGTTCGTCTCGGTGCTGAGCATTCTGGTCATTCTGCTCGCCGTGGTAGCGCTGATCATCGTAAACGCGCTGAAAGACAGCCCGTGGGGCGCTTTCACTATCGGCATGACCATCCCGATCGCCCTGCTGATGGGCATTTACCTGCGTTACCTGCGGCCCGGACGAGTGTTGGAGGCGTCAGTTCTCGGATTTCTTTTCGTGCTGCTGGCGATTTTTGGCGGGCAGTGGGTGGCGCACTCCTCGCACGCAGCTGCGTTCACCCTCAGCGGCACGGCGCTGGCAGCTCTGATCATTGTTTATGGCTTTGCCGCCTCGGCGCTTCCGGTGTGGCTGTTGCTGGCGCCGCGCGATTACCTGAGCACCTTCGTCAAGCTCGGGACCATCGCCATTCTGGCGCTGGGCATTGTCCTGGTCCGGCCCACGCTGCAGCTTCCGGCGCTCACACGATTCATCGACGGCAGCGGCCCCGTCTTTGCCGGCAATCTGTTTCCCTTCGCTTTCATCACCATCGCCTGCGGAGCCATCAGCGGTTTTCATTCTCTGATCTCCAGCGGCACCACGCCGAAGATGATCGCGCGTGAGCCGCAGACGCGTATGGTGGGCTACGGCGCGATGATGGCCGAGTCCTTTGTCGGCATCATGGCGATGATCGCCGCCTGCACGTTACAGCCGGGCACGTATTTTGCCGTGAACAGTGGTGCCGGAATGGTGGGTGGAACGCCGCAGGCTGCCGTCGCCGCCATCACCCACTGGGGCTTTCCCGTCACCGCTGACCAGATGGTAACGCTGGCGCACAACGTAGGCGAGAAAACTCTCTTCTTCCGCACCGGCGGCGCGCCGGCGTTTGCCCTGGGCATGGCCAAGATTTTTTCTGACAGCCTCGGCGGCACCGCGGTGATGGCCATCTGGTATCACTTTGCCATCATGTTTGAAGCGCTCTTTATATTGACGGTGCTCGATGCAGGCACGCGTGTGGCGCGCTTCATGCTTCAGGACGCGCTTGGCCACCTCTGGAAGCCTTTGGGACGGACCAGTTGGTATCCGAGCATCATTGTGACCAGCGCGCTGGTGGTGGCCGCCTGGGGTTATTTCCTGTGGCAGGGCGTGCGCGATCCGCTGGGCGGAATCAACTCCCTATGGCCGATCTTCGGCATCTGCAATCAGCTACTGGCGGCGGTGGCGCTTTGCGTGGCGACGACCATCATCGTCAAGATGGGCCGCGCGCGCTATATGTGGATCACGCTGGCGCCGCTCTGCTGGCTGGTGGCAGTAACGTTCTCCGCGGCGTGGCACAAGATCTTCGATCCCAATCCGCTGATCGGGCTGCTCTCTCACGCTCGCCAGTTGGTCGCCGGGCCGCCGGTCGCCGACCTGGCGCGCCGCGTCTTCAATGACCGTCTCTGCGCCGTCTTCTGCGGCTTGCTGCTGGTCCTGGTCGGAGTGATCGTGATCGAATCTGCCGCGCAGTGGATCAAAGTCATCTCCGGCCACGAGCAGGCAAGCACGCAGGAGTCGCCGTTCGTGCCGACGGCATACGCGGAGGAGGCGCTATGAAACAATCGGGTGATCGGGTGATCGCTCGTGATCGGGTGATCGGAAGAGGCACGGCATTCTGCGAGCTTTTAGGTGCCGCGCTCCGCGAGATCTTCGATGAGTCTGCCTACCACCGATTCCTGCAGCGCACACACGATGTGCCGACCAAGAAAAGCTATCGGGCTTTTCTTCGAGAACACGAGGCGTCTGACGCAAGAAAACCGAGGTGCTGCTGAGATGAGCAGCCTCTTCCGCAAGGTGAGTCAACGGCAAGAGCATATTGGATATTTTGCCATTTGCTTTATTCTTCTTGCTTTTGCGGTTGCCTTCGCAAGACAGGCAGGGTGGCCGGTTGCGCTTGGTCTTTGGCTGATATGCATGGTTATCCTGGAACTGATCTATCGATGGGTTTTTGCATTGGGCATTCGAAATCGGAAACGCTGGTGGGCCAAACCTCGAGGCCACAGGTTTTGGCGTGGTTTTCGCTTAATCGTTTACGGCATCGCTGCAACGATCGGTTTGGTGATGCGTCCTCGGGCCTTGGGTTTCGTTTGGCCGGCTCTGCTCAGCGCAGGGCTGCTGTGCGCCGGAATCCTTCTCTTGTTGGTTGAGAGACGGCGGCCAAGCTAAATCGGATTCATGGATTCCTATCGTGCCTCTGTGCGGTAAACTTCTCTCATGCGTGTCCTGGGCATCGACTGCGGCAGCGAATACACCGGCTACGGCGTGGTTGAGGAGTTAAATGACGGCCGGCTTATCTCTCACGCGGCGGGCGCCATCAAACTAAAGGCCGGATCGCCCATGGCGGCGCGCCTCAAAAAAATCTTCTCTGAGCTGACGGCCATCATCGCTGAGCACCGGCCGGAGATGGTGGCGATTGAAGATGTGTTCTACGCCGTCAATGTCAAGACGGCGCTCAAGTTGGGCCAGGTGCGGGGCGTGGCCATGCTGGCGGCGTCGTCCTGTGGGCTGGAGGTCGCCGAGTACTCGCCCCTTTCCATCAAGTCAGCCGTAGTTGGTTACGGCAAGGCGGAGAAGCAGCAGGTGCAGCAGATGGTCACTCGGCTGTTGAACCTGCCCGCGCCGCCGGAACCTACGGACGCGTCCGATGCGCTGGCCATCGCCATCTGCCATATTCATACCGCCGCAACCAGTCGGCGCTACGAGGCGGCGAGCTCTTGAAGAAGCAAGTAGCCATCTTGATTTGCGTTGTGGCGCTGGCCGGATTTCTGGCGCGGGCGCAGAAGGGCGCGAAGAAATCGGCGAAAGCTTCGCCAACACCGGCGACCACCGTGCCGCAGAACGCGCCGCCGCAGAACCCTGTGGTACCCACGATTACTTACGATCGCGTGTGGGAGGCCTACACGCCGCAGAACATCAGCATTACGGTGCAGTCCACGGGGACAACGAAGTATCTCTCGCGCAATCCGGCGAAGCCGCGGGAGGAACAGGAGACGGACCCCGACTTCACGCTGGAATTCACGATGTCGGCCGGTAATCGGGAGAAGCTGTTCCGCGATGCCAAAGAGGCCAATTACTTTGAAGGCGACTTCGCGTTTAAGAAGCACGTGGTCTCCAGCACAGGCAAAAAGACGCTCACCTACGCCGATCCAGCCCGCCATTTTGAAACCGTTTATGACTATTCTGAGAGCCGGGCGATTGCAGAGATCACCAACATCTTCCAGGGCATTTCCAACACCATTGAGCATGGCCGCAAGCTGCAGTATCTGCGCCGGTTTGACAAGCTGGGCCTGGAGGACGAACTGAGAGGCATGGAAGCGATGGCGGAGAACAACTACCTGGCCGAGCTGCAGCTGATTGCTCCGACTCTGGAGAACATAGCCAATGATCCGGCTATCCTGAATATCGCCCGGCAGCGGGCCCGGAGGCTGCTGGCCAGAAGTTCTTCAGAACAGGCCGCTTCCGAGTCACAAAAATAGTAAAGTTCAGTCAATAACACTTAACATTAAGAAACTAAGCGCGGAAAACCCGATCTAATAGGATGTGGGCGTAAGAAGCAAAAGGAGGGGTTTATGACGCGCAACGATTCGCGCAGTAAACACTGGCTGCTCCTTGCAATTCTCGCGGTTTTATTTCTTGTTATTTCTCCGCGTTCCCGCGCCCAGGCGCAGGACGACGATCAAGACCAGTATCCGGCCTATCCGAGCGATATTTCCTACGACTCGCAGGCGCGCATTGTCCGCTTGAGCTACGTTGAAGGCCAGGTGAGGATCGATACCGGCCATGGATATGAGAGCGCCACCATGAATGTCCCCGTAGTCGAGCGCACGTGGCTACAGACCCGGTCGGACGGCTGGGCTGAGGTCCAGTTCGAAGACGGCAGCCTGATCCGGCTGGCGCCGGACACGGTGATCTCCTTCACGCGGCTGGGCCGGCTCGCTTCCGGTGGCACGGTAACGACCGTGGATCTCGACCAGGGCGAAGCCGAGTTCAAGATCGCCCGGCATGGCGACAGTGAATTTGACGTCACGGTAAAGAACAAGACCATTGCTCTCGACAACTCGAGCGCCGTTTTCCGCCTGACCAGCACCAACTCTGATCCCCTGGAGCTTGCCGTCTGGAAGGGCTCGGTAAACGTGCACGATTCTGAGAGCGGCGGCGACGTTGCCGTCAACCGGAATGAGACGTTCGCGCTCGATCCTTCCGATCCGGCGCAGTACGCGCTGGATAAGGGCGCTGACGCCGACCAGCTTGACCAGTGGTCCAGGCAACGTGATGACGCTCTTAACGCCTACGCCTCCGCCGGACACGGATATCCCTACCAGTACGGCGCCGGGGATCTGAACCAGTACGGCGAATACTTTGACGCGCCGGGATACGGCACGGTGTGGCAACCCTATAACGTCAATCTGGGCTGGGACCCGTTCATGAACGGTTACTGGAACTATTCGCCGATTTACGGCTACACGTGGGTTTCGGCCTATCCGTGGGGATGGCTGCCGTACCGCTACGGCAACTGGATCTACATCAACAATCGCGGATGGTGCTGGGCGCCGGGCGGCTGGGGCCGATGGCACACCGGGCCACGCTGGGTGAATGCGCCTCCGGGATTCCGTGCTCCGGTTCCGCCGGCAGGCAAAACCATTGTGATCAGCGGAGCCCCGGGTGGCCGGGTTGTGCGTCCGGGAACGCCGGGAGACCGTGGCGGATCGCCTGTCCGCAGCGGCGGTAGCTCTGCTCCTGTAGCAGGACGCCTGGGCAATCACGATGGCGATGATCGCGGCCGCTACAACCGCCGCATCTTCACCAATGACGATGTCGCGCGGGTTCCGCGGACCGATGTTCCCGCGAACCAGCCGAGCACTCATGCGGACGGCAAGCCTCAGATCGTGGAACAGACACCTGCGGATAGTGGGACGCTGCGCAACCCCGATGCCGGCCGCTTCCGCGGTGGCGATGGCCGGCCGATGCGTAATCCGGATGCAGGCCCTTTCAACAGCGGCGGGCAGCCCATGCGCAATCCTGACGCAGGCCGTTTCCACGGCGACGCCGAAGTGCCACGTGCTCCGGCAGCAACGCAGCCTCCGCTAGAGCATGGACGTGCATCGTACACACCACCGGCGCAGGCGGTAGCACCGCCTTCGCAACCCGTGCGGCAGTACACGCCGCCTCCGGCGCCAGCTCCGGCGCACCAGTCGGCGCCCGCGCCACCGCCGTCAAGGGGTGAATCGCACGAATCGCATGGCAGCGAGGGCTCGCACGGCAGGCCGCGGTAAAAACTTTTGACCACAAAGGACGCGAAGGAACACGAAGCTTTTCTGAAATCTCGAGCGCAGCGAGAGATCCCTGTGCCCGCAAGAGAACAGATGGGGTACCCGTGATTTACGGAGGGCTATATTGATCCCTCACCCGCAAAAACAGCGGGTTCGGGATTTCAGAAAGAAGCTCTTCGTGTCCCGTTTGGTCAGCTCTATGTCAATCTGCGGAATACCTCCGCGGTCTTTTCCAGCGGCAGCGCTTCAGCGCGGATATCCGGCCGAACGTTCGTCTCTCCGAGAGCCGCGCGAATTCGCTCTTCGGCGTATCTTCCGCGCAGGTTATTCAGCAGCGTTTTGCGTTTCATAGCGAACGCCAATTTCAGGAACTCAATAAACTCAGAGGGCTTGACCTGAAGTTCATCAAATCGAGTCTCGACGGTCAGGCGCAGCACGGTCGAGTGCACCTTGGGCGGGGGCGCAAACGCTCCCGGAGGCAGAGTGAACAGCTTTTCGACTTTCGTATAAAGCTGGGCTGTCGCCGATAGCAAACCGTAATCGCGGGAACCCGGGTTGGCGGCGATGCGGTCTGCGACCTCGCGCTGCACCATGATCACAATAGTGTCGAACTGCTCGTGAAATTCAAAGAGCCGCAACAGAATGTCTGAAGTGATGTAGTACGGCAGATTGCCGACGACGCGCGCGCGCGAGGGCTTCAGCGGCCGGAGATCGTTCAGCGGGCCGATCGTCCGGTTCAGCACGGTGCGAAAGTCGAGCTTGAGCACGTCGGCCTCGATGATCTCAACATGCGGCTCGCGAGAGTAGGTGTAGCGCAGCTGCGTGGCCAGCATGCGGTCCAGCTCAACGGCGATGAGCCGGCCGGCGCGGCGGGCCAGAATCTCAGTCAGCGCGCCTCTGCCGGGCCCAATTTCGACAACGAGGGCCTGCGCGATATCGCCCAGCGCTTCGACAATCTTCGCTGCGGCGCCCGGGCTGGCGAGAAAGTTTTGTCCCAGTTTGGGCTTTTTCCGGGCGGGCAAAGTGGCCCTTTTTGTTGTCGCCATTTAGAATTTTCTCAAGCGGTACTGCCGTGCTGTGGTGCACTGATGAACATTGTCTTTGCGGCATCTGAATGCGTGCCTTTCGCAAAAACAGGCGGCCTGGCCGACGTTGTAGGCGCGCTCCCTCAGGCGCTGGCGGAGCTGGGCCACAACGTCTCTGTCTATCTTCCCAAATATCAACAGACCCGGTTGCTCGATGCCAAGGTGCTGCTGCCCAGCATTACCGTTCCCTTTGACGACCAATACCGCTTCTGCTCGGTGCTGGATGGCGGCAAGCGCTCCGGGGTGCAATTCTACTTCATCGATTATCCGCCGTTTTTCGAGCGCGACGCACTCTACGGCACTCCGGCCGGCGACTATCCTGACAACGCCGAGCGCTTTGCGCTCTATTGCCGCGCCGTGCTGGAGGCGTCAAAAGTCCTGGGCGTACCGGAGATCTTTCATTGCCATGACTGGCAGTCTTCGCTGCTCCCGATCCTGCTGCGCACCAGTTACAAAGCCGATCCCGTTTTCCGCACTACGCGCACGGTGTTCACCATCCACAATATCGGCTACCAGGGCCTTTTCCCGGCCGACACTCTGCCGCTGCTCATGCTTCCGTGGGACCTCTTCACCATCAACAAGATGGAGTTTTGGGGGAAGGTGAATTTCCTGAAGGGCGCTCTGGCGTTCTCCGATCACATCACCACAGTCAGCCGCAAGTATGCGCAGGAGATCCAGACCAGCGAATATGGTTTCGGTCTGGAGGGGGTGCTGAAATCGCGCGCCGGATCGGTGAGTGGGATTCTCAATGGCGTTGATTACAGCGAGTGGAGCCCGGAGCGCGACAAGTACATTGTGCGGCAGTACTCCGCGGAAAATCTGGAAGGCAAGAAGGAATGCAAATACGACCTGCTGCGGCAGTTCGGGATGGAGAGCGTCTCCATCGACCTGCCGGTGATCGGGATTGTCTCGCGCTTTGCCGCGCAGAAAGGCTTTGACCTCATCGCGGAGATCGCACACGACCTGGCGCGGCTTCCGCTGGTGTTGACCGCGCTGGGCAGCGGCGACAAGGAATATCAGGACCTGTTCCTGCAATTGCACAAGCAGTTCCCGGGAAAGATCGCCGTCAAGGTGGCGTATGACAATGCTCTGGCGCACAAGATTGAGGCCGGAGCAGACATGTTCCTGATGCCCTCGCGCTACGAACCCAGCGGGCTCAACCAGATGTATAGCCTAAAATATGGCACCGTGCCGATCGTGCGCGCCACGGGTGGGCTCGACGACACCATCGAACCCTGGGATACCAACACCGGAAAAGGTACGGGCTTCAAGTTCAGCGCATATTCAGGCGTCGCGCTGCTGAACTGCATTCACGAGGCCCTGCGCGCGCATAAAGACCAGCCCAACTGGCGCAAGCTGATGCTGAACGGCATGAGCAAGGATTTCTCCTGGACCGCCGCAGCGCGGGAATACGTAAGGATTTACGAGCGCCTGGTTCCGCCGAAACCGTCGCCGCCGGAGAAGGTGCTGGAGCTGAGCCGGGCCTGAGTTTTGTACCACAGAGGGCACAGAGGAACACGGAGGTGTTTCTGGCAAAAGATCTCCTCTGTGTTTCTCTGTGTCCTCTGTGGTTAAGCGGTTTTCTTCCGCTGTGCGAACAACCAATACACCGGCACCCCCGCCAAGATAACTCCCGTCATTGTCAGGGTTCCGGCCACAGAGGTGTGCAGCTTGTCCATGAACGTGTAATAGAGCAGCACTGCAGCGCAAACGAGGAAGAGCGCCGGCACGACGGGATATCCCCACACGCGATAAGGCCGGGGCAGATTGGGTTCGCGCACGCGGAAGACGAAGATCGTGCTGGCAGCGATCATGTAGAACAGCCATTCGGCAAAGATGGCCAGGGAAAATAATTCGCGAAACGCGCCGCCCACTAGCAGCAGCCCGATAGCCAGCGCTGCCTGCACGATGATGGCGAGCGACGGCGTGCGGAAGCGCGGATGCACCTCAGCCAGCGC